>DASVVG010000096.1:0-26544 GCA_036386655.1 Caulobacteraceae bacterium | reverse complement strand
GGAACACGGGGCCGCCGGCGAGAGTCAGCTCCGCCCGGTCGTACGATCGGAAGTCCGTGAGCGAGAGGCGGCGGAGGACGGCGCGTGGCATATCAGTGGCCGATCGCCGTCTTGCCGGAGCCGTTCATTGCAGCTCGCCTTGGGTCCGCCCTACAGCCGAGAGGACCTTGAGCGCGCTCAGGAGCGTTGGGACCTTCATTTCCCGCCCGACCTCGTCGACCTCTATCTCGAGGGGCGCCCACTGCTCGGGCGCGGCGCCATCGACTGGGTGGCGACTCCCGCCGCGGAAGTGGAGGAGGCGTTGTCCTGGCCGCTGGAGAGCTTCTGGTTCGACGTGCAGGAGGCCGCTCTCTGGTGGCCTGAGTGGGGTCCGAGGCCTGCGACTGAGGCGGACCGTCGGGCAGTGCTCGAAGCCGCATTTCGGGAAGCACCCAAGCTCGTGCCGATCTATGGTCATCGGTACATCCCCAGCCGCCCGGCGGAAGCCGGAAACCCCGTCTTCTCCGTCTACCAGTCCGACGTCATCTGCTACGGCGCCACGTTGGCGGACTATCTGCAGCGGGAGTCGAATGGCTTCGACAGTCTGCCGTGGCCCTCGCCTATAAAGAGGGTCCCGTTCTGGTCCTTGGCCGTCGAGCGCGGGGCCTTTCAGCAGACCTAGCGCCTCACACCCTCAGCGGCATCAGCACGTACTGGGCGCCCTGGTCGGCCGGGTCGAGCACCAGCGTCGGCGAGCTCGGGTCGGCGAAGCGGAACTCCGCGTTCTCGCCCTGGATCTGCCCCGCCACGTCGAGCAGGTAGCGTGCGTTGAAACCGATCTCGAACGGCTCGCCGTCGTAGTCGATCTCGACCTCCTCGACGGCCTGCCCGGCTTCCATGTTGCGCACGGTCAGCACCACGCGCCCGGGCTCGAAGGCCAGCTTCACCGAGCGGCTCTTCTCCGCCGAGATGGTCGCCACCCGGTCCACCGCGCCGGCGAACACGCCGTTGTCGATGATGGCCACCTTCTCGTTGTTGCGCGGGATCACCCGCACGTAGTCGGGGAACGAGCCGTCGATCACCTTCGAGGTGAGCGCCGCGCCGCCGAACTCCATGCGCACCTTCTGCTGGCTGATCTGGAGCTCCACCGGCTGCGTCGCGTCGTCGAGCAGGCGGCGAAGCTCCTGCACCGTCTTGCGCGGCACGATCACGCCCGGCATCCCGGCCGCGCCCTGCGGCGCCGGCATCTCGGCCAGCGCCAGCCGGTGCCCGTCGGTCGCGACCGCGCGCAGCCGCGCCTCGCCGCCCTCCTGCACCGTGTGCAGGTACAAGCCGTTCAGGTAGTAGCGCGTCTCCTCGGTGGAGATCGCGAACCGCGTCTTGTCGATCAGCCGCGCCAGGTCCGGCGCGTCGAGCGTGATCTTGCCGCCGAGGCCTTCAGACGACATCACCGGGAAGTCGCCCGCGGGGAGCACGGGCAGATTGAACTTCGACCGGCCCGCCGACACCGCCAGCCGCGGGTCGTCACCGGTGTAGCGCAGCTCCACGTCCGCGCCGTCCGGCAGCTTGCGCACGATCTCGTAGAGGGTGTGCGCCGGCGCGGTGATCTGCCCCTGGCCGCTCACCTCGGCGTTCGTCTGGTCGATGATCTCCATGTCGAGGTCGGTCGCGGAGAACGACACGCCTTCGCCGTTCGCCGACAGCAGCACGTTGGACAGGATGGGGATGGTGTTGCGGCGCTCGACCACGCTCTGCACGTGGCCCAGAGCCTTCAGAAGCGCCGCGCGCTCGATGATGAGCTTCATTCTGTCGTCCGGTCAGGCGGCGCCCCGCCGCTCAGTGGGACCGCCGACACTAAAGGGCGGCGGCGAAAGGGGAAACCCCTCCGCCGCCCCTTCTGTCAGCCCCGCAGCCGCCGGGTCAGCGCCTCGACGTCGCGCGCCAGCGCCGGGTCTTCCGCCGCCAGCCGCTCGATCGTGCGCACCGCGTGCAGCACCGTGGTGTGGTCGCGCCCGCCGAAGCGCCGGCCGATGTCCGGATAGCTCCGCGTGGTCAGCTGCTTCGCGAGGTACATCGCCGTCTGCCGCGGCCGGGCCACCGCCCGCGTCCGCCGCTCGCTGAGCAGGTCGGCCTGCTTCAGGCCGTAGTGCTCCGACACCACCTTCTGGATCTCGTCGACCGTGATCCGCTTCTCTGCGCCGCGCAGGTGCGGCCGGAGCAGCGTCTGCGCCTCGTCGAGCGTCAGCGTGCACATCCGCTCCCGTGCGCTGGCGAACAGCGTGTTCAGCGCGCCCTCCAGCTCGCGGACGCTGTCGCTGAACCGGTCGGCCAGGAACTGCAGCACTTCCGGCCGCGCGCCCGACTTGCAGCCGAGCTGCCGCGCCAGCGAGTCCAGCTTCTTCTCCAGGATGCCGAGCCGCAGCATCCGGCACGCCGGCTCGATGCCGCACACCAGCCCCGCCGACAGGTGCGAGCGCAGCCGCGCGTCCATGTCGACCAGCGCCGCGGGCGGCCGGTCGCTCGACAGCACCACGCGCTTGCCGTCGTCCATCAGCGCCGCCAGCGTGTGGAACAGCTCCTCCTGCGTGGACGACTTCCCGGCGAAGAAGTGCACGTCGTCGATCAGCAGCAGGTCGGCCGAGCGCACCTCGTCCTTGAAGCTGCTGGTCGACTTGTCCATCACCGCGCGGACGAACGTCGAGGTGAACCGCTCGGCGGTCATGTAGATGACCGTCTTGCCCGGCGACGTCCGCGACGCCTCCCAGGCCACCGCGTTCAGCAGGTGGGTCTTCCCGAAGCCGTACGGCCCGTGGAACAGCACCGGGTTGAAGTGCCCGTCCGCCCAGCCGCCGACGCTCCTCGCCACGGCGCAGGCGAAGGCGTTCGCCGGGCCCGCCACGAAGCTGTCGAAGGTGAAGCGGTCCTGCAGGCCGGCCGCGCGGCTCGATCGCCGCGTGTCCGCCGACGGCGGCGCCACCACCAGCTCGGGCTTGGGCATGACGACGACGTTCTCCGGCGCGGCCTCCGCCTGCGCGCCGCCGTCCATCTCCAGCTCGGCCTTGCTCTTCAGCTCCAGCGGCCGGTGCAGCGGATCGTACGCCGCCCACAGCTCGCTCACGCGCCGCCACGCGTTCTTGCGGATCCAGTCGCGCGCGAAGCCCGTCGGCGCCACCAGCGCCGGGCCGCCGCGGGCTTCGCAGACGCTCGCCTGCGCCAGCCACGACCCGAAAGTGTTCTCTCCCAGCTCTTCACGAAGAGCGGCGCTCGCCTGCGCCCAGACTTCCCCTGGCGTCGCCACAGGCCCTCTAACAGCCGCCATGGCTCTCCCGTTCATCAACGTGTTCATCGGCCCCGACCACTCGAAAAGCACGCACTAAACAGTTCTTATGACGCGTCTTCTGCGCGTTTATCTTTGGCCGCACGATCTCACTTCGCGGATGACCGGATGCGGCCCCCGCGATTTCTTGGAACGCGTTGTTGATGTGAGGTGCGTGAAGCCCGCTCAGAGTAGCCGGGAGAGGGGGTCGGTCAACCGAGATTCTTAAGCCGCGTTGACGATTTTCCGGTTGACTCCCGCAACCCCTTTTTTCGCCACGGAAAAGCCGTGGTGCGACGAATTCGCCGCGCCTGAATCATCCGTGTTCATGCACATGAACAGAATCAGGGCCGCTGAGCGTTCGCCGCTCGCGGCCCTTGGATTTGCTCGGTTTTTCGGCGGAAGGCGCCGTAACGGCGCCTGTGGCTAAGCGGCGGCCAGCTTCTTCAGCTGCGCGGCCAGGCGCGACACTTTCCGCGAGCCGGTGTTCTTGTGCACCACGCCCTTGGAAACCGCCCGCATCAGCTCCGACTGGGCCTCCACGAAGGCCGTTTCGGCGGTGGCGCGGTCGCCCGCGGCGATCGCCTCGTCGAACCGGCGCAAGTAAGTGCGCACGCGCGAACGCCGGGCCTTGTTGACCTCGGTCCGACGTTGGATCTTGCGGATCGCCTTCTTGGCGCCCGGCGTATTGGCCATGATCAGCTCTCGAAATGACGCCGCGCCGGGCGGGAGGCCTGCGGCGCGAAGCGCGCGGATATAGCGAAGAGGGGCCCTGCGGTCAACGCGGGGTCGCTCACCCCGGCTGCGTCATAGCGTCGAAGATGGCCTTGTTCCCCGCCAGGACCCGCGCCGTAGCCTCCACATCGGGCTGGAGGCTCCACTCGTTGCGCTCATAGGTGCCGCCCAGGACGATCCCGTCGGTCCGGGGGAACATGTAGAAGCCCCCGCTCAGCACGTTGTAGGTGACCTCCGGCTGCGGCAGCAGGATCACCAGCTGCCCCCTGACCGGGATCAGCGCCTCGTCGCCGAACAGGGCGCGCGCCCCCAGCCCCGTGCAGTTGAAGATGGTCCGCTCCGGCAGCTGGGCCAACTGCTCCCGGCTCTGGAACCTGCGCACCACGATCTGCCCGCCCGCGGTGAGGAAGTCCTCCATGACCGCCTGCAGATAGATCGCCGGCTCGATCATCATGCTGTCGATCTGGCTCACCCGCACCGGACCGAAGGGGTGTTCGCCGGGCTCGAGCGTCCGCCGCTCCGGGGCGAGCCCCTCGAGCGGATCCGCCGGCGGAGGCGGAGGGACGCCGGGGCCGCCGCCGCCGGGCGCCACCACGACGCGCCGGACCGCGCCGGCTCGTTGAGGGGTGTAGTTGCGGGTCCAGCGCACGCCGTAGTGCGGCCCGACGAGGTTCTGGAACTCGCGATAGGCGCTACGCCAGGCGAGCGTGAACTGGCGGATGAAGTCCGGCGTCGCGGCGTCGAAATCGTAGACCGACCCAGGCCACCATTGTCCGCCCGCGATGTTCGACGTCGTCTCCGGCGGCAGATCGGCGGCGTAGATCGTCACCTTCGCGCCGCGGCGTTGCAGCAGCCGGGCGGTGGCGAGGCCCACGGCGCCGCAACCGAGCACCGCGTACCGCTCGACCGCGCTGTCGTGGCCCAGCCCCACGGCCAGGTGCGACGTCCCCCAGGAGAGCGTGATCCCCCCGCCGCCATGCCCGTAGTTGTGCACCACCAGCTTGTCGCCGAGCTTCTCCGCCCGCACGACGAACCCTTCGCTGCGGTACGGCCGCAGCCCGACGACCGTTCGGATCACCCGGTCTTCGGACACGTGCACCGGCGCCAGCACGAGCGGCCGGCCGCGAGGCTGCAGCGGAAGGGAGAGGGCGGGGGAGGCCGGCTTCGGCGCCGGGCTGACGGGGCCCGCCGCCGTCGCGCAGCCCGCTAGAGCTCCCGTGGACAGAAGCGCAGTGAACCGACGGCGGCTGTGCATCACGAGCGCCTCGCGTAGCTCCTTACGATTTGTCTGAACTGCTACGCCGTCTGTAAAGGAGCGCCGGCGGATTCACCGGCCGCTGGTGCGCGGCGGGCACACCCCTCAGCGACCCTTGAACTCGGGCTTCCGCTTCTCGACGAAGGCGCCCATCCCTTCCTTCTGGTCCTCGAAGGCGAACAGGCTGTGGAACAGCCGCCGCTCATAGCGCACGCCCGTCTCCAGCGTGGTCTCGAACGCGGCGCTCACCATGTCCTTGTTCATCATCAGCGCGAGCACCGACTGCGACGCGATCTTCTTCGCCGCCGCCATGGTCTCTTCCATCAGCTTCTCGGCGGGGACCACGCGAGCCACCAGCCCGCAGCGCTCCGCCTCCACCGCGTCCATCATCCGGGCGGTCAGCATCAGGTCCATCGCCTTGGCCTTGCCGACGGCGCGCGTCATCCGCTGCGTCCCGCCGATGCCGGGCGCGACGCCCAGGTTGATCTCCGGCTGCCCGAACTTCGCGTTGTCGGCGGCGATGATGAAGTCGCACATCATCGCCAGCTCGCAGCCCCCGCCGAGCGCATAGCCGCTCACCGCCGCGATCACCGGCTTGCGGCACTTCGCGACCGCCTCGGCCTCGCCCGCGAAGAAGTCCATCTTGAACATCTCGGCGTAGCTCTTCGGCGCCATCTCCTTGATGTCGGCGCCTGCGGCGAACGCCCGCTCCGAGCCGGTGATCACCAGGCAACGCACGCCGTCGTCCGCCTCGGCGTCACGCACCACCCCCGCGAGTTCGGTCAGCAGCACGCTGTTCAGCGCATTCAGCGCCTCGGGCCGGTTCAGCCGGATCAGCAGGACGCCGTCCTCGGCGGGCTCGACGATCAGGGTCTGGTGCGCCATGGGGGCCTCCGTTCGGCCCGCAGTTACGCGGGAGAGCGGCGCGGGCTCAAGGCCCTTCGACGCGCAGTCCCTTGGCGCGCAGCAGCGCCGGGAGGCCATCCTCGCCCACCAAGTGCAGCGCGCCCACCACGATGAGGATATCGCCCTCGCCCCGGAGCAGCTTCTCGACGCGTTCACGCCCAGCGGCGGTTGCGCTGGGTCACTGCAGCTTCGTGCCACTCCGGAGCCTCGGATTGCTGCTCGACGGCGTGAGACATCAACGGCCCGAGGCGACCTGCCGCCCAAGCGTCTAACAGCTCTCGGTCTGCGAGCGCGCCTTGGTCCAGTGCGTCGAGTTGCGTCCGCAGCAAGCGAATCTGCGCTCGCGCAGGCACGCGCCCAAGCGTCCGAGCGAGTTCCTCGCCAGTCTCAAGGGCGCGATGAGGGACGTCAGGTTTCAATGCTTGGATCTGGGGCTCGACGCCCGACTGGTGCCTGAGACCCGCGCCTTCCTGCGCGCGGTAGTGCAGGAGCAGAGCGGCCAGCCACGGCTGGAACCGCTCCAGCAACCCTGCGTCAAAGCCCAGTCGCCTTGCGTGCCCCTGCAGCCGCGCCCAGTCCCTCGTCGTCAATCGCGAGGAAAGCGGCGTTCCGCTGCGGCCCGCCGCGATGAAGGCCGCGCCGCCGCTGTCGTCGGTCCTTTCGAACCATATTTCGTCGGCCTGGGCGATCACCCGCGATAGGCGAGCAGTTCGCCAGTCCAGGTCAGGTGGCAGCACGTGCACGGATCCAAGCAGTGTGATCGCAGAGTCTTCATCTCGGAGTGTCCAGGTCGCCGGCTCCGCGTGAGCGACGGAGCCGCTCATCACCGCCAGCACCGCGATCAGCACACCCCTGTTCATGGCCCTTCGACCCGCAGCCCCTTGGCCCGCAACAGCGCCGGCAGCCCTTCCGGTCCCGCCATGTGCCCGGCGCCCACGACGATCAGCATCTTCCCGGGCCGGTCGAGCATCCGCACGATTTCCTCCGTCCAGGCCACGTTCCGCTCCGCCACCACCCGGCTGTAGTCGCCGGGGGAGCGGTGCTTCATCCGCTCCACGGACTCGCGGTGCAGGTAGCCCATGTCGCCCGCGAGCCAGGCTTCCGTCGCCCGCCTCAGCGGCTCGGGATTGTGATGCCCCAGCAGGAACACCTCCAACTCGCGGATCTGGTCCTCGACCGGCGCGCCCACGCTGATCTTCAGGTGCTGCTCCGGCTTGCCGAAGGCGCGCTGCTTCTCGATCGGGACCTGCCGCTGGATGGTGGTCTCCACCCCGTTCTCGAGGTCCGCGCCCAGCCCCGCCCAGTAACGCCGCGCCAGTTCGTTGATCAGCTCGGTCGGGCGCTTGGAGTCCACCGCCGCCAGCGACCCGAACGCTTCGATCGCCTTCTCCTTCGCGCGCTCGGAGAGCAGCGCAGAGACCTTCTCGGGCGGCTTCGGCATCGTCTTGTACGCCTCGGCGTAGGCCTGCGAGACGCCGGCGGCGTTCGGCGCCGGGAACTCGAACCACACCTCGTCCGCCGCCGCGATCGCCGCCTCCAGCTCCGGCGTGCGCCACTGCGCCCCCTTGGGCAGCGCGTGCATCGAGCCGAACAGCACGATCTCTGTGTCGCCGTCCCCCAGGCGCCAGGTCGCGGGCGCGGCCCACGCGGACAGACTCGCCAGCAGGAAGCCGAGCCCCGCCGCCGCGCCGAAAACTTTGCGCACGATCCTCATGCGGCGCTCATCGCTGGCAGCGCGGGCAAAAGAATGTCGAACGGCCCGCCTGGACGATGCGTCGCACCACGCCTGCGTCGCCGCGCCCGCACGCCTCCCCCTCCCGTCCGTAGGCGCTGAACCGGTGCTGGAAGTAGCCGAGCTCCCCGTCCGTGTTCGCGAAGTCCCGCAGGGTCGAACCGCCGGCCGCGATCGCCTCCTCCAGCACCTCGCGCACGGCGACCACCAGCCGCTCCAGCGCCGGACGGCTCACCTTCCCCGCCGCCTTCTTCGGCGAGGTGCGCGCCCGCCAGAGCGCCTCGCACACGTAGATGTTGCCGAGACCCGCCACGACGCGCTGGTCCAGCAGCGTCGCCTTCACGTTCTGCGTCTTCCCGGCGAACGCGCGGGCGAGGTGCGCCGCGTCGAAAGCCGGCCCGAGCGGCTCCGGCCCCAGGCCCGCAAACCACGGATGCGCCTCCAGCTCGGCCGTCGCGACGAGCCCCATGTACCCGAACCGCCGCGCGTCGAAGTACGTCACCCGCGCCCCACCGTCGGTCTCGATCACCACGTGCGCGTGCTTCTCGCCCGTGGACGCCTCCTCCACGAATTCGCCGAGCATCCGCGCATTGCGCCCCTGCTCAACGACGAAGCGTCCCGTCATGCCGAGGTGCGTCACCCACGTCTCGCCGGTGTCGAGCCGCCCCAGCAGGTACTTCGCCCTCCGCTCCAGCGCCTCCACCCGCGCGCCGGTCAGCCGCTCCGCGAACCGCTCCGGCAGCGGAAACCGCAGGTCCGGCCGGTTCGCCCGCACGCCAACGAGCCGCGCGCCCTCGAACGCCGGCTGCAGCCCGCGCCTGACCGTCTCGACCTCGGGAAGCTCCGGCATGCGGTCGCCTTAGGCCGGAGCTGTCTCCGGGGACAAGACATGCGGAGACATGCGGAGACATCCGGAGAGGGACGAGACGGATCTGATCCCCTCGTCACGGCCACGCTTATAATGTGTCGTGAACCTCCGCCGCCCTGACCTTCCGAACTCTGCTCCGCCTTCGCAGGCGCCGACGCCGCGCGCGCCCCGTGCCTCCGGGCGCCGGCCGCTGCGACCACGGAGGGGCCGACACTGTTCACCGATTTCCGCCGCGAAGTTGTCTCCTGTCCGAACCGGCCCCTTTGCGGCGCTGCTTGACCGTTCCCGCCCCCGCCGCCACATGCCCTCGATGTCCGACTTCCCGCACTGGCACGGCACCACCATCCTCGCCGTGCGCAAGGACGGCCGCACCGTCGTGGCCGGCGACGGCCAGGTCTCCATGAACAACACGACGATGAAGGCGACCGCCCGCAAGGTGCGCCGCATCGCCGACGGCAAGGTCGTCGTGGGCTTCGCCGGCGCCACCGCCGACGCCTTCACCCTGCTCGAGCGGCTCGAAGCCAAGCTCGAGCAGTACCCGAGCCAGCTCGCCCGCGCCTGCGTCGAGCTCGCCAAGGACTGGCGCACCGACCGCTACCTGCGCCGCCTGGAGGCCATGCTGATCGTCGCCGACGCCGACAGCCTGTTCACCGTCACCGGCGTCGGCGACGTGCTCGAGCCCGAGCGCGGCGTCGCCGCGATCGGCAGCGGCGGCGCCTACGCCCTCGCCGCCGCTCGCGCGCTGATGGACGTGGAGGGTCTCGACGCCGAACAGGTCGCCCGCCGCGCCATGGGCATCGCCGCCGAGATCTGCGTCTTCACCAACGACCAGCTCGTGGTGGAAACGCTGCCGTGACCTACGCCTTCCGCCCGATGACCGCGGACGACCTCCCGATGGTCCGCGCCTGGATCGCGACGCCGGACGCCGCGGTCTGGTGGGGCGAGGGCGACGATCTCGACGAGGGCCTGATCGACCCGAGGACCCGGCAGTGGATCGTCTCCCTCGACGGCCGCCCCTTCGCCTACGCCCAGGACTACGAGCCGCACGCCTGGCCGGGTCACGCCTTCGCTACGCTCCCGCCCGGCTCCCGCGGGATCGACCAGACGATCGGCCTGCCCGAGCTGCTGAACCGCGGCCACGGCTCGGCCTTCGTCCGCGAGCACGTGGAGCGCCTGTTCGCCGAAGGGGCTCCGGCGGTCGGCACCGATCCCCACCCTGAGAACGCCCGCGCCATTCGGGCGTACGAGAAGGCCGGGTTCGTCCGCGGCGACGTCCAGGACACCGATTGGGGTCTCGCGCTCCTCATGACCCGCTACAAGGACGCATGACCGAGTTCTCCCCCCGCGAGATCGTCTCCGAGCTCGACCGCTTCATCGTCGGGCACCAGGACGCCAAGCGCGCCGTGGCCGTCGCCCTGCGCAACCGCTGGCGCCGCCGCCGCGTGCCGGAGGACCTGCGCGACGAGGTCACGCCGAAGAACATCCTGATGATCGGCCCCACCGGCGTCGGAAAGACCGAGATCGCCCGCCGCCTGGCCAAGCTGGCGCAGGCTCCCTTCCTGAAGGTCGAGGCCACCAAGTTCACCGAGGTCGGCTACGTCGGCCGCGACGTCGATCAGATCATGCGCGACCTCGTCGAGGCCGCGCTCGCCATGGTGCGGGACAAGCGCCGCGCCAACGTCCGCGCCAAGGCCGAGGCCGCAGCCGAGGAGCGCATCCTCGACGCGCTGGTCGGCCCCGGCGCCGCGACCGCCACCCGGGACGCCTTCCGCAAGCGCCTGCGCGCCGGCGAGCTCGACGACAAGGAGGTCGAGATCACGCTGGCCGACACCGCCTCGCCCCTGCAGGGCCTGGACCTGCCCGGCCAGCCCGGCGGGATCGGGATGATCAACCTCTCCGACGTGCTCGGCAAAGCCCTCGGCGGCCGCACCAAGACCGCCCGCATGACCGTGCAGCAGGCCCACGGCCCCCTGGTCTCGGAGGAGGGCGAGCGCCTGCTCGACCAGGAAGCCCTCATCAAGGAGGCGCTCGACCTCGCCGAGAACGAGGGCATCGTCTTCATCGACGAGATCGACAAGGTCGCCTCGCGGGCCGAGCGCGGCGGCGCCGACGTCAGCCGGGAAGGCGTACAGCGCGACCTGCTCCCGCTGATCGAGGGCACCACCGTCGCCACCAAGTACGGGCCGGTGAAGACCGACCACGTCCTCTTCATCGCCTCGGGCGCCTTCCACGTGGCCAAGCCGTCCGACCTGCTGCCCGAGCTGCAGGGGCGCCTGCCCATTCGCGTGGAGCTGAAGGCCCTCACCCGCGAGGACCTCCGCCGCATCCTCACCGAGCCCGAGGCCAACCTGATCCGCCAGCACCAGGCGCTGATGACCACCGAGCAGGTGGAGCTGGTGTTCACCGAGGACGCCGTCGACGCCCTCGCCGACGCCGCCGTCGCCGTGAACGGCTCGGTCGAGAACATCGGTGCCCGCCGCCTGCAGACGATCCTCGAAAAGGTCGTCGAGGACGTCAGCTTCAAGGCCACCGATCTCACCGGCCAGACGATCACCGTCGACGCCGCCTACGTGAACGCCCGCGTCGGCGAACTGTCGAAGAACGCCGACCTCAGCCGCTTCATCCTGTGAGCGGGACGCAGTGAAGCTGGACGCGGCGCCCCTGAGCGGCCGGTTCGTCTCCCTCGAACCGTTCTCCTCCGCGCTGCGCCCCGAGGTCCGCGCCGCACTCGACGTCGACCCGGACAACTGGGCGATCCAGTTCGTGAACGGCCGCGGCGAAGGCTTCGATGCCTATTGGAACGCCGCGTGCGCGCAGATCGAGCAGGGCGCCAGGGTCGCCTTCGCCGTGCGGCTCGCGGACGGCCGCGTCGTCGGCACGTCCAGCTTCCACCAGATCTCGGCGGAGCATCGCACGGTGGAGATCGGCTCCACCTTCTTCCGGCCCGACGCGCGCGGAACGAAGGTGAACCCTGAGGCCAAACTCCTGATGATGCAGCACGCCTTCGAGCGGGGCGCCCGCCGGGTCCAGTTCACCGTCGACAGCCGCAACGAGCGCAGCCAGGCCGCTTTGCACAAGCTCGGCGCTCTCCGCGAGGGCGTCCTGCGCAACCACCTGATCACCTGGACCGGCTGGTCCCGGGACAGCGTCGTCTTCTCGGTCATCGCGGAAGAGTGGCCGTCCGTGAGGGAGAAGCTGCTCCAGCGTCTCGCCTGAACCTCCCTCACGCCGCGTGCGTGCGTTCCCAGCTGAGCATCGCCGCCTTGCGCGGCAGCCCCCAGTGGTAACCGGTCAGCCGTCCGTCGCGCGCGATGAACCGGTGGCACGGGATCAACCAGCTGATCGGGTTCGCCCCGATCGCCGCCCCGACCGCCCGCGCCGCCCTTGGCGCGCCGGCCCAGGCCGCGACCTCGCCGTACGTGGCCGTCTTCCCCGACGGCACCCGCAGCAGCGCCTTCCAGACCTGCACGTGGAACGGCGGACCCATGAGCACCAGCGGCACCGGCCCCTCGCCCTCGCCGAACACCCGCAGGGCCCACTCGCGCGCCGCCGAGTCGTCCCGCACCCATGTCGCCGCGGGCCAGCGGCGCCGCATGTCCTCGAAGTTCTCGTCCTCCGCGCCCGCGTCCGAGAACGCCAACCCGCACAGCCCCCGCGGCGTCGCCACGAACAGCCCTTTGCCGAACGGCGTCGGCGCCCAGCCCCAGCGCAGCTCGACGCCCGCGCCGCGGCGGCGCGCCTCGCCCGGCGTCACCGCCTCCTGCGCCACGAACAGGTCGTGCAGCCGCGACGGCCCGGAGAGGCCCACGTCGTACGTCGCGTCCAGAACGCTGGCGCCGTCCTCCAGCGCCGCCCGCGCTTCCGCGTGCCCGATGGCGGCGGTGAAGGTCTTCGGGCTCACGCCCGCCCAGCGCGTGAACACCCGCTGGAAGTGCGTCGGCGACAGCCCCACGGCCGCAGCGGCCTCGTCCAGAGACGGCCGCTCGCGCCAGCGCTCCGCCAGCCAGGTGAGCGCGTCCGCCATGCGCGCGTAATCGGCCGAGCGCTGCTCCAGCTCGGCCAGGCCTTGAAGGGACTGCGGATCGGCGGTGTGCATGTCGTAAGCCATGCTCCGAAGATGGCGCCGCAAGGCAGGGGAGTCCGCCCGGTTCTTGCGCTCAGGCGTACCGTTCGGCTCGCGCCCGGCGCACCGCGTCTTGCAGCGCCTCGCCGAAGTCGACCCGCTCCTTCGGGCTCAACGCCGCGCCGACCGTCAACCTGCGGCCCGAGAGGCTCAGCCGCACGCGCCCGTCGTGTCCGGTCCCTTCCAGCGCCACGCCGGTGAACGCGGTGGGCGACGACCACACCGTCCGCGCGCCGCGGGGGTTCTCGTAACGCACTCGCACGGCTTCCGCCGAAACCTGCACCCGCTCCACCGTCCGGGCGCGGCGGTAGCTCGCCTTGAACGCGATGATCACGCCGAGAAGGTCGAGACCTAGGAAGATCGGGATCGGCAGCGCGGCGACGACGAGGAAGAACACCGCCATGATCGCGTTCACCGCCGCCAGCCCCGCGATCACGATGGCGAAGCCGCGCTTCGACAGCGAGGCGTTGGGCGTGATCACCGCGTCCATGTAGAGGTCGGCCGTGCTCATCTCGTCCGCCGTTATGCCATGACCAAGCGCCTGTCGCCCAAGGAGCGCGCCCGCGTCGAGGCGATCTTCTCGACCTTCGAGTCCCTCCAGCCGGACCCGAAGCCCGAGCTCGACTACGTGAACCCGTTCACGCTGCTGGTCGCAGTGGTCCTCTCCGCGCAAGCGACGGACAAGTCGGTCAACAAGGCCACCGAGCCGCTGTTCCGCGTCGCCGACACGCCCGCGAAGATGGCCGCGCTCGGCGTCGAGGGGCTCACCCCCTTCATCCAGTCCATCGGCCTGTTCAACACCAAGGCGAAGAACGTGATCGCCCTCTCAGAGCAGATCCTGCGCGAACACGGCGGCGAGGTGCCGCTGAACCGCGAGGCGCTCCAGGCGCTGCCCGGCGTCGGCCGAAAGACCGCCAGCGTGGTGCTCAACGAACTCCGCGCAGAGCCGGCCATCGCGGTCGACACCCACGTCTACCGCGTCTCGCACCGGCTGAAGCTCGCGAAGGGCGCCACGCCTGACGCCGTCGAGCAGGAGCTGATGGCGCTGGTGCCGCCGCCGTATCTAACGCGAGCCCACCACTGGCTCATCCTGCACGGCCGCTACACCTGCGTGGCGCGCCGTCCCAAGTGCGAGGTCTGCCCGGTGGCGGAGCTCTGCCCATCGCGACCGCTCTTCCTCGGCGCCTGAGCGCGCACCGCGGCGACGCAGGCGTCCACGCCCGGCGCCGGCTCGCCCCTGCGCCGCGGACCCGCGGACGCCCCGGTCGCCTGCAGCCCCTCGCGCCCGGCGGCGCGGAAGTAGACGTAGAGCGCGCACGTCGTCGTCCGGTAGGTCCACATGGCCGAGCGATCCTCGCGCCGCGCCACGTCGGGCGGGCCCAGGTTCGCCCGCACCTCCGCTTCGCTCGTGCCCACGAGCCCGTCCGCCTGCGCGAGGGCGCTCGCAGGCAGGGCCAGCAACAGCAGGAGGACGGCTCGTTTCATCGAGGCTCCGCGCCCGTTTGCACCGGTCGCTGCCCCTTTCTATACCTCGCGGCCCCTCGCGAGCACCCGGACGCACATGACCGCAGCCTACGACGTCGCCGGCATCGGCAACGCCATCGTCGACATCATCTCGCCCGCCACGGACGACTTCATCGTCGCGCAGGGGCTGAACAAGGGCGGCATGAAGCTGGTGGACGAGGAGAGCGCCGGCGCGCTCTACGACGCCATGGCTCCGGGCCTCGAAGCCTCCGGCGGGTCCGCGGCGAACAGCCTGGCCGGGCTCGCCAGCCTCGGCGGGCGCGGCGCCTTCATGGGCAAGGTCGCGTCGGACCAGCTCGGCGAGGTCTTCGCCCACGACATCCGCGCCATGGGGGTCAAGTTCGACACGCCGTTCCTCGACTGCGGCCCGGCCACCGGCAAGTGCCTGATCAACGTCACGCCCGACGGCCAGCGCACCATGACCACCTACCTCGGCGCCGCGGCCCTGCTCTCCCCGCCCGACGTGAACCCCGAAACGGTGAAGGCGGCCGAGGTCGTGTATCTCGAGGGCTACCTCTTCGACCCGGGCGAGGCGCGCAACGCCCTGCTCAAGGCCTCCCGCATCGCCCGGGAAGCCGGCCGCAAGGTCGCGCTCACCCTGTCGGACGCCTTCGTGGTCGAGCGCTGGCGCGACGCGCTGCTCGCTTTCCTCGACGAGGAGGTGGACCTGCTGTTCGCAAACGAGGTGGAGCTGACCGCCCTCTTCGAGACGGGTTCCGATTTCGACGCGGCGCTGCAGGCGCTGAAGAGCCGCGTCGCCATGGCGGCCGTGACGCGCGGCGCGCAGGGCTCGGTGATCCTGCACGACGGCGAGGTCTTCTCCGTTCCCGCCGATCCCGTGGACAGGGTGGTCGACACCACCGGCGCCGGCGACCAGTACGCCGCCGGCTTTCTCTTCGGCCTCGCCCGCCGGCGTCCGCTGCCGGAGTGCGGACGTCTGGGCTCCATCGCGGCCGCCGAAGTGATCAGCCACTACGGCCCGCGCCCGCAGGTCTCCCTCTCCGAACTCGTCGCCCGGTGCGGCCTCAGCCTTTCCGCTTGAGCGCCACGTAGAGCGCGCCCTCGCCCCCGTGGCGCCGGTGCGCCTGCGACACGCCCGCCACCATCGGACGCACCGCGGGCTCGGCCAGCCAGTCCGGCGTTCGCCGCCGGATCACGCCCTCGCCCTGCGTGCCCTTGCCGGTGATCACCAGCACCGCCCGCGCGCCGTCGTCGTAGGCCCGCTGCAGGAAGCCGTGCAGCGCCAGCCGGGCCCGGTCCTGGTCCATGCCGTGCAGGTCGATGCGTCCGTCGATGGGATCGCGCTCCCGCACGATCCGCCGCTGCCGCTTGGGCTCGATCAGGTCGGGAGCCGCGGGCGCCTTGCGGGCCGGCCGCTTCAGGACTGCCGACGCCGAAGGTTTCACGGGCGTGCTCTGCAGCGCTTCCGGCTCCGGCGAGACCTCGGGAACGGTCTTGCCGGGCGCGGGCTCCACCGTGGAGGCCACCTCCGCCCAGACCTTCACCTCGTCCGGCCGGAGCGGACGCCGCGTCATCGCGGGACGAGCCGGTACATCCGCAGCTGGTGGCGCACCCGGCCCGCTTCCGCGCCCGCCGCCGCGCCGCGCCCCATGTAGAGGTCCGCGCGCACCGGCCCCTTGATCGCGCCCCCGGTGTCGAGCGCCGTCACCAGCCGCCGGTAAACGGGAAAGCTCCCCGCGAGCGCCGGGGCCTGCGCGTCCAGCCAGAACAGCGTGCCGTAGCCGTGGTGCGCCGGGTCCACCGCGATCGCGCGGCCCGGGGGCAGGGGAACGCCGGCGGCGCCCAGAGGCTCGCGCCCGTCGTCCGCCTCCATCCGGAAGAAGATGTACCGCGGGTTCTCGTTCATCACCGCCTGGGCCTCGGGCCCGCGATGGTCGGCCAGCCAGCTGCGGATGGCGTCGCCGGACGTCTGGTTGTCGGCCAGCAGCCCGCGCTCGCGCATGACCTTGGCGATGCCGACGAACGGCCGCCCGTTGTCCGCCGCGTAGACCAGCCTGCGCCGCGAGCCGTCGGGGAACACCAGCGTGCCCGATCCCTGGATCTGCAGGAAGAACAGGTCCTCCGGCGCCAGCCACGCCAGCGCGCCCTCGGGGTAGCGGCCTTCGATCTCGGCACGCGCCGCATACGGCTGTCCCTGCACGAGGTCGGAGGGGCGAGACCGGGCGGGGGCGCTGTACACCGCGTCGGAGCTCCAGCGCGCCGGGTACTCCGGAGAGAAGTAGGCGGTGAGCAGCCCGGGCCCCGTCGGCTGGTTGGCCACCGGCTCGGCCCTGAACCGCTGTTCGAAGAAGGCGCGCGCCTGAGACGCGGTGATCACGTTGAGGGCCCGAGCCTCGGGGCAGAGGGGCGCTGAGGGAAGCTGGCACGCGTTCCGGTACGCGACGAAGGCGGCGAGGTGGTCTTCCTGCGCCCAGCCGGGGAGGCTCGACAGCGGCAGCCCTGCTTCCACGGGCGTCGTCGGGCCGCGCGTCGCGTACGGCGCCGGCGGCGGGCCATAGTCCCGGGCGGGCGGATAGGAGGGTGCGGGGGTCGCGCAGCCCGCGACGGCCAGCGCCGCGGCGAAGGCCGCCAGGGCGCCCCGCATCAGACCTCCGCCGGCTCCACCTGGGCCAGCGCCCAGTTCGGATCGCGGCTGGTCACGTCACGCTCGAACGTCCAGATCTCGGCCGTGCGGCGGTCGTCCACGGCCTCGCCCTCGGGTCCTTTGCTGCGGCTGCGGAACTCGGCGAGGAAGCGCACCTTCACCCGGGCCATGTCGCCCACGAGGTCGACGTCCTCCAGGTCCGCGCGCGGCGCCTGCAGGAACTCCACATTCTCGGTCCGGTCCTCCGCCTCCCGCTGCGAGACCACGCCCTCGAAGGTGCGGTAGACGGCCGGCGTGAGCAGGCCCTTCAGCGTGTCACGGTCGCCCTTGGCGAACGCCAGCACGATCATCTCATAGGCCGAGCGGGCGCCCTGCAGGAACCCGGCGACGTCGAAGCTCGGATCGCGGGCCTTGACCGCCGCCAGGCCGGTCGCCGCCTCCGCGGGCGCGATCTCTTCCGCCCGGGGGGTCGGCAGCTCGGCGGCGGGCTTGCGCGCCTCCACTTCGGCGGCGTCCTCCGGCTGGCGGCCCACGCGCCGGCCGAGGACCGCGTAGAGCTGGAACAGCACCACGGCGGCGAGGGCGGCGAAGATGACCAGTTCGAGCGCTTGCACGATCACGACCTAACGCGGGCGCTCCGGGGCCGGATGCGCGTAGAGACCGATATAGGGGGCCGGGAGCCGGGCGTCAGCCCCGCGTTGCGCGACCGGGGCCTGCATGTTAGCTGCGCCGCGCCCTTCGCCCCCGGCGAAAGCGGCCCTCCGGAGACCCACGCCATGACCGACACCGACCAAGGCGCCCCGCCCGCCCAGCCGATGCAAGGTCCCGGCGTGCCGCAGATCCGGATCCTGGCGCAGTTCATCCGCGACCTGTCTTTCGAGAACCCGCGCGCGCCGGACTCGCTGCGCCCCTCCAGCAGCGGCCAGCCCTCCATCGACATGCAGGTCGAGATGAACGCCCGCGGGCGGCCGGACGGCCTGTTCGAGGTGGACCTGAAGCTCGGCGCCTCGGCGACGCGCGAGAGCGACGTGAACTTCCACGTGGAGCTGCTCTACGGCGGCCTGTTCGAGCTCGCGGGGGTCCCCGAAGACGCGCTCGAGGTCGCGCTGCTGGTGGAATGCCCGCGCTACCTGTTCCCGTTCGCCCGCCGGATCATCTCCGACATGACCGCGGAGGGCGGTTTCCCGCCGTTCCTGATCGACCCGATCGATTTCGCGGGCGTCTACGCCTCGCAGAAGGCCGCCGGCGAAACCCAGACCATCGGCAACGCCTGAGGTCTGGGGCCTGACGCCTCAGGCGGCCGACGCCGCCTGCAGCCGGTTCCACAGCGACGCGTCCTTCAGCACCTTCTCGACGAAGGCGGCGTGCGCCGCGCGTTCGGCCTCAGTCGACAGCGGCGCCAGCGGACGCGGCCGCGCACCGTAGGCAGGGCGCGCAATGACCGCCGTCCCCGCGGTCGAGCCTGTGTCCATGCTGAAGTTGAGCGCCCGCTCGCGACCGCCCTGCAGCTCCAGGTACACCGACGCCAGCAGCCGCGCGTCGATCAGCGCCCCGTGCTTCTCCCGCTCGGCCAGCGAGATCCGGTAGCGTTTGCAGAGCGCATCGAGGGAATTGTACATCCCCGGGAAGCGCGACTGCGCCAGCTTGTAGGTGCACACCCAGCGCCCGTCGGGGACCACGTTCCGGCTCGCCCGCCCCAGCTCGGCGTTGACGAAGCCGCGGTCGAAGGCGGCGTTATGCGCCACGATCACCGCCCCGCCCACGAACTCCAGGAACGCGTCGCAGATCTCCGGATCCGAGAACTTCGGCTTCGAGGCCACGAACGCGTTCGAGATGCCGTGCACCCGCTCGGCGTCCGCCTCGATCAGCCGCTCCGGGTTGACGTAGCGGTGGAAGGTGCGGCCGGTCGGGATGAAGTCCTCGATCTCCACGCAGGCGATCTCGATCACGCGGTGGTCCCGCGGGTCGAGCCCGGTGGTCTCGGTGTCGAGGATGATCTCGCGCGCCATGCGCGATTAATCGGGCTGTTCGCCTGACCCGTCCAGCGGTCGGCGACGGACCGATCGCCACGCCGGGTCCTGAAGTGTGGACAACACCCGGCGCACGTCGTCGCGGGCCGCGTCGACGCCGCGGGAGGTGTCGATCACGAAGTCCGCGCGCGCCCGCTTCTCGGCGTCCGGCGTCTGCCGCGCCACGATGGCGGCGAACTTCTCCTCCGTCATGCCCGGCCGGGCGAGCACCCGCTCCCGCTGCACCTCCGCCGGCGCGGAGACCACCACCACCGCGTCGAAAGCGCCGTCGCCGCCCGTCTCGAACAGCAGCGGGATGTCGAGCACGATCATGTCCGCGCCCGCCAGCTCCGCCGCGCGGAAGAACGCCGCCCGCCCTTCCGCCAGCAGCGGATGCACGATCGCCTCGAGCGCCCGCAGCTTCTCGGGGTCGCCCGTGACCTGCGCCGACAGCGCCGCGCGGTCGATGCCGCCGTCCCGCACCACGCCGGGGAAGGCTGCGCCCACGGACTCCACCGCCGCGCCTCCGCGCTGGTAGATGGCGTGCACGGCGGTGTCGGCATCGTAGACCGGCACGCCCTCCGCCGCGAACAGCCCCGCCGTCGTCGACTTCCCCATTCCGATGGAGCCGGTGAGCCCGACGATCTTCACGCCGCCTTCCCGAGGGCAGCCAACGCCTGGGCGCGCACGTCGATCGCCGGAGCCGCGACCCCGTAGAAGGCTTCGAATGAAGGCCGCGCCTGACCGATCAGCATCTCCAGCCCGTCCACCACCGTCAGCCCCTGCTCGGCCGCGCGCTCGAGGAACGGCGTGCGCAGCGGCCGGTAGGTCATGTCCAGCGCGGCCGCGCCGATCCTCGCCCGCCAGTCGTGCGCCAGCGCCGGCATCTCCTCCGTCCCGCCCGACGCGGCGTTCACCACCAGGTGCGCTCCGGAGAGCGCGTCCCTCAGGTTCTCCAGCGGATACGGCATGGCGCCGTCCAGCCCTTCGGACACGCTGCGCGCCCGGGCGAACGTCCGGTTGACGATCCTCACCTCCGAGACCCCCGCCTGCAGCAGGGTCGTGGCGGCGCCGCGTGCGGCGCCCCCCGCGCCGATCAGCGCGACGACGGCGCTTCTGAGCTTCAGCGTCGGCGCCTGATCGGCCAGCGCGGCGAGCAGCCCTTCACCGTCGGTGTTGCGAGCCGCCACCACGCCGTCCGCGCGGAACAGCAGCAGGTTCGCAGCGCCCGCGCTCTGCGCCGCCTCGTCCGCGATGTCCGCCGCCGCGAGCGCTCGCTCCTTGAACGGCGCGGTGACGTTCACGCCCGCCACCGTGCCGCCGCGCAGGCCGTCGACGAACCGCTCGAACCCATCCTCGGGAACAGGGAAGGGGACGTACGCCGCATCCAGCCCCGCCGCCTCGATCCACGCGTTGTGCAGCACCGGGCTCAACGAGTGCGCCACCGGAGAGCCCACGATCCCGGCCACGGTCGCCGCGCCGGTCGGCCTCACGCCGGCAAGGCGCCTTCGCGCCGCAAAGCTTCCAGCAGCCCGAGCATCGGCATGCCCAGGATCGTGAACCAGTCGCCTTCGATGCGCTCGAACAACTGCACGCCGACGCCCTCCAGATGGTAGGCGCCCACCGACGAGGTCACCGCGTCCCCCGCCTGCGCGATGTAGCCGTCCAGCCAGGCCTCGGTGAACGGCCGCACGTGGAGCACGGCCGTCCCGACCTCGCTCCACACCACCGCGCCCTCGCGCGCCAGCGCCACCGCCGAGTGCAGCGAGTGGGCACGGCCGCGCAGCTCGATCAGCCGCGCCCGCGCCTCCTCCATGCTGCCGGCCTTGTCGAACAGCCGCCCGTCGAGCTCGAGCGTGCTGTCCGCCCCGATCACCAGCCCCGGCTCCGCGCGCGACACCGCCAGCGCCTTGCACGCGGCCAGCCGCTCGGCGACCAGGAGCGGCGTCGCGCCGTCCGTCAGCCATTCCGACTTGAGCGCGTCCTCGTCCACGCCCGATCCTCGGGCCTCGAACGCTACGCCCGCCGCCCGCAGCATCGCTGATCGCGCCGAGCTCTTCGAAGCGAGGACGACCGGCGTCACGCCGCCGATCCCGCCGTCTGGGTCTTGCGCGCCGACAGCAGGTTGATGACCGCCGCGGCCGTTTCCTCGACCGAGCGCCGGGAGACGTCGATCACCGGCCAGCCGCGCTTCTCGAACATCCGCCGGGCACGCACGGTCTCGTCTCGCACCGCATCCATGTCGATGTAGTCGCTCTGCCGGTCCTCGCGCAGGTTCAGCAGGCGGTTGCGCCGGATCTGCACCAACCGGTCCGGCGACACGGTCAGTCCGACGACCAGCGGCTTCTCCACCTGGAACAGTTGCGGCGGCGGTTCCGAGCCGGGGACCAGGGGCACGTTCGCCGCGCGCACCCCGCGGTGCGCCAGATAGATGCAGGTCGGCGTCTTCGACGTGCGGCTCACGCCCACCAGCACGACGTCCGCTCGCTCCAGATCGTCGAAGCCCTGCCCGTCGTCGTGCGCCATGGCGTAGTCCAGCGCCTCGATGCGGTTGAAGTACTCCGCATCCAGCGCGTGCTGCGCGCCCACTCGGGTCGAGATCGCCGCTCCCAGGTACCGCGCCAGCGAAGCCACCAGCGGGTCGAGCGCCGCCACGCAAGTGACGTCCATCGCCCGGCAGCCTTCCTCCAGCGCCGCCCGCAGCTCCTTGTCCACGATGGTGTGGAGAACCACCCCCGGCGCGCCCTCGATCTCGCGCAGCACGCGGTCGAGCTGCCGGCGCGAGCGCACCAGCGCGTAGATGTGCTCAATCGGCAGCACATGGTCGAAGCGCGCACACACGGCCTTGGCCATCGCGTTCAGCGTCTCACCGGTGGAATCCGACACCAGGTGGACGTGGAAGTAGGTCGCGAAGCGCAGGTGGGACGCCATGGTGGATGGTTCGGTGGACCGTCGCCGCGAAGGGGGGCTCGCGCGGTGGACAAAAGCGGCTCGGGGGCGGCTTGCCAAGCCCGGCGGGGGTAACCGCTCCGAACGCGCACCGTTTCTCAACAGGCTGGACGGAGGCGCCCGGCCTTCCGTTAACCTCCTGTTAGCGATTTCGACCGGCGCGAGCTGATCACAGCGTAGCCGTTGAGGGGGCGTTAAGGTTTGATTAACCACTTCAGAGGCTTGCCCGCGATCCACGCATTCCACAGGGACAGCCCCGGAACTGTCCTTTCGGGCGCATCCGGTGGGAGTCCGCGGTGGGAAAGGTGGACCGCGCGTTTCATCCCCGCGGCGCCCCACCCCAACCTTCTGCTTCCATCTCTTTTCTAAGACTAAGACTGGAAGAGAAGAGGGGTGAGGACGGGAGAGCTCGAGGGTCTTGATGCCTCCGGGTCGGCGCTGTCTAAGAACCCTCGATGGCGGACAGGCCCCTTCTCCTCCGTGCCCTCGGGGGCGAGACCCTGGACCGCCCGCCGGTCTGGTTCATGCGTCAGGCGGGGCGGTACCTGCCGGAGTATCGGGAGCTCCGCGCCCAAGCCCCCGACTTCATCGCCTTCTGCCTCAACCCGGAGATGGCGGCGGAAGCCACGCTCCAGCCGATGCGCCGCTTCCCGTTCGACGCTTCCATCGTCTTCGCCGACATCCTGCTGATCCCCCGGGCGCTCGGGCAGGACGTCCGCTTCGAGGCGGGGGAGGGGCCGAAGCTCGGCGCGCTGCCCGACCTGGACCGCATGCGCGACCTCGCCCCGGCCGCGGGACAGGCGCTGGCCGCGGTGGGCGAGACGCTGAGCCGAGTTCGCGCCGCCCTCGAGCCCGAGCGCGCCCTGATCGGTTTCGCCGGCGCACCCTGGACGGTGCTGACCTACATGATCGAAGGCGGCAGCAGCCGGGACCGTGTCAACGCACGCCGGCTCGTCCACGAGGATCCTGAGCGCGTCGACGCCCTGCTGGACGTGCTCGTCGAGGCCACGGCGGACTACCTGGCCATGCAGGCCCGCTCTGGCGCGCAGGTGCTGAAGCTGTTCGACAGCTGGTCGAACGACCTTCCGGAGGACGTGTTCGAACGGATCGTCACCACGCCCCACCGCCGCATCGTCGAGCGGCTGGCGCACGCCGGGATCGACCTGCCGGTGATCGGCTTCCCCCGCGGCGGCGGCGCGCTGGTCGAGCAGTACGCGGAAGACGCCGGCGTGAACGGCGTCGCGCTGGACGTGCAGGCCCCGGCGGACCTCGGACAACGGATTCAGAGGCAGGGCAGGGCGGTCCAGGGCGCGCTGGACCCGCTCCTGCTCCGCGCCGGCGGCGAGGCCCTCGACCGTCGCGTCGACCAGATGCTCGCCCAGTGGGGCGGCGGGCCCTACGTGTTCAACCTCGGCCACGGCATCCTGCCCGACACGCCGATCGCGCACGTCGAGCAGGTTCTGGCGCGGGTGGTGCGATGACCCGGCGCGTCGCCGTCGTCCTCTTCAACCTGGGAGGTCCCGACGGCCCTGACGCCGTGTGCCCCTTCCTTTTCAACCTGTTCAACGACCCGGCGATCATCGGCCTGCCGGCGCTGTTCCGCACCCCGCTCGCGCGCCTGATCTCCAGCCGCCGCGAGGAGACGGCCAAGGCCAACTACGCGATCATGGGCGGCGGCTCGCCCCTGCTGCCGGAGACCCGTAAGCAGGCGGAGGCGCTGGACGCCGAGCTCGCCCGCCGCCTGCGGGACGCCGAGGCGCGTTGCTTCATCGCCATGCGCTACTGGAAGCCGTTCGTCGAAGACGCCGCGGCCGAGGTCGCCGCCTGGGGTCCCGACGAGATCGTGCTCCTGCCGCTCTATCCCCAGTTCTCCACAACCACGACCGGCTCCTCTCTGCAGGCTTGGGAGAAGGCGTACCGAGGGCCGGGCCGGGCGAGGGCGGTCTGCTGCTATCCGGACCAGCCGGGGTTCGTGGACGCGTACGCCGATGCCGTCCGGCTGACGTGGGAGCAGGCCGGCCGGCCGGAGAACGTGCGTCTCCTGTTCTCCGCCCATGGGCTGCCGGAGAAGGTCGTGAAGGGCGGTGATCCCTACCAGGCGCAGGTGGAAGCCACGGCCGCCGTCGTGCTCGCCCGCCTCGCCCCTTGGTCGCCCGAATGGGAGATCTGCTACCAGAGCCGCGTCGGCCCGCTGAAGTGGATCGGCCCCGCCACCGACGACTGTGTCCGGGCCGCCGGCGCCGAAGGGAAGGGCGTGCTGCTCGCCCCGATCGCCTTCGTCTCGGAGCACGTCGAAACGCTCGTCGAGCTCGACCACGAGTACCGCGCGCTGGCCGACGCGAGCGGCGTCCCCGTCTATCTTCGCGCTCCCACGGTCAGCGTCATGCACAGCTTCATCGCCGGCCTCGCCGAGACGGTGACCGCCGCCCTCGCCCGCCCGCCGGCCACCGAGACTGCCTGCGGCGGCCGCTGGTGCGACGCCCGCTGGAGCCGCTGCCCCGCGAGGGCGGCGTGAACTACGACCTGCTGCGCGGGCTCCACATCCTGGCGGTGATCGCCTGGATGGCCGGCCTGCTCTACCTGCCGCGCCTCTTCGCCTATCACGCCGCTGCGGCTCCCGGGTCGGAGCTGGACACGACGTTTCAGGCCATGGAGCGCAAGCTGCTGCGCATCATCATGAACCCGGCCATGGTTGCGGCCTGGGTCCTCGGCCTGCTGCTGATCTGGCATCGCACGGGCGGCGGCCGCGACCTCTCCGTCCTGACCACCCCGTGGCTGCTCACCAAGCTGGCCGGCGTCCTTTTCCTGACCTGGTGGCACCACTATCTGGGGACGGCGCGCAAGGCGTTCGCCGAGGCGCGCAACCGGCGTTCGGCGCGGTTCTGGCGCATGACGAACGAGCTGCCGTTCCTGGCCGCGGTGGTCATGGTCCTGGCCGTCACACTGGAGTTCGGCGGCCGCTGAGGCGATAGGCCCGCCTTGACCTGAACCGCCGCCTATGTTTCCGGTGGAGCGAGCGCGATCCCTCGCGCTTCCCGCCTCTCTCCAGCGACGACCGCGCTCACCAGGGCCGCCAGGTCGTCCGCCTGTTTCCCCCGCGCTCCGGCGCCCCAGTGTTCTCCTCGGCCCGCGCCCTCGCAGGCCCCTGCCCCATCGAGCCCCTTATGACCGACGAGTCCGTCCTCGAGCAGGCCGAAGCCCCGGCCGCCGCCCCCTCAGACCTCCCCGCGCGCATGTCGCTGCAGGAGCTGAAGGAGAAGACCCCCACCGACCTCCTCGCCTTCGCCGAGGCGCTCGAGATCGAGAACGCCAGCACCTTGCGCAAGCAGGACATGCTGTTCGCCATCCTCAAGGAGCTGGCGGACGAAGGCACCGAGATCTCCGGCTCCGGCACCCTCGAAGTCCTCTCCGACGGCTTCGGCTTCCTCCGCAGCCCGGAGGCCAACTACCTCCCCGGTCCCGACGACATCTACGTCTCCCCCTCGCAGATCCGCCGCTTCGGCCTGCGCACCGGGGACACCGTCGAGGGCGGCGTCCGCGCTCCCCGCGAAGGCGAGCGCTACTTCGCGCTCATGACCGTCAACCAGATCAACTTCGAGACCCCGGAGAACGTCCGGCACAAGGTCCACTTCGACAACCTGACGCCGCTCTATCCCGAGGAGCGGCTGGTCATGGAGATCGACGACCCGACGCTGAAGGACCGCTCCGGCCGCCTGATCGACATCGTCGCGCCCCTCGGCAAGGGGCAGCGCTGCCTGATCGTCGCCCCGCCGCGGGTCGGCAAGACGGTGATGCTGCAGAACATCGCCAAGTCCATCGCCGCCAACCACCCCGAGTGCTTCCTGATCGTCCTGCTCATCGACGAGCGGCCCGAGGAAGTGACCGACATGCAGCGCACGGTGAAGGGCGAGGTCATCTCCTCCACCTTCGACGAGCCGGCCACGCGCCACGTGCAGGTGGCGGAAATGGTCATCGAGAAGGCCAAGCGCCTGGTCGAGCACAAGCGCGACGTGGTGATCCTGCTCGACTCGGTGACGCGCCTCGGCCGCGCCTACAACACCGTGGTGCCGTCCTCCGGCAAGGTGCTGACCGGCGGCGTCGACGCCAACGCGCTGCAGCGGCCGAAGCGCTTCTTCGGCGCCGCGCGCAACATCGAGCAGGGCGGCTCGCTGACCATCATCGCCACCGCGCTGATCGACACCGGCTCGCGCATGGACGAGGTGATCTTCGAAGAGTTCAAGGGCACCGGCAACTCGGAGCTCATCCTCGACCGCAAGGTCGCCGACAAGCGCATCTTCCCGGCCATCGACGTGCTCAAGTCCGGCACCCGCAAGGAAGAGCTCATCACCCCGAAGGACCAGCTGCAGAAGACCTACGTCCTGCGCCGGATCCTCAACCCGATGGGCGCTCAGGACGCGATCGAATTCCTGCTCGACAAGCTCCGGCACGCCAAGAACAACGCCGACTTCTTCCAGTCGATGAACACCTGACCCGCGGCGTCAGACCAGCGTGCGTTTGAAGAAAGCCGCCGAGCGCTCCTCGG
>DASVVG010000095.1:0-2462 GCA_036386655.1 Caulobacteraceae bacterium | reverse complement strand
GATCTCCACCGGCTCGAGCGGCAGGTCGCGCGTGACCTCGTAACAGAGCAGCGTCGAGATCTCGCGGAGCAACTGCCGGAAGGCGGCCGTCGACGTCTCCTTGTCGCGCATGATGGTGAGCTTGTGCTGCACCAGCGGGTGCTCGACGACCGTCACGCCTTCCATCTTCCCCCTCGCCATCAGAACACCGTGCCGTCGCTGACGATCGTGAGCGGCGGGACCCCGCCAGGGCGCTGCTCCTTGGCGGCGAGGCGGCCGGCCGCCCACGTGCCGCCCTCCAGCACGCGCGCCAGCGGGAAGGCGGCCTCCGCGACGCCGAGCTGCTCCCGGACCATAGGCGCGAGGCGATCCAGCAGGGCCACGGTCATGGCGCGCCAGCCCACGACCAGCGGGTCCTCCACGCGCCAGCTGCGCTCCGCGTCCGAGGGATCGCGCAGAGCCAGCACCCCCCGATCGATGAAGAGCCCGCCGTTGCGGTACTCGGCCAACCCGGTGAGCCCGTCCAGGTCCGTGACCTTGATGCCTGCCTCCTCCAGCGGCTCCACCAGGGAATAGGCGAGCCACTGAGAGAGCTTGTGCAGCGGCACCAGCTGGTCGGTCCTGTCGGCGCGTCTCAAGGCCGGATGTCGCCAGCAGTCGCCGAGCGGCACGGCCCCCAGCGAGAGACGCCCTTGCCAGATTGGCCCCAGGGCTTCGAGCAGCACCTGGAGGATCACGGGCGCCTTGAGCTTCCCGCTGCGCGCCTTCGCTGCCACGGCGTCGAACAGGCCCCCTGGGCGCGGCTCGTCCGCCAGCCCGAACAGGTCTGGGCGGCTAGCGGCGGCATCACCCAGACGACGCAGTAGAGCCGCCCGGCCCTCCACGCCCACCAGCGGGTTGGTTTCACTCACCTGGAAGCCGCGGCCGAGCGTCGGGCCGCCGAGACGTTGCAGGGCCGAAGCATCCGCACGCATGAGGTCGTCCGAGCGGCTGGAGAAGGCGCCGGCCTGGAACATCCGCAGGCTGGCGACTGCCAGTCCCTCCGAGCGGGCCGAGGAGCTTCCCGTCCCCGCGTCCTGATAGGTCCAGCCCTGGCCGGAGCCGGCGTCCAGCAGCACCGAGGTGATCGCGAGATCGAAGGCGCTGCGCGCTTTCGCCGCCGCGTCCGGCCACGAGCGAGCGGCGGCGGCGTCCACCCAGAGGTCCCGCCCGTCGACCACGAAGTGACGCCAGCGAGCGTGAAAGGGCACGTCCAGGGTCGGATAGCGGTCGCGCACCACGTCGGCCACGAACGCCGCGGTGTCCGGCAGCCGGTCCAGCCGCACGTCCCAGTGTTTCAGCGCGCCTTCCACGCCCAGCCCGAGCATCTCGTGCGCCCGCTCGCGGACGGCGGCGGACGACAGCAGCGTCCGGGCGACGGCGGCCTCCCCTCCCTTGGCCAAGACCTAGAACTCGCCGAGATCGCGGCCGACGATGCGGGCCAGCTCTTCTTCGGAAGGCGCGCCTTCGGGCGTGTAGTAGCCGGCGGCCTTCTTGGCCTCCATCTCGACCGCCGCGTCGGGCGGGATGAGTTCGGCGGGGATCGGCACCCGTTCGACGATCTGGATGCCGGAGCCGGTGATCGCGTCGTACTTCATGTCGGACATCGAGACGAAGCGGTCGATGCGGGTGATCCCGAGCCAGTGCAGCACGTCGGGCATCAGCTGCTGGAAGCGCGCGTCCTGCACGCCCGCCACGCACTCGGTGCGCTCGAAGTACGTCGCCGCCTGGTCGCCGCCCGGCTGGCGCTTACGCGCGTTGTAGACGAGGAACTTGGTGACCTCGCCGAGGGCGCGGCCCTCCTTGCGGTTGTAGACGATGAGACCGGCGCCGCCCGCCTGGGCCTCCTTCACGCACTCCTCGATGCCGTGCGTCAGGTAAGGGCGGCAGGTGCAGATGTCGGACCCGAACACGTCCGAGCCGTTGCACTCGTCGTGCACCCGGCAGGTCAGGCGACGGCCCGGATCGGCGAGCGCCTCCGGGTCGCCGAAGATGTAGAGCGTGATCCCGCCGATGGGGGGCAGGAAGACCGCGATGTCCGGCCGGGTGACGAGCTCCGGGTACATCCCCCCGGTCTGCTCGAAGAGGGTCCGGCGCAGCTCCTTCTCGCCCACCCCGAAGCGCTCGGCGATACCCGGCAGCCACCACACCGGGTCGATGGCCGCCTTCGTCACCGCCACGTCGCGGCACTCGCGCACGATCGTGCCGTCCACCGACAGCCGCCCCGCGTCGACGGCCTGGCAGAGTTCGCCGAGCGTCAGTCGCGCCTTGGTGATCGCGATGGTGGGGCGCAGGTCGAGGCCCTCGCCGATCTCCTGCCGGAACTCCTCGGCGACCAAGTGGCCCCAGGGATCGAGCGACACGATCTTGGAGGGGTCCCCCCACTGCGGATGCGGGCCGACGGGGACCACCGGGGCGGTGTCCCGCAGGTCCGGCCGCGCGAT
>DASVVG010000094.1:0-4004 GCA_036386655.1 Caulobacteraceae bacterium | reverse complement strand
AGCGGTACTCGGGAATCCGCCGGTACTTCTCGAACTCCGCGGCCCACCCGGCGTCGCTGAGCGGCGGCACGGCCCCGGTGATAGGCCGCCACTCGGTGATCGACAGACCGGAGTCGGTCAGGCGCGTCGCACCGCCCACCACCACCATGGCGAAGACCAGAAGGGCCACCATCCCGAGCCACACGCCCACGGCGGAGCTTCGCGCGGGAGGGGAAGGCTTCACTCTGCGGCCAAGCTGTGCGGAACCGGTCAAGCTCTAAGGGATTTGTAAGGCACGGCTCGGGAGCCGGGAGGAGCTGGGATGAACATAATCATCTGGATCGTTATCGGTATCGTCGCGGGCTGGATCGCCGAACGCGTGATGAACCGCAACCATGGCCTGCTGACGAACTTGATCGTCGGCCTCGTCGGCGCGCTCATCGGCGGTTTCATCGCCGACGCGCTGAACATCGCACTGAATCCGCCGTGGCTGCAGGCGCTGGTCTTCGCGACCTTGGGCGCCATCATACTGCTGTTCATCCTCAGCCTGGTGAAGCGGGGCGGCCGAGCGGCCTGACGTTCTCCACCGGTAGGAAGACTTTCGACGCCGCGGGGGCTCGCCCCCGCGGCGTTTTTCCTTGAGGAAGCGGTCATGTCGCCGCGCATGCGCAAGCTGGTGGGCTCGGTGGGAGTCCTCGTCTTCCTGGGGTTCTACATCTGGGCGGCGACGGCGATCGCCGAGCGCCTGCCCGACAGCACGGTCGTCCAGCTGATCTATTTCGCGCTGGTGGGGACGCTCTGGGGCGTACCGCTGTTCCCGCTCATCGCCTGGGTGCAGCGCGGACGCTGACCCTAGGCGAGATGGTCGGAGCGACAGGATTCGAACCTGCGACCCCTTGACCCCCAGTCAAGTGCGCTACCAGGCTGCGCCACGCTCCGAAGGGTCGGGCTTATAGGCGCCCGGCCGAGCCGCGGCAATCCCGTATCGGCGGGCGCCGGCGATCCGGTATTCAGTCGATCCGCTGCAGGATCTGGTCGAGCCGGAACTTGGCTTCCAGCAGCTCTTCCCGGAGCGCCTCGAGGCTGGCGCGGTCGATCACCGGGTTCGCCGCCCCCTCGTCCGCGGCGTCCTCGCTGAACATCGGGAAGCTCTCCACAACGCCTCCGGTCTGACTGGTCGGCTCGCGCTCGCCGGACCCCGCTTCGGCCAGACGGCGCACGCCCTGCTCCTTGTGCAGCCGCTGCACGCCCTTGATCGTGTAGCCCTCCTCGTGGAGGAGGACGCGCACGCCGCGCAGAACCTGAATGTCCTGCGGCCGGTAGAACCGGCGTCCGCCCGCGCGCTTCATCGGGCGGATGAAGGAGAACTTCGTCTCCCAGAAACGCAGCACGTGCTGCGGCACACCGATCTCGTCCGCGGCTTCCGAGATGGTGCGGAAGGCTTCGGGGCTTTTGGCGGGCGCGCGGAGCTCGGTCACGAGGTCACCGCCTTCTCCACCCTCGCCTTCATCACCTGCGAGGCGCGGAAGCTGATGACGCGGCGGGGATCGATCGCGGCCGGCTCGCCGGTCTTCGGGTTGCGGCCCATCCGCGCGCGCTTTGCGCGCACCTGGAACACGCCGAAGCCGGAGAGCTTCACTTCCTCGCCGCGGCCCAGCGCCTCGACCACGAGATCGAGCGTGCGCTCCACCATCTGGGCGCAGTCCTGGCGCGTCAGGCCGACGGCGCCGTGCACCGCTTCGGCCAAATCTGCGCGGGTCAGGGTGCTTCCCTTCATCCGACTCGCCTTCGTGACAATCGTTAACGGATGCGGTCACGCCACGGTCGCGCTGTCAAGTCAACGGCTTCCGCGCGCTTCCTTCAGTAGCGGACGACGCACGCGCCCCACGTGAGTCCCCCGCCCATCGCTTCCATGAGCAGCAGGTCGCCCTTCTTGATGCGACCGTCGGCCACCCCTTCGGCGAAGGCGAGCGGGATCGATGCCGCCGACGTGTTGGCGTGCTGCGCCACCGTCGAGATCACCTTCGACGGGTCGACGCCGATGCGCTCGGCGACGCCGTTCAGGATGCGCTGGTTGGCCTGGTGCGGGATGAACCAGTCCACCTCCGACACCTCGACGCCCGCCACCTTCGCAGCCTCGATCACCGCCTCCGAGATGTTGATCACCGCGTGCTTGAAGACGTGCCCGCCCATCATCCGCAGCTTGCCGACCGTGCCCGTCGTCGAAGGCCCGCCGTCGACGTAGAGCATCTCCTGCTTGGAGCCGTCGGCGCGCAGCGCGAAGCCCAGCAGGCCGCGGTCGGCGGTCGTCCCCTCCCCTTCCACCGGCTCCAGCACCACGGCGCCTGCGCCGTCGCCGAACAGCACGCAGGTGCCGCGGTCGGTGTAGTCCATCAGCCGGGTCATGGCCTCGGCGCCGACCACCAGCGCGCACTTCGACAGTCCCCGCGCCACGAAGCCGTCCGCCACGCTCATGGCGTAGACGAAGCCCGAGCAGACCGCCTGCACGTCGAACGCGGGGGCGACCGGAGCCCCCAGCTTGTGCTGCAGGATGGTGGCGGTCGCCGGGAAGGTCATGTCCGGCGTGGTGGTGGCCACGATGATCAGGTCGATGTCGTCCGGCGTGCGGCCCGCCGCCTGCAGCGCCGCGCGGGAGGCGTGCAGCGCGAGGTCCGACGTGGGCTCGTTATCGGCAACCTTGTGCCGCCGGTGGATGCCCGTGCGCTCGACGATCCAGGCGTGGTTGGTCTCGACCACCTTGGCGAGGTCGTCGTTGGTGACGATCAGCTCCGGCAGGTAGCCGCCGACGCCGGTGACCGCGCTGCGCAGCGTCATGACGCGGCCGCCGTAGCCGGCGTCGCCAGCGCGCCCGTGAGCGTGCGCAGGTTGGCCGCGATCTCCGCCGCGTACTGGCTGGCCGCCATGTCGGCGGCGACCTTGATGGCGTTGGCGAAGCCCCGCGCATCGGTCCCGCCGTGGCTCTTCACCACAACGCCGTTCAGGCCCAGAAGCGGCCCGCCGTTGACGGAGCTGGGGTCGAGGCGATTGCGCATCCGCTGCAGCGCCGGCCGCGCGATGAGCGCGCCCGCCTTCGCACTCACGCTCGACGTCAGCGTCTCGCGGAGGCTGGTCGAGAAGAACCGCGCCATGCCCTCGGCGGTCTTCAGCGCGATGTTGCCTGTGAAGCCGTCGGTCACCACCACGTCGACGGTGCCCTTGGCGATGTCGGAGCCCTCCACGAATCCCCGATAATCCATGTCGAAGCCGACCTCGCTCAGCAGGCGGTGCGCCTCGCGGACCTCGTCGTGGCCCTTCACCTCCTCGGTGCCGACGTTGAGCAGGCCCACGGTCGGCCGAGTGGAGCCGTGCACGGCGTGGTGGAAGGCCGCGCCCATGATGGCGAACTCGACCAGCTGCTCGGCGTCGCTGGTGACGTTGGCCCCGACGTCCAGCACCGCGGTCACGCCCCGCATCGTGGGCCAGCTGGCCACGATCGCCGGACGCTCCACGTCCGCGGCCATGCGCAGGATCACCTTCGAGATCGCCATCAGCGCGCCGGTGTTGCCGGCGGAAACGGCCGCGTTGGCTTCGCCGTCGCGAATCGCGGCCACCGCGTTCCACAGGCTGGAGCCGCGGCTGCGGCGCAGCGCCTGGGCCGGCTTCTCGTCCATCGCCACGACCCTCTCGGTGTGGCGGATCTCGCTGACGCAGGCGGCCGCGGCGTTGCGCTTGCGGTTCAGCGGCGGCTCGAGCTTCGCGCGGTCACCGTGCAGCAGGAAACGGATGTCGCGGCCCTTCAGCCGCTCGCACGCCAGCGCCACGCCGGGCACGACCACGGACGGACCGTGGTCGCCGCCCATCGCGTCGATCGATATCATCAGGGGTTTGGACACTCGCCGCGCTACTCCGGCCCGCCGCGCCCCGACGCGCGGTCGGCGGACACTAGTGCCCGGTCGCCCCGCTGGCAAAGCGCCGCTTCCGGGACGTCAGGTCGCATCGCGGGGCTTCAGCGCCTTCAGCACGGC
>DASVVG010000093.1:0-5240 GCA_036386655.1 Caulobacteraceae bacterium | reverse complement strand
CACCGTCTCGAACAGCACGTCCCCCAGCAGCAGACCCCGGTCGTCGACGATCACCGTCAGCACCCCGCTCGCCGCTTCACCCGACCAGCGCCGCCCGTATCGCGCCGATCTTCGCCTCCGCTTCCGCGCTCTCCGCGGCCGGGTCGCTGTCCGCGGTGATGCCTGCGCCCGCGCGCGCCTCCACGTCCCAGCCGCCGTCGCGCTCCACGCAGGCGGCGGTGCGGATCAGCACGCTCGAGTCCATGCGTCCGTCGAAACCCGCCCAGAACAGCGCCCCGCAGTAGGGACCGCGCGGCGGCTCGCGGGCCGCGATCACCCGCATCGCCTGCACCTTCGGCGCGCCCGTCACCGAGCCCGGCGGGAAGGTCGCGCCCAGCACGTCCACGGCGCCCGCCCCCGGCGCCAGCGTCCCCCGCACCGTCGAGACCAAGTGGTGCACGTTGGCGTAGCTCTCCACCGCGAACAGCTCCGGCGCCGTGACGCTGCCGGGCGCGCACACCCGCGCCAGGTCGTTGCGCATCAGGTCCACGATCATCAGGTTCTCGGCCCGGTCCTTGGCGCTCGACGCCAGTTCCGCGGCCAGCCGCGCGTCCTCTTCCGCCGAGCCGCCCCGCGCCCGCGTGCCCTTGATGGGCCGCGTCTCGACCACGCCGCCTGAGTCCACGCGCACGAACCGCTCGGGCGAGTTCGACACCAGCGCCCGGTCCTCCAGCCGCAGGTAGCCGCAGAACGGCGCGGGGCTCTCCGCCGCCAGCCGCGCCAGCAGGTCGAACGGCCGCGCGCCGGCCGCCAGACGACAGCCCCACCCCCGCGCAATATTCGCCTGGAACAGCTCGCCGGCGCGGATGCGGGCGACCACCGCCGCCACCGCCGCCTCGTAGGCGCCGGCCCCGCCAACGGCGGCGAACACCTCGGCGAGGCGCCCCTCCGCCGGCGCCTGCGCGGCGGCCGAGGCCCAGCCAGCTGCCGCGTCCGCGTGCGCCGCCGCTTCAGCCGGGTCGCGCCCGCGACCCACTGCCACGATGCGCCGCCGGTCGTGGTCGAAGGCCAGCACCCGCGCGTACACGCCGCACGCCACGACCGGCCACTCACCGCCGCCCGCCCCGCTCGCCGGCTCGATCCGCCCGCCGAGCTCGTAGCCCAGCAGCCCCGCCGCCCCGCCCTGGAACGGCGGCCCCTCGGAGTCGGCCGCGGCCGCGGGTCCGAGCAGCCCCGGCAGTGCTTCCAGCGCGGCGCGCGGATCGTCCGGCCCGACCGTCAGCGCCGCCTCCGGCTCGCGCAGCACGTACGACCAGCCCCGCCCGTCGGACAGCAGCGCCAGCGCGAACGGCTCGTCCGCGAAGGCGGAGAGCACCTCGAGCGGCTCCCGCCACGGCAGCGTCCGCAGCGCCGTTGGGGCCCACGCGCCTGCGACCGGCGGCTCCGGGGCGGCCCGGGGGCTCACGGGATGGTGATTAGAAGCGCAGGCCAGCGCGGCGCAATCTGGCGTTGGGACGGAGGTCCAAGTCCCCGCTGGCGTCCGCCGCCGCCTCGAGCCCCCATCGGGGCCGCGCCGGAGGCGGACGCCGCTCTTTTCCCCCCGCCGCTCATGCCCTTCAGGCCGCGATCCGCTGCCGGATGCGCTCCCGCGCGGCCGCGTCTACGCCCAGCGCCTGCTGCAGGTAGGCGTCGACGCCGCCGAACCGCTCCTCGATCGCGGCGAAGGCGGACTCCAGCCACGCCGGGTGCACCGACAGGAAGCTGCGCACCGCCTCGTCCGTCGGCCGGGTCCCGAACTCCCGCTCCACGTGCTCGGCGATGTAGCCGACCCAGGTGTCGATCGCCCGCGCCTGGTTGGTCAGCAGGTAGTCGGCCATCACGTCGTCCGGGTGCGCGCCCAGCATCCGATGGGTCAGCGCCGCCAGCAGCCCGGTGCGGTCCTTGCCCGCCGCGCAGTGGATCAGCACCGGCCCGTCGGTGTCCGCCAGCGCCTGGAAGTAGCGCCCGAACAGGTCGACGTGCTCGGGAGCCAGCGGCAGCCGCCGGTACTCGCCAAGCATGAAAGCGTGCCCGCTCTCCGGCGTCAGCGCCTCCGTCCGCAGGAACTTCAGGTGCGGCGCCTCTCCGCCTCCGCCGATGTCGGTCTCGATCACCCGCGCGCCGAACGCCTGCGGCCGCCGGCACGGGTCGCGCCGCCGCTCCTCCGGCCGCCGCAGGTCCACGATCACCGCCAGGTTCAGCGCCGCCAGCCGCTCGAGGTCCGCCTCGGTCGCCCGCCCGTGGTGCGCCGACCGGTACAGCCGCCCTCTGGCCAGCCAGCCGCCGCCGCCCAGCGCGTAGTCGCCGTAGTCGCGGAAGTTCTCCACCGCCTCGAAAGGCAGGATGCGTTCGCTCATTCGTGCGGCCTCAGCGGAACGGCGGCTCGTTGAACGCCCGCAGCTTGCGCGAGTGCAGGCGGTGCCCTTCCTGCCGGAGCAGGTCGGCGGCCACAATGCCGATCCGGATGTGCTCGCTGATCGCCCGCTCGTAGAAGCGGTTGGCCTGCCCGGGCAGCTTGATCTCGCCGTGCAGCGGCTTGTCGGACACGCACAGCAGCGTCCCGTACGGCACGCGGAAGCGGTAGCCCTGCGCCGCGATCGTGGCGCTCTCCATGTCGATCGCCACCGCCCGACTCTGGTTCAGCCGGATGGCCGAGGAGGTGTAGCGGAGCTCCCAGTTGCGGTCGTCGGTGGTCACCACCGTGCCGGTCCGCAGCCGGCTCTTCAGCGCCTCGCGGTCCTCCTGCGTCACCATCTCGGCCGCGCGCTGCAGCGCCTGCTGCACTTCGGCGATCGGCGGGATCGGGATTTCCGGCGGCAGCACGTCGTCCATGACGTGGTCGTCGCGCAGGTAGGCGTGCGCCAGCACGTAGTCGCCGATGTTCTGCGTCGGCCTCAGCCCCCCACAGTGACCGATCATCAGCCAGGCGTGCGGGCGCAGCACCGCCAGGTGGTCGGTGATCGTCTTCGCGTTCGACGGCCCCACCCCGATGTTGACCAGCGAGACGCCCTGGTTGCCCGGCGCCATCAGGTGGTAGCCGGGCATCTGGTGCCGCCGCCAGGCCGAGTCCGCGACAGCGCGCTCCGGGTCCGCCGTCTCCGGCGTGACCAGCACCCCGCCGGCGCACGACAGCGCCGTGTACGGCCCGTCCTCGCGCAGCCGCTCGCAGGCCCAGCGCACGAACTCGTCGACGTAGCGGTGGTAGTTGGTGAACAGGATGAAGTTCTGCACGTGCTCGGACGGCGTGCCCGTGTAGTGCCGCAGCCGCGCCAGCGAGAAGTCGGTCCTGAGGCCGTCGAACAGCGACAGCGGCCGTGCGCTCTCCAGCCTCGGCTCCCAGACCCCGTCGGCCACCTCGTCGCCGATGTGCGCCAGCTCGGTCGTCGGGAACCAGCGCGCCAGCTCCGCCGACACCGCCCCGTCCAGCGACGTTTCCGCCCCGTCCAGCACGTAGGGGAACGGGATCTCCTGCCGCGAGCGGCCGACCTCCACCTCCACGCCGTAGTCGCGCTGCAGCAGGTCGATCTGCTCGGTCAGGTAGGCGCGGAACAGGTTCGGCCGGGTCACCGTCGTCGCGTACGGCCCCGGCTCGCTCAGGCGCGCGTACGCTCGCGCGATCCGGGACGGCGGCCGGTCCCCCGCATAGCCGATGCGCAGCTCCGGATACGCGAAGGTCCCGTTCGCCCGCGTCTCCGGGTCCGGCCGCACGCCCTCCTGCAGGTAGGCCGCCAGCGCCGACCGCAGGGAGCCCGCGGCCTCCGTGTAGAGGGCCTGCAGCTGGTCGACGACGGCGGAGGGGTCCTGGCTCATCCCCACCCTATAGCCGCACCGGGCGAAGCTTTCGAGAAGGGGAACCCGCTCCGCGCCTTCGGGTTGTGCAGGCTCCGAGGGAAACGGCCGCCATGACTCCGCTGCACCTGCTCCGCCTGCTCACGACCCTGCTCTCGGTCGCGCTGCTCGGCGTCGCCATCTACCTGATCTGGAGCGGCTACGACCACCAGGCCGACTACGTCGAAGCCGACGAGGACGAGTGGCGCCTGTGGTTCGGCTGGGGCCTGCTGCTGCTGTCCTTCACCGGCCGCTTCCTATGGCCCATGCTGCTCGCCAAGGGCGGCGGCAAGCATCCGCCGGTGAACCGCGCCGCCGGCCACACCCTGACGGCTCCCGACGGCTCGCAGCTCCGCGTCGAGACCTACGGCGCCCCGTCAGGCCCCACGCTCGTCTTCACCCACGGCTGGGGCCTCGACTCCACGGTCTGGCGCTACGCCCGCGCCGAGCTCGGCGGCGAGTTCCGCTTGGTCGTCTGGGACCTCCCCGGCCTCGGCAAGTCCAAGGGGCCCGGCGACGGCAAGCACACGCTCGAGCGCTACGCCCAGTCGCTGCGCACCGTCGTCGAGTCCGCCGGCCCCGGCCCCGTCGTGCTCGTCGGCCACTCCATCGGCGGCATGACCATCCAGACGCTCTGCGCCCTGCACCCGGAGCTCCTCGGCGACCGCATCCGCGGCGTCGTGCTGCTCAACACCACCCACCTGCGCCCGGTCGAGACCACCGCCGCTTCCGGCCTGATGAAGGCGCTCTGGCCCGTGCTCCTCGCGCCGGCCGCCAAGCTGATGATCTGGCTGGAGCCCCTGTTCCACCTGATGGCCTGGCAGAGCTACCTCTCCGGCCAGACCCACCTCGCCGTCCGCATCGGCGGGTTCGGCAGGCACGTCACCCGCTCGCAGCTCGAGCACACCAGCCTGCTGACCACGAAGAACCGCCCCGGCGTCCAGGCCAAGGGCGACTTCGCCATGATGGACTGGGACGTCACCCACAAGCTGCCCGACATCCGCGTGCCGGCCCTCGTCGTCACCGGCGACGTGGACCTGCTGACCAAGGAAGAAGCCGGCGAGACCATCGCCCGCCTGATCCCCGGCGCCCGCCGCGAGAAGATGGAAGGCTGCGGCCACATGGGCTTCTACGAGTACGCCCCCCGCTACCACGAGGTCATCGCCGACTTCGCCCGCCCCCTGCTGGCCGAAGGCGCGCAGGCCCAGCCCGCCGGCGTCGCGCCGATGCCTTCCCCCGGCCACGTATAACGCCTGACGAAGGAGGCGCGTCAGCGCCCTCTGCGGCTTTGATCTCTTGGATGCGACCCTGCCTGTCGGTTCAGGTCAGTCAAGGATGCGCGCTCCGGCGCGCACCGCTCCGCGGCGGCCCTCCCGGGCCGTCCTTGAGTGACC
>DASVVG010000092.1:0-4488 GCA_036386655.1 Caulobacteraceae bacterium | reverse complement strand
GGGGGGGGGGGGCGGGGGTAGTCGGGCAGGGATCGAGCCGCCAGACGCGCGTCGACGAAGGCGCGGGCGATGGCGGGCGCGGCATCGAACGAGGGCGACGAGGCGAGTTTCATCGGGCTCCAGCTCGGGCGCGCGTGCGGGGCGGAACGCGTTGCACGACGTTCTGCACGATTGCCGCCCCGCCCGGCCACGCCTGCTGCATTGATGGGCGACCGGGTAACCGGTGTCAATTTGCCTGCGAGGCTTGGCGATGCGGCCGTCCGACACACCGCTGGCCCGGTGCATTGCGTCGCAGCCGCGGCAGCTTGCACGGGGGCGACTCGGATGCCTATGGTCAGGCAGACACCGGTGTCAGATCAATTGACACCGGTGTCTGTAAGTCGGGCGACGGGCGGAGACCCGTGCCTCGGGAGGCAAGAAGAGAGCATGTTCACCCCGTCCATCATCGGCCGCTTGTCCGCCGGCGTCTCCACCCTGGGCCTCGCCTTCGCGCTGGCGGCCGGCGCGGCCGCCCAGACGGTGCCGCAGCCCGCGCCCGGAGCGGGCGTCGGTCCGGCGGACGCGGCGGAGCAGGCCACCCCGCTTCCGGGCGGAGACCAGGCCGAAGGGGAAGCCGTCGAGACCGCCGGCGAGGAGGAGGTGGAGGCGCTCGTCGTCACCGGCTTCCGCGCCAGCCTCCGGAGCGCGATCAACACCAAGCGGGCCGAAACCGGCGTCGTCGATGTGATCAAGGCAGAGGACATCGCCGACTTCCCGGACAACAACTTGGCCGAGTCGATCCAGCGGATCCCCGGGGTCGCAATCGATAGGGAAGGGGGCGAAGGCCGCTCGATCGTGGTGCGGGGCCTTGGTCCTGACTTCACCCGCGTCCGGCTGAACGGCATCGAGGCGCTGGCGACCACAGGCGGCCCCGACAGCGGGGCGGGCACCAATCGCGGCCGTGGCTTCGACTTCAATATCTTCGCCTCCGAACTCTTCCAGAGCATCACGGTCCGCAAGACCCAGGCGGCGGAAGTGGAGGAGGGCTCTCTCGGCGCGACCGTGGACCTGCAGACGTCGCGGCCGCTCGACTTCGGTAAGTTGACGCTCGCGGCGTCGGCCCAGTACGGCTACGGGGAACTCTCGCAAGAGTGGGATCCGCGATACGCGTTCCTCATCAGCAACACCTGGCTGGACGGCCGGGTCGGGGCGCTGCTCTCCGTCGCCTATACCCAGCGCCACATCGTCGAGGAGGGCTACAACTCCACACGCTGGGACATCGGCACGAGCGTGCAGGGGTTCTGCAGCCCCGTCGGCGTCACGCCGCAGAACAGGCCTAACAACGCCGGCACGGGCACGACGACCACGAACTGCTCGACGGGGGTTCCGCGTCCGGCGAATACGCCATCGAACGTGGCGGCCTATCAGCTGGCGAGCCGTGCGGACGTCTACCATCCTCGGCTCCCGTCCTACACACGGAACGCTCACGACAACGACCGACTGGGTGTCACCGCTTCGCTGCAATTCCGCCCGAGCAGCCGCACGCTGCTCAACCTCGACGTCCTGATGGCGAAGCTGGACTCCACGCGCGTGGACAACGGCCTTTCCGCCATTTCCTTCAGCCGCGACCTGAGCGTTGGCGGGAACCCGCAGACGCATGTGCTGGCGGCGGAGATCGACGAGAACAACCAGCTGGTCTACGGCGTCTTCGACAACGTGGATTTCCGTACGTCGACGACCTACAGCGAGATCACCACCGAGTTCTCGCAATACGCGCTCTCCGCCTCGCACGAGTTTAGTGATCGTTTCCGGGTGAACGCGATCTACGGCCGCGCCTTCTCGGACTTCGACAATCCGGTCCAGACGCACGTGACGTTCGAGCGGCAGAACGTCGACGGCTTCTCCTGGGATTATCGGGGCGGGCGGCGGGCTCCTGAGCTGGTGCTGGGCTTCAATCCCAATGATCCCGCCCAGTGGGCGGTCACTCCCGCGGGTACGCCGGTGTCGCTGGCCACCGAGGTGCGTCTGCGGCCGCAGGGGGTGGAGAACGTGCTGGAGACCGCCCGGCTCGATTTCGACTTCGACATCACCGAGGATGTCGGCCTGAAGTGGGGCGCAGCCTGGAAGAAGTACGACTTCTCCACCTACGAGATGCGGCGGCAGAACCAGAGCGACACCGTCACTGCTCTGCCGCCCGGCGTCACCACGGCGGACCTCGCCAGCTATCTCACAGGCTTTGGAGGCGGCTTCTCCGGTCCCAGCGGCTGGGTGATCCCGAATGTCCAGGCGTTCGCCGGGGTCTACAACATCTACTGCAACTGCAACGGCCCCGCGCCCGGCGGGGCGAACGACGATCCGGACGACTTCCGGATGACCGGGCCCACAAACGGGGACGCCCGCCGGTTGAACCAGACGAACGAGGAGACGGACACCAGCCTCTATACCCAGCTGGACTTCAGCACCGAGCGGCTGTTCGGAGGCCGGCGCTTGCGCGGCGATCTCGGCCTGCGCTGGGTGCGGACGGAGGTGGAGGCCACTGGGTTCCAGTCCCGGGGAGGCGGCACGCAAGTTAGCGTGCTCAACGAGTATGAGGACCTACTGCCCTCGATCAACCTGGCGCTAGACGCGACCGAGAACCTGGTGCTCCGCTTCGGGGCGGCAAAGGTGATGGCGCGGCCGACGCTGACTTCGCTCAACCCGGGCGGCTCGACGACTACGAGCAACCGCGCGAACCCCTCCGCCAATCTCGGCAACCCCTACCTGGAGCCGTTCCGCGCGACGACCTACGACTTCAGCGCGGAGTGGTACTTCGGCCCGGATTCGCTGCTGTCTTTCGCCTATTTCCACAAGGACATCAGCACCTACATCCAGAACCTGCTGATCAGCGACGTCCCGTTCAGCCAAGGTCCCCTGGCAGGGCAGGAGGACGTGTTCGTGCCGTCGAACTACGACGGGACGGAGCTGTGGGACTTCACCACCTTCGTGAACACCCCGGGCGGACCGCTGAAAGGGTTCGAGATCAGCTATCAGCAGCCCTTCACCTTCCTGACGGAGCGTTTCGGGCTGCCGGGCTGGGTCGGCAACTTCGGTACGCTGCTGAACTACACCTCCGTGAAGTCGCAGATCCGCTACGCCACCTCGACGGCCGGCACCGCGTACGTAACCAACGACCTGCTGAACCTGTCGAAGACGTCGTACAACGCCACGCTGTACTACGAGGACGAGCGCTTCAGCGCCCGCGTGTCGACGGCGTTCCGCGAGGGCTACCTGACGCGTATTCCGGGTCAGAACAACAACGACGTCGAAGGCAAGAACGAGACGTTCAACGTGGACGCCTCGGCCAGCTACGAGCTCAACGACCAGGTGAGCCTCACCTTCGAGGGGCTGAACCTGACGGACCAGTTCAACGACCGTTACGTATCCTCCGTGCGGAACAGCCCCTCGACGTACACCCACTCAGGCCGGTTGTATTACTTCGGCGTTCGGTACCGGTTCTAAGGCGGTGATTGTCGACGTGCGCCGGCGCGGACTGCTGCTGGGCCTCGCCGGCTCGAGCCTGCTCGGCGCGTGCGTAACGAAAGCCAGCCCGGCGACCGCCGCGGCCGAGCTCGCGTTTCCTGGCGCCCTCGGCTGGGCGGCGGGCACGCCCGGGGGGCGCGGCGGCCGTGTCCTCCGCGTGACCACGCTGGCGGCCTCAGGGCCGGGATCACTGAAGGAAGCGATCGAAGCGGACGGTCCGCGCATCGTCGTGTTCGAAGTCGGCGGCGTCATCGATCTCGAGCGGACCACGCTCAACGTGCGCAAGCCGTTCATCACCATCGCGGGGCAGACGGCGCCGTCGCCCGGGGTCACATTGATCCGCGGCGGCATGAACATCCGCACGCACGACGTGATCGTGCAGCACATCCGCGTTCGCCCCGGTGAAGCCGGCCAGGCCAAGAAGAGCGGCTGGGAGGTGGACGGCATCTGCACGCTCGCCGGCGCTCATGACGTGATCGTCGACCACTGCTCGTGCACCTGGGCGACGGACGAGAACCTCTCCGCCTCCGGACCGCGCCACGAAGGCGCCGGGCCCGAGCAGTGGCGGCAGGCGACGTCCCACCGGATCACCTTCAGCAACAACATCATCGCGGAAGGGCTGTCGAACTCGACCCATTCGAAGGGCGAGCACTCGAAAGGTTCGCTGATCCATGACAACGTCACCGAAGCGCTGGTGATCGGCAACCTGTACGCCCACAACCGCGAGCGGAACGTGCTGTTCAAGGGCGGCGCGCACGGGGCGATGGTCAACAACCTCGTCTACAATCCGGGCCGCCGCACCGCGCACTACAACCTGCATCCCCACGAGTGGGGCGAGCACGCCCACCAGCCGGGCCGCCTGAGCCAGGTTGGTAACGTGATGCGTGCGGGACCGTCCACGCCCGAGAACGTCGCGCTATTCATGGTGGGCGGCGCCGGCGAGCTGCAGCTGCACCAGGCCGACAACATTGCCCTCGACCGCGCAGGCAA
>DASVVG010000091.1:0-2595 GCA_036386655.1 Caulobacteraceae bacterium | reverse complement strand
CCTTCGACGTGTCGGCGATCAGCGCGGGGCTGAGGTACCAGCCCGGCGTCTCCCGCCTGAGCCGTTCTCCGCCGGTCACGAGCCGTCCGCCCTCGTCCTGCGCGATCCGGATGTAGCGGAAGCCCTGCTCCATCTGCTCTTCGCTGACGGCGGGCCCCATCTGCGTCTCCGGATCGAGCGCATGGCCGACGCGCAGGGTCTTCAATCGCTCGGCGAGCGCGGCGACGAACCGGTCGTGGATCCCGTCGGTGACGATCAGCCGGCTCGACGCGGTGCAGCGCTGGCCCGTCGCGAAGAACGAGCCGTCCAGCGCCACCGTGACCGCCCGCTCCAGGTCCGCGTCGTCCAGGATCACCAGCGGGTTCTTGCCGCCCATCTCGAGCTGCACGCGCGCCTGCCGCGCCACCGCTGCGGCAGCCACGCCGGCGCCCACGGTCTGCGACCCGGTGAAGGACACGCCGTCCACGCCAGGATGCGCCACCAGCGCCCCGCCCATGCGCCCGCCGCCCAGGATCAGGTTGAACACGCCCGCCGGTGAGCCCGCCTCGTGCAGGATGTCCGCGAGCGCCGCGGCCGTCGCGGGCGTGGGGCTCGCCGGCTTCATCACCACCGTGTTGCCGAACGCCAGCGCGGGCGCCGCCTTCCACGCGGGGATCGCGATCGGGAAGTTCCAGGGGGTGACCAACGCGAACACGCCGACCGCGTCGCGCCGCGTCTGCACGTCCACGCCGCGACGCACGGAGTCCAGGTTCTGCCCGTGCCGGCGCAGGGCCTCGCCGGCGAAGTACTTGAAGATCCGCCCCGCCCGCACGACCTCGCCCGTGCCTTCGGCCAGCGTCTTGCCCTCTTCGCGCGAGAGCAGCCGCCCCAGCTCCGCCCGCCGCTGCAGGATCAGTTCGCCCGCACGATCGAGCACGTCCGAGCGCGCCTCCGGCGAGGCCTCGGCCCAGGCCGGGAAGGCGGCGCGCGCCGCCTCGACGGCGGCATCGACCTCCGCCTGGCCGCCGTCCGGGACGCGGGCCACCACGTCCCCCGTATCCGACGGGTTCAGGCTCTCGTGCGGCGTATCGGCGGCGACGCGTTCGCCGCCGATGAAGTGCGTCAGCGCCGCCGTGTCGTCGCTCACTGGAAGACGCGGCCCTCGAACACCTGCGCCACCGGCACGATCCGCACGTCGCCCTCCTCGATGGCCAGCGGGTAGCGCTCGATGATCTTGTCTTCGGCGAGGATGTCGGCCGGCTTCTCCGACGTGTACTTGATGGGCGACGGGGTGTCGGCGACCAGCGCCGCGCGAAGCTTCTCGGCCTCCGGCGTGATCACGACGATGGCCATGTCGCGCCCTGCGAGGTGCTTGCGGATCGCCGCGTTGACCTGCGCCCGCGTCAGCTTCGCCAGGCCGCCGCGGATGTAGTCCGTGTAATCCTGCTTCACGCCGTAGAACTGCTGGTCGAGGCTGTAGCCCAGCCGCGTGCCCTGTTGGGCGGTCAGCAGGCCCGTCGACTTGTTCAGGAAGTCGCGCGTGGCCTGGAAGTCCGCCTCGCTCATCCCGTCGCGGACCAGCTTGTCGAGCTCGTACTTGGCGATGCGGATGGCGAAGTGCGTCTGCTCCAACGGCACCGGCCGGATCCAGACACGGAACGCCTGGCGCGTACGGGGCACGTTCGGCGGCGGCGACGTCGAGAACATCCCGCCGGGATAGTACTCGGTGTAGGCGTAGTCGCCGTAGTTCATCCCGCGGATGCCGCGCATGCGCTGGTAGAGCCAGGCGACCGAGCTGCGGTGCTCGCCGAGGAAGCTGCGGACCAGGTGCAGCGCCACGAAGTCAGGATGCCCGCGCACCACGTCCAGCGGATAGCCCATCGAGATGGCGGCCGCGCCCGTTTGCTTCTGCACGAGCGTGACGTCGAGCCCCTGCGGCTTCTTCGGCGCCGGGATGCGACGCTGCTTCGCGGACCCGACCGGCAGTGACGCCCCCAGGTCGCCACGCGCCTTGCTCAGGAACGCGTCGCTGACTCCTCCGGCGACGCCCATCGTCAGGTTCGCCTGCGTGTAGTTCGCCTTGTGGAAAGCCCGCACGTCGGCGAGCGTCAGCGCCTCCACCGACTTGCCCCAGCCCGCCGTCAGGTGCCCGTAGGGGTGGCCGGCGTAGAGCTGCTCGTAGAGCACCTCGTTCCCCAGCTCCTCGTCGTTGTTGCCGCGTAGGTCGACGCGGATGTTGTTGAGGAGGCTGGTCTTCACCCGGGTGAAGTCCTCTTCCCGGAAGCCGGGATCGAGCAGCATGCCGGAGATGATGTCGTACCAGCGGTCCGCGTTGTCCCGGTGGACCTTTCCGGCGAACGTGGTGGTCTCCTTCTCGACGGTCGCGCCGAAGCCCGCCGCCATCGGGAACAGCAGCTGCTGGATCTGCTGGTAGGTCAGGGCGCGGCTGCCCGCCTGCGTCACCATGCGGGCGGTGAGCGCCGCGAGGCCCTCCTTGCCCGCCGGATCGTCGGCGGCGCCGGCCCGGAACATCATCCGCACGTCGATCAGCGGCGAGCTGGTCCGCTGCACCAGCTCCTTGAACCCGACGCGCGCGGGCGCCGCCCGCGCCGGCCG
>DASVVG010000090.1:0-5621 GCA_036386655.1 Caulobacteraceae bacterium | reverse complement strand
GAGCAGCCCGAGGGTCTCTCCGCCCCGCCCGACCAGCGGCGCCGCGAGCCAGCCCCTCAGCGGTGGGGGCGGTCCGCCGAGACTGGCGCTGTAGCTCTGGAATTCCGGCCGCGCTTCAAGCTCCTGCTGGGTGAGCCGAACCGGACCGCTGATCGGACCTGTCCAGACGGGAATATCCGCTGCGCCATGTACGCGACTGCGGCAGGCGTCGTACCTCTCGGAGAGGGAGACGATAGCCTCCGCGTCGCCCCTGATCGCGTCGGCCACGCTGACCACGGCGATATGCGCCCCGATCTGACGGCGGGCGATCTCGATGATCTGCTCGAGGGTCTGGCGGATACAACTTTCGCGGTAGGCTGCCTCCGACGCCTGAGTGAGTGCGGCGAGGCGGGCCTGTGTCCTAGGCATCGGGTACTCCAATCACGCTGCTACCATGGCGCGTGGAATGGTTTCCCGGGAGTAACCAAGCTTTAGGGGCTGTGACCCAAGTTGGTGGCTCAGTCGCCCCCGGTTCGATGAGCATTCCCGCGTCCAGACCCCGACCTGCCCCCCGCCGCGGTGCTTTCGTGGGGCTGCTGGAAGGGGTTCGCCGACTGCTCGACGGTTCGCCCACGCCGGCGGCGCTTCCCCCAGAGGCGCCCGCTCCCACGCGGCAAGTGGCCGCGGGGCAATTCAGCCTCGTCGGACTGGCCGAGATCCGACTCGCGCTCGGGCCCAGGTGGGAAAAGGTCGCGCCGAAGGTTCACGCCTTGGCCGAGGCCGTGGTCGCCGGCCACCTCCGCGACGGCGACATCTTCGAGCGGGTGGGCGAGGACAGCTACGTTGTCCTCTTCCCTCGTCTCAAGAAGGCGGAGGCCGACCGCCTCTGCGGAACCATCGCCAAGGACATAGCGGTCAAGCTGCTCGGCACCGAATGGGACGCGCTCGCCAAGGTGCAGTCTGTTCGTGCCGACGTGGCGCTGGACACGTTTCGGTCCGGCGACGTGGGTGCGGCTCTGGACACCGCCTTCGCCTCCGGCGTCCGCACGACCACAGAAGGCGCCCGGAGCCGCAGCGAGGAGGCCTACGTCCAGCGCGGCGCCGAGGCCGGGCGGGCCCATCGCGTGCTCGCGCCGGTCGGCTGGTCGGAACAGAAGCGCCCGGAACACGCGCCGCGCCGTCCCTGGGTGGAGGCGGACTCACAGGCGACCGACGCCATGCGCCTGTCGGCCGGCGATCCTGACGAGTTGGTGCCCGCGGAGGCGAACCGGCCCGCAGCGCCGATCGTCCCGGCTTGGCGCTACTGGCCCGTGTGGGACTTCCGCCAGCAGGCGGTGATCCGCTTCCGGCTCCACGCCACGGCGGAGGGCCGGCCCGTGCACCCGTATGAGGGCTCCGACGCGGGCGCGGCCGAAGCGGTCTTGTTCGAGAACGACCTGCAGGCGCTCAGCCGGATCTCCGCCGATGTCGCAGCACTGTCGGCGCGCGGCCGTCGCCTGCCGATCATCTGCCCCATCCACTACAGCAGCATCAGCCTGGAAGCCCGGCGTAGCTGGCTGCTCCACACCCTGCGCGAGGTCGCCCCGACTCTGCGGCGGCTTCTGACACTGGAAGTGGTGCGGCCCGACGGCGCCCTTTGGACCAACAGCCTCTACGACTTCGTCGCGCAGCTACGGGGCTCCGGCGTCGAGTTGGCCGCCTGCCTGCCGCTGGATCGAGCCGCGGACATCCCGCTGATCGCCGACTGCGCCAAAGCCATCAACACGCAGGCGCCTCGCACAGGGATCACGGAGAAGCGCTGCATCGAACTGCTCGGCGACTTCGCCGCGCGCGCGCAGAAGTCGAAGCTGGAATGCGGCGTCTATGGCCTGGGCACGCGCTCGCTGGTGGTCGCGGCTTCTGCGGCGGGCTTCCGGTTCCTCGCCGGGGAAGCCATTCAAGGCGCCCTCGAGACGCCGAGCGCCGCTACGCGGTTCGAGCCGCTCGACCTCTACAAGCGGGCGGTCTGAGCCGCCTCAGGCCGCCTGCGGCGCGAGGCAATCAGCGATCGTCTTCATCAGATCGGCGTTGCGCACCGGCTTCGGCAGGGTGCGCGTCGCGCCAAGCATCGCCGCGGTCTCCAGGAACAGCATCCCACCGGTGCGGCCGCCGCCCGAAATCGCCACGATCGGGGCGGCGAAGCCGGTCTGCCGCAGAACGGTAATCGTTTCGACGCCTTCCCTGTTCGGCATGATGATGTCCATCAGGATCAGGTCGGGAGCCCTCTCGCGAACGGCGCCTAGGCAGCTGTCGCCGTCCTCCGCCTCCGCGACCGTGTGCCCCGCCAGCTCCAGGGCCGCGCGCAAGGTGCGCCGCACCATCGGCTCGTCGTCCACCACCAGGATGTGCGCCACTGTACTCGCCCTCAAACACCGACTGACGAGGTCTAGCCTCGGGAGATATACGAAGTGCTAACCACGGCCCGGGCTGCCGGGGACGCCATGGTTAACCAAACCTTACTCGCGCGGCACGGGGTTTGCCGGTTCGCCTCCTGAGCGTCCCGCGACGGGACGCGTCCCCCAGGGAACGGAATCGGGACGCCATGGCTGGAAACATCGACCTTCACCTGGGCAAGCGGTTGCGCCGTCGGCGGCGCCTGCTCGGCCTCACGCAACAGCAGCTGGCCTCCGCCGTCGGCGTGCGCTTCCAACAGATCCAGAAGTACGAGTGCGGCGCCAACCGCATTTCCGCTGCCCGGCTGTGGGAGCTGTCCGAGGCGCTCGAGGTGCCGATCAACTACTTCTACGAGGGCCTGGACGCCGACACCTCCACCGATGCCGCCAACGACGCGGTGAAGCGCTCGGAGCAGGTGCTGGCCCGCAAGGAAACCCTCGACCTGGTCCGCGCCTACTACAAGCTGGGCGAACGCCCTCGCCGGCGCCTGCTCGACCTGGCCAAGTCGCTCGACCTCAACGGCGACAACGACGCCGCCTGACGCTGGCTCTCCCCCCGCGCCGTGCTAAGCGGCGCGGGCGATGGCCGACGACCTCTCCCGCGAACGCGTCCAGGCGCTGGACGCCTTCATCCTGCAGCTCGGGGCCGCGGCCGCCGAGGTGATCCTTCCCCTGTTCAGGGCCGACCACGGCGTCGAGAACAAGGCGGCGAAGGGCTTCGATCCCGTCACGCGCGCCGACCGCGACGCCGAGAGCGCGCTGCGCCGCGCGATCGCCGCCCGCTTCCCGGAGCACGGGGTCATCGGCGAGGAGCACGGCGACGACCGGGCGGACGCCGAATTCGTCTGGGTGCTGGATCCCATCGACGGCACGCGCAGCTTCATCTGCGGCCTTCCCCTGTGGACCACCCTGATCGGCCTGCGCTTCCAGGGCTCCCCGGTGCTGGGGCTGATCGCCCAGCCGTACCTCCGCGAATTCTACGTGGGCACGCCCGTCTACGGCTCGCGCCTGATCACGCCCGACGGCGAGCAGCGGCTGGAAGTCCGGCCCTGCGAGGCGCTGACGCAGGCGACGCTCCTGACCACCGACGCCGGACTGTTCGACGGACCCGAGGCGGGGGCCTGGACGCAGGTCCGCTCGGCCGCCCGGCTGACGCGCTTCGGCTGCGACGCCTACGCCTACGCGCAGCTCGCCGCCGGCCATGTCGACCTCGTCGTGGAGTCGGGCCTGCAGGTCTGGGACACGCAGGCGCTGGTGCCCGTCATAGAGGGCGCCGGCGGGCTCGTGTGCAACTGGCGCGGCGAGAGGCTCGGCAGCGGGTCCGGCCAGATCGCCGCCGCCGGCGACCCGCGCGTGCTCAAGGAAGCACTGGTGGCGCTGCGGCGCTCGACGACCTAGCCCCGGGCGCGGGCCAGCAACGGCTGCAGCTTCATCGCCACGCCCATGTCGCCGTGCACCTTCAGCTTGCCGCTCATGAAGGCCATGGTGGGATCGAGGCTGCCGGCGGCCATTTCCTCGAAGTCGGACTTGGACACCTGCAGCGTGCAGTCCGCCGGGCTGTTCTCGTTGTTCACGGTGCCGCCGTCGATGAACACCACGCCCTCGTCCCCGAAGTCGAACTTCACCGAGCTGCCGAGGCCGGAGTCCTGGCCCACGGCTTCGCGCATCTTCTCGGTGATCTCCTGCAGGGTGGCCATGCGCGTCTCCTAGGCTGCGGGCGTCAGGCGACATACTGCGCCGCCTGACGCGGCGGCAAGCAAGGGGGCTACTTCTTCTTCGGCTTGGGTACGGGCCCCAGCACGATCCGCGTGGGCGTCTTCGCGAACACCAGCGTCCGGGCGCCGGGCGCCGAGGCCGGGGCGAAGTTCGGTGAGCCGTTGACCAAAGGCAGAGCGGAACGACGACCGTCCGCCATCACCACCTCCCCGGACCCCGCACCCCGGAACGTCGCCGCGGCCATGGTCGGGACCGCGAAGCGGACCACGCCAGCGGCCCGCTTGATCCCCCTGTTCGCCTGATCCAGTGCGGCGGCGATCTCCGCAGCGCTCATTTCCGCCGCCGGCCGGGCGGTCGGCTCCAGCGACATGTCGATGCCGAGGGGGGCGGCGGACGCCTTGTCGACCGAGATGGTGGCCGCCTTGTCGCTGAGCATGGCCAGCGTGGGCAGCCGCAGGACCTGCCCGTCCGCCGCCACCGGCAGTTCAGTCCGGGTCCCGCCCTGGTTCACCCAGACGCGGATCTTTCCGGGGGCCCCGCCGCCCTTCGACTGCAGCCGGTAGGCGAGCGCGAAGCGCGACCGCTCCGCCGCCGGGATTTTCAGATAGGCGTCGAGGTAGGGGAAAGCCTTCTTGACCGGGATCTGCTTGGCCTGCTCGGCCGCCCCCGCCTTGGCCTGCGCGAATGCGGGCCCCGCCGCCGGAGCGCCGACGGCGAGCACGGCGATGAGCGCGGCTGCGGCCGCGCGACTGCTGGTGAACGTCATTCTTTGCAACCCCCTGGGTGTCTCGCCGCCAAGCTTCAGGGCGCTGGCGGCGGAACTGTGGCCGCAGTCTGGCTCAACCCGGCTTGCGGAAGCGAAGCGTCATACGGTCGCTCTCGCCGATCGCGTCGTAGCGGGCCCGCTCCTCGGCCGTGAGCGTGCGGCCGCCCTGCTCCGCGCGCCGCACCGGCGGCAGAGTCCAGACGCCGAAGGGGTGGTCGCGGGTGTCGCGCGGGTTGGCGTTGACCTCGCTGCGGCCGTCCAGGCGGAAGCCGGCCTTCTGCGCCGCCTCGACGACGTAGGACTCAGGCACGTAGCCGGTCGGTGCAGTCTGCTCCCAATTCGATCCATCAGGGGCTCGGTGCTGCTCCACGGCCAGGACGCCGCCCGGCTTCAGCACGCGGAAGAACTCGCTCATGTAGCGGTCCGTCCGGCCGGCACGGCCCCAGTTGTGGAAGGCTCGCGCGACGAGGATCAGGTCGGCCGAGTTCGGCTCCATCTGCAGGCCGGACGTCATCCCGAAGTTCACGGTCCGAGCGGCGCCGTAGCGCTGGAAGTCGCCGACCTTGGCTTCGAAGTCGGTACGGACCTTCTTCGCCGCGTCGGACACGTTGGGGGCCGCTAGGTCGACGTACGCGGCGACGTAGCGGCCGCCGGTGCGCGCGGCGTAGGGCGCCAGGATGTCGGTCCACCAGGCCTCCGCACCCGGCTCGATCTCGACCACGGTCATC
>DASVVG010000089.1:0-1500 GCA_036386655.1 Caulobacteraceae bacterium | reverse complement strand
AAGACCTCTCCGGACATCGTCCTCGCTCAGCATGGGCGTGCGTGACCGTTCGCCTCCACGGCGGAGGAGCGCGCGAGGGTGTCCGGCGGAGCGCGCAGCCTCTGTTTGCCGGCTGCGATCCGGGGTGGTGCTTCAGAGGCCGTCCTGTCCGGCGCGCGTTCACTCGGAACTCGGCCCTGCGCGAAGCGGCAACCGGCGTGCGTGGGAGGTCCGGTCAGCCGCGCCCTTATGTCGGGCCTGCTGCGCGGCACCTGCCGCTGGCCATCATGGGTGTGCGCATGCGTGTCGGGCGCCAAGCTGTTTGGCGTGCTCGAGGCACACGACTCTCAGCGGCTTTCGCCCGCAACTGCTCGACCCGCAGTCCTTCCCATCACGCTGTTCAGCGCTTGCCGCCGGATCGCGCGGGCTCGCGCCCGCGGCCTACCATGCGCGCCCGCGCGTCACGCCGTTGCCGCAGCCGGCGCGACGCCGCCCTTCGCGCGGTAGACCTCGTTGCGCGCCATCACCGCCCAGGCGATGCGCGCCATCTTGTTGGCCAGGGCCACCGTCGCCAGCCGGACCGGACGCCGCTCCAGCAGCCCCCGCACCCACGCCCCCGCGGCGCTGTTCCACCGCCCGGCGCGGTACACCATCGAGGTGGCGCCGAGCACCAGCAGCGTCCGGATCTCCCGGTTGCCCGCCTTGGTGATCCGGCCAAGGCGGGTCTTGCCGCCGCTCGAGTGCTGGCGCGGCACCAGCCCCAGCCAGGCCGCGAAATGCCGCGCGCTCTTGAAGCCCCCGATGCCGTCCCCGACCGTGGCCGCGGTCAGCGAGGCGGTGATCGGCCCGATGCCGGGGATCGTGGCCAGGCGCCGAGCCGTGTCGTCGTGCCGAGCGTGCGCGACGATCCGCCGCTCCAGGCCCTCGATCCGCTCCGCCGTGGCGCGACGGCGCTCGCGCAGTTCAACGGAGGCTTTGCGTGCCTGCTCCGGAATGCCCTCGTCCTCCTCCACCAGCGCCACCAGCTCCTCGAGCTTGTCCATGCCCTTCGGCACGACCAGGCCGAACTCGGCTGCCAGCCCGCGCATGGCATTGGCCAGCATGGTCTCTTGCTTGACCAGCAGGGACCGCACCGAATGCAGGGCAAGGACGCCCTGCTGCTCCAGGCTCTTCACGGCGACGAACTTCGCGTCGGGCCGGGACGCGGCGGCGCAGATCGCCGCGGCGTCAGCCGGGTCGTTCTTCTTGCCCCGCTTGACGAACGGCTTGGCCGCCTCGGACGCGATCAGCTTCACCTCGTGGCCGAGCCCGCCCAGCACGCGAGCCCAGTGATGGGCCGAACCGCAGGCCTCCATGGCCACGGTGCAGCGCGGCTGTCGCTCGAAGAAGGCGACCAGCTCGTCGCGCCGCAGCTTGCGCTTGAGTTGGACCTCGCCCTGCGCGTCGACGCCATGGAGGTGGAAGATGGACTTGGCGGTGTCGATGCCAATCATGCTGATGCTCATCGCCGGCGGCTCCCTT
>DASVVG010000088.1:0-2094 GCA_036386655.1 Caulobacteraceae bacterium | reverse complement strand
AAGGCGCTCCCGCCCCCCTCGACGTGGGCGCTGAACTGGATCGGCCGCGCGGGATCCGGCGGCCCGAGCAGCGCCTCCAGCCGCGCCCGCCGCTCCTCGAGCGGGGCGCTCCTGAGGTCGCGCCCCGCGAGACGGAGGAGGTCGAAGGCCATCAGCACGAGCCGACCGGGCTCGCGCGCGATCGCAGCCTGAAGCGCAGCCAAATTGGAACGCCCCTTCTCATCCTGGACGATCATCTCGCCGTCGATCACCGCGTCGGCGACTCCCAGCCGCGCCGCCGCCTCGACGACCGGCCCGTAGCGCCCGCTCCAGTCCTCGCCGTCGTCAGTGAAGGCGCGCACGCTCCCGCCGGCGACTGCGATCTGAGTCCGATAGCCCTCATGCTTGATCTCGTGGAGCCACTCGCCGCCGTCCGGCGGCGCCTCCACCGGGGTGGGAAGCATCGGCGCGATGAACTTCGTCACGGCCCCTGAACGGCACCCCCGCGGCACGGTTCCGGAGCCAGAGCGGCCGAACCGCGTTTCGCCCACGTAACAGAAACGGAGACGCACCGGTGAAACGCTATGCCTACGGCTGGATCACGGCCTTGTTCTTCCTCGTCTCGTTCGGCCTGCACTGGCTGTTCGGCTGGTACAGCTTCGTCGAGGAGGCGGCGCAGCACGGACAAGCGCCCGAGCTTTCCTCCTACCTCATGGAGATGGGCCGCGACACGTTCGAGAATTGGCAGTCGGAGTTCCTCCAGCTGCTCTGGCAGGTTCTTGGGCTTGCCTATTTCCTTTACGTGGGATCGCCGGCGTCGAAGGAGAATGACGACCGGATGGAGGCGAAGATCGACGCCCTGCTGCGCATCACGGGCGGCGAGGAAGGGGCGAAGCTGATCGAGGGCCTCGACGATACCTACATGCGCCATCACGGCGTCACGCCTCACGCCCACGATCACGAGCACGCGAAGTCGGCCGGAAGCGCGGTGAAGCACGTGCTGGCGCGGTGAGCCGTGGAACCGCGCCGGTTGCGCAGCCGTTCCAAACCCGTCCCGAAAAACCAGTGGAGTACCAAACGATGTCGCACATCCCCAACTCGGCCATGCCGCACGCCGCGCCCAGCCAGGATAGCCAGAACAGCCAGGACCAGCAGACGGGCGGCGGGTTCAGCCTGAGCGAGAGCGCCGGCCGGGTCGCCGAGCTCGTGCGCGAGAACCCGAAGACGGCCGCCGCCGCAGGCGCGGCGATCGTCGCCGGCATCGCCGCTGCGGCCATTCCGCTGGCGCGCGGCCGCGGCAAGTCCGAGAAGGGCAGCACCTCCGGGCGCTCGAAGAGCACCGGCACCAAGAGCACGGGCAACAAGAGCACCGGCACCAAGAGCACCAAGAGCAGCTGATCCTTGCGGGCGGCGCCGCGGCGTCGCCCGTCCTTGGCGGACGTGGTCCAATCGCACGATTGACGCTCCCGATCACTCGCATGTAACCGTGCGGCAAAAGGTCGGGAGGTGATCGAATGCGAAGGGGTCTCATCGCAGCGGCCGCGTTTGCCGTAGCGCTCGCCGGCTGCGCCACGGCGCCGGATGCGGGGACGCGCGGCGGCGCCCTCGCCGCGGCGCCGGCGCGGCTCAACATCGAGAGCCAATATTATACGCTGCCCAACGGCCTCAAGGTCGTGCTGTCGCGCGACCCGGCGGTGCCGACGGCGACGGTGGGGGTCTATTACGGGATCGGCTTCCGCATCGAGCCGCGCAACCGTACCGGCTTCGCCCACCTCTTCGAGCACCTCCTGTTCCAGGGCTCAGAACATGCGCCCAAGGGCACGTTCATCGGCTCGATCACCAATGCGGGCGGCGCGCTGAACGGCTCCACCCGCTTCGACTATACCAATTATTACGAGGTGGTGCCCTCGAACGCCCTCGAGCAGGTGCTCTGGCTCGAGGCCGACCGCATGGCGCGCCCAGTGATCAACCAGGCGGTCCTCGAGAACCAGCAAGGCGTCGTGGCCAACGAGGTCAAGGTCAACGTCATCAACCAGCCCTACGGCGGCTGGCCGTGGCTCGACATGCCGCAGCTGGCCAACCAGAACTGGCACAACGCCCACAATTTCTACGGTG
>DASVVG010000087.1:0-22034 GCA_036386655.1 Caulobacteraceae bacterium | reverse complement strand
AAGGTCGACGACTGGGTGCTGCCGATCGGCAAGGCCAAGATCCGCCGCCCCGGCCGCGACGTGACCATCGTCACCTACTCCCGCCCCGTCGGCATGGCGCTGAAGGCGGCCGAGGAGCTGGCCAGGGAAGGGATCGAGGCGGAGGTCGTGGACCTGCGCACGATCCGGCCGATGGACATCGCCACCGTGGTGGAGAGCGTGAAGCGGACCAACCGGCTGGTCACGGTCGAGGAGGGCTGGGGCCCGATGGGCGTCGGCGCCGAGGTCTGCGCGCGAGTGGTCGACGAGGCGTTCGACTGGCTCGACGCCCCGCCGGCGCGGGTGCACCAGGAGGACGTGCCGCTTCCGTACGCGGCGAATCTCGAAGCGTTGTCCTTGCCTTCTGTCGACAAGATCATCCGTGCGGTGAAGGCGGTGACCTATGCCCAAGGCTGACCGGGCTCCGGAAATCCGCGCGCCGAAGTCGGTGCAGGACAATCCCGCCGCGATCGAGCTGATGCGGGTCTGGTGGCTGGGCGAGAGCGCCGAGATGGTCTTCCGGCCGGCGTTCGACGATCCGCAGGCGTTCGGCTTCCTGCTGGCCGAAGCGTCGCGGCACCTGGCGCAGGTGTATGCGGCTCGGCGCGAGATGGATCCGGCCGAGGCTCACGCCGCCATCCTGAAAGGGTGGTCGCAGGGGCAGGCGGTCGAGATGGTCACCCGGATGGAAGGTCCCGGAGGACCCGCTCGTGCCGGCTGACCCGCCGGACGCGCTGCCGGTGCCGCAGTTCCAGGCCGGCGCGGACGCCCACGAGGTGCTGCGGGCCTGGGTGGCGGACGGCGGGCTGACGGTGTCGGTGCGCCGCAGCTTCGACGACCCGTCGGTCTGGGGGATCCTGCTGGCCGACGTGGCGCGGCACGTGTCGCGGATCTACGCCGAGGAAGACGGCACGTCCGAGGAGGAGGCGCTGTCCAAGGTGGTCGAAACCCTCACCAGCGAGCTGCTGGAGCCGACCTCGGTCGGGTCCACGCACGCGGTCTCCTGAGAGCAGCGATGACAGACATCCTGATGCCCGCCCTGTCGCCCACCATGGAGGAGGGCACGCTGGCCAAGTGGCTGGTGAAGGAGGGCGACACGATCAGCGCCGGCCAGGTGATCGCCGAGATCGAGACCGACAAGGCGACCATGGAGGTCGAGGCGGTCGACGAGGGCGTGGTCGAGGCCATCCTGGTGCAGGCGGGCTCCGAGGGCGTGAAGGTCAACGCGCCGATCGCGCGGCTGAAGGGGGAGGGGGGCGGCGCGAGCCCCGCGCCGCCGACCTCGACGGCGGCCAAGCGGCCGCAGGGCGAGCATGAGACGGGCTCCGCGACGATCACGGACCAGGGCGTGCAGCCGCCTCCACCGGGCAACGCGGTCGCACCGTCGCCTGCGGCTCCCAGCCAGCAGGCGGGGGAGACCGGGGCCACCACCCAGGCCCCGCGGCCGCAGACCGGCAACGGGGCGAGCCGCGTGTTCGCCTCGCCGCTGGCCAAGCGGCTGGCGCAGGCGGCGGGGATCGACCTCGGGTCGGTGAAGGGCTCCGGCCCGCACGGGCGGATCCTGAAGGCGGACATCGAGTCCGCGCGCGGCGGGGCTCCGGCCCAGCAGACGAAGGTGCCCGGGGCACCGCAGCCCGCGGCTCCCGCTCCCGCGCTGGTGCAGGCGCCGGCCCAGCACAAGACGCTGGAGCAGATGGGCGTGCAGCCGGGCAGCTACGAGCTCGTCCCGCTCGACAACATCATGAAGGTGAGCGCCCGGCGCCTGACCGAGGCGTTCCGGGACATCCCCCACTTCCCGCTGACCATCGACCTGGAAATCGACAAGCTGCTGGAGGCCCGGAAGCGGCTGAACGCGGCGCAGTCGGTCAAGATCTCGGTCAACGACATCATCATCAAGGCCGTCGCCATGGCGCTGCAGAAGGTGCCGGAGGCCAACGCGGCCTTCACGCCGGAGGGCATCGCGCGCTTCAAGCACGCCGACATCGCGATCGCGGTGGCCATCCCCGGGGGGCTGATCACGCCGATCATCCGCAAGGCGGAGCAGAAGGGGCTGGCGCAGATCGCCACGGAGGCGAAGGACCTGGCGGCCCGGGCGCGGGACAAGAAGCTGAAGCCGGACGAGTTCATGGGCGGGACCTTCACGGTCTCCAACCTCGGCATGTTCGGGATCAAGAGCTTCGCCTCGATCATCAACGAGCCGGGCGCCTGCATCATGAGCGTGGGCGCTGGCGAGCAGCGGCCTGTGGTGAAGAACGGCGCGCTGGCGATCGCGAACGTGATGACGGTGACGGTGACCTGCGACCACAGGGCGGTCGACGGAGCCACGGGCGCGCGCTTCCTGCAGGCGTTCCGCCCGATGATCGAAGACCCCATCGCGATGCTGGCGTAGGCGAACCGAATGGCTGATTTCGACGTCGTGGTGATCGGCTCCGGGCCCGGCGGGTACGTGGCCGCGATCCGGGCGAGCCAGCTCGGGATGAAGACCGCGATCGTGGAGCGCGAGCTGCTGGGCGGCATCTGCCTGAACTGGGGCTGCATCCCGACCAAGGCGCTGCTGAAGTCGGGCGAGACCTACGAGAAGCTGGGGCACCTCAAGGACTACGGGCTGTCGGCGGACAACCGCGCCTTCGACTTCGACGGCGTGGTGCAGCGGTCGCGAGGCGTCTCCAAGCAGCTCAATCAGGGCGTCGCGTTCCTGATGAAGAAGCACAAGGTCGAGGTGATCGAGGGCGCGGCCCGCCTCGAGAAGGGCTCGCCCGCCCCGAAGGTGGTGGTGGCGCTGAACAAGGGCGGCGAGCGGGCGGTGCAGGCCAAGCACGTGATCCTCGCCACCGGCGCGCGGGCGCGGACGCTGCCGCAGATCGGCATGGAACCGGACGGGGAGCGGGTCTGGACCTACCGCGAGGCGCTGGTGCCGAAGAGCGCGCCGAAGTCGCTGGTGGTGATCGGGTCGGGCGCGATCGGGATCGAGTTCGCGAGCTTCTTCCGGGCCTTGGGCTCGGAAGTGACGGTGATCGAGGCGCTCGACCGCATCCTGCCGGCGGAGGACGAGGAGGTCTCCATCGCGGCGCGCAAGGCGTTCGAGAAGCGCGGGCTGAAGTTCCGGATCGGGGCCAAGGTCAACAAGCTGTCCAAGAGCGGGCAGGGGGTCACGCTGGACGTGGAGAGCGGCGGCAAGAGCGAGCAGCTGAAGGCGGACGTCTGCATCGTGGCCATCGGCATCGTCGCGAACACGGACGGCATCGGGCTCGAGGCGCTGGGCGTGAAGGTGGAGCGGGGCAACGTCGTCACCGGGGCGCACAACGAGACGAACGTGCCGGGGCTCTACGCCATCGGCGACTGCGCGGGCGCTCCGTGGCTGGCGCACAAGGCGAGCCACGAGGGCATCCACTGCATCGAGCACATCGCCGGGCAGCCCGGCATGGGCGGGCTGAAGGCGCCCATCCCGGGGTGCACCTATTCGCAGCCGCAGATCGCCTCGGTGGGCCTGACCGAAGCGCAGGCGAAGACGGCGGGTCACGAGCTGAAGGTCGGCCGCTTCCCCTTCCGGGTGAACGGCAAGGCGATCGCCTCGGGCGAGACCGAAGGGTTCGTGAAGACCATCTTCGACGCCAAGACCGGAGCGCTTCTAGGCGCCCACATGATCGGTGCCGAAGTCACGGAAATGATCCAGGGTTTCGCGCTGGCGATCACGCTCGAGGCGACGGAGGCGGAGCTGATGGCGACCGTGTTCCCGCACCCGACGATGAGCGAAGCGATGCACGAGGCGTCGCTCGACGCCTACGGCCGCGTCCTGCACATCTGAGGAGCCGGGGCGTGCCGACGTTCGTACGCGTGACGGAACTGGACGGCGGGATTCACTGGATCAACCTCGACCACGTGCGCCAGCTCGTCGTGAAGAAGCCGGTGAAGGGTATGGGAAAGGCCCGGACCGCGGTCATGATCGACAACCAATGGGCGGAACGCCGGATCGACGTGTTGGAGACGCCTGAGGAGATCCTCGCCCAGACGCGGGGCTAGGCGGCGGCCTCGCCCTCGCTGTCGGCCATGTGCTGGATGGCTACGTAGTCGACCTTGCCGGACCCGAGGACCGGCACCTCGTCCACCTTCAGGATGCGCTTCGGGACAGCGATCTCGGGCGCGCCGGTGCGGCGGCACCAGGCGGCGATGGAGCCCACGTCCGCCTCCGCGCAGTCGGTGACGAGCACGAGGCGCTCGCCCTTGCGCTCATCGGGGAGCGAGATGACGGCGTGGCGGCGGCCCGGCCAGACCTCGCTGACGATGTCCTCGACGGCGGTCAGGGAGACCATTTCGCCGCCGATCTTGGCGAAGCGCTTCACGCGGCCTTTCACGCGGACCACGCCCTGCTCGTCGATGGTGACCACGTCGCCCGTGTCGTGCCAGCCGCCCGGCAGCCGGTCGATCGAGTCCGGCGTCGGGCCCAGGTAGCCGGCCATAACGTTGGGACCGCGGACGAACAGGCGGCCGCCTTCCGCAATGCCGGGCACCGGCTCCAGGCGCGCCTCCAAGCCGGGGAGCAGGCGACCGACGCTGCCGGGGTGGTTGTCGTCGGGCTGGTTCACGGCGATCACCGGCGAGCACTCGGTGGCGCCGTAGCCCTCCAGGACCGGAATGCCGCCGAAGCGGCGATCGAAGGTGCGGTGGGTGTCGTCGCGCACCTTTTCGGCGCCGCAAACGATGAATTGGAGGCTCTCCAAGTCTTCGGGCGTGGCGCTGCGGGCGTACTGGTTCAGGAAGGTGTCGGTCGCGAGCAGGATCGACGCCTTGGCGTCGCGGATCAGGTCCGGGATCTGCTTGTAGTGGAGCGGCGAGGGGTACTGGAACGCCTTCATGCCCGTGAGCAGGGGCAGGAGCAGGCCGATCAGGCCGAAGGCGTGGAAGATCGGCAGCGGGTTGAAGAACACCCAGTCCGGGTCGAGGTCGATGTGGGCGTCGACCTGCTCGACGTTGGCGACCAGGTTGCACTGGCTAAGGACGACGCCGCGCGGCGCCCCGAAGCTGCCCGAGGTGAAGAGGATCACGCCGGGCTCGTCGCCGCGGCGGCGGGCGCGGAACAGGCGGGGCATCAAGCCGGCCACGGCGGCGTAGGCCTTGTCGGCGGGGCCGATGGCGGCGCGGACGTCCTCGAGCCAGACCAGGGTGGCGACGGCGCCCAGCTCCTCGGCCAGCGCCTCGAACTTGCCCTGCGCGATGAAGCGCCGGGAGGTGAGAATGCTCTTCACCCCGGCGGCGCGGCAGGCGGCCTTCAGGTTGCGGGCGCCCGAGGTGAAGTTGAGCATCACCGGGGTGCGGCCGCTCGCCTGCAGGGCGAAGAAGGTGACCACCCCGCCGACGCTGGAGGGGAGCAGCACGCCGACGTTCTCTCGAGGCTTGGTGAAGCCGGAGATCTTGCGGCCGAGCGCGAAGCTGGCGCGGACGAGGTCGGTGTAGGACAGGGCGCGGCGGTCCTGGTCCTCCAGGATCGGCTTCGCGCCGCCGTGGCGCTCCCGCGCATCCAGCAGAGCGTCGAACAGCGGCCGCCGCCCTCTCGCCGGATCGTAAGCCCGCGGCACTCTTCCTCCGGACGCCGTTGCTGACGTTGCGGAAGCTAGGCTTGGCTGTGGCGGGATGCAAACCGCCGCACCGGCTGCGCGAGCTTGATCGCCGCCGCGGAAAGCCCGATCTAGGCTCCTGTATGGCCACGGTGATCAACACGCTGGAAGCGCGCGCGCTGCGCCACCCGGAGAAGCGCGAGCGGCCGGAGACGCCGGTGCTGCGCAAGCCCGACTGGCTTCGGGTGAAGGCGCCGGGCTCGGCGGGCTACCTCGAGACCCGCGAAATCGTGAAGAGCCACGGGCTCGTCACGGTCTGCGAGGAGGCGGGCTGCCCCAACATCGGCGAGTGCTGGACCCAGAAGCACGCCACCATGATGATCATGGGCGACACCTGCACGCGGGCCTGCGCCTTCTGCAACGTCCGGACCGGGCTGCCGGAGGCGCTCGACCCCACCGAGCCGCAGCGCGTGGCCGACGCCGTGGCCAAGATGGGCCTGGCGCACGTGGTGATCACGTCGGTCGACCGGGACGACCTGCCGGACGGCGGGGCGGAGCACTTCGCGGAGGTGGTGCGCGCGATCCGGCGGGAGGCGCCGCTGGCGACCGTGGAGATCCTGACGCCCGACTTCCTGCGCAAGGACGGCGCGGCGGAGGTGGTGATCGACGCCCGACCCGACGTGTTCAACCACAACCTGGAGACCGTGCCGCGGCTCTACCTGAAGATACGGCCGGGCGCGCGGTACTACCACTCGCTGCGCCTGCTCGAGCGGGTCAAGGAGCGGGACCCCGGCCAGTTCACCAAGTCCGGCGTGATGGTCGGGCTGGGCGAGAGCAAGGAAGAAGTGATGCAGGTGATGGACGACATGCGCTCCGCCGGCGTCGACTTCATCACCATCGGCCAGTACCTGCAGCCGACCCGCCGGCACGCGGCCGTGGACCGGTTCGTGACGCCGGACGAGTTCCGGGCCTACGAGTCGATCGCGCGCGCCAAGGGCTTCCTGATGGTGTCGGCCAGCCCGCTGACCCGCTCGTCGCACCACGCCGGTGAGGACTTGGCCAAGCTGCGGGCGGCGCGCGAAGCGCAGCTCGCGTCCGCCTAGGCTTGCGCCACCAGCTCACGCGCATCCTGCCCTACACGCCCGAGCAGCTGTTCGAGCTGGTCGGGGACGTCGAGCGGTATCCGGAGTTCGTGCCGCACCTGAAGTCCATCAAGGTGTGGGACAAGCGCATCGACGCCACGGGGCTGAGCACGCTGAAGGCGGAAGCGGCCGTGGGGTTCGCGCTGTTCCAGGAGCGGTTCTCGACGACGGTGCGACGGGACCGGGAGCGGCTCACGATCGAGGTCGGCCTGCTGTCCGGGCCGTTCCACCACCTGACCAACACCTGGCGGTTCGTGCCCCTGCGGGCGGGGACGGAGGTCGACTTCTTCATCGACTTCGCGTTCCGCTCGCGGCTGCTGGAGGCGGTGCTGGCGGCCAACTTCCACCGCGCCGTCGAGCGGCTGATCTCCGGCTTCGACGCCCGGGCGCGGCAGCTCTACGGGCCGCCGGGCTAGGCGAGGGCTTCGAGCAGCAGGCGCAGGGCGGTTTCCGTCGCGGCCTCGCGGACGGTGTCCCGGCCGAGGTCGCCGAAGCGCTCCTGGGTGCTGTGCGTGAGGCCGCCTCGCCGGGCTGCGGCGAACCAGACCAGGCCCACGGGCTTCTCGGGCGTCCCGCCTCCGGGGCCCGCGACCCCGGTGACCGCGACGGCGGCGCCCGCGGCCGAGGCGGCCAGCGCGCCTTCGGCCATGGCCCGCACCACCTCCTCCGACACGGCGCCGTACTCGAACAGCAGGGGCTCCGGCACGGAGAGCTGCTGGCGCTTGGCCAGGTTGGAGTAGGTGACCCAGCCGCGGTCGAAGACGTCGGAGGAGCCGGGAACTGCGGTGAGGGCGGCGGCGACGAGGCCGCCGGTGCAGCTCTCCGCCGTGGCGACCATCAGCCCTTGGGCCCGGCCGCGCTCCAGCACGGCGGCGGCCAGCGCGGAGGCGCGGCTCACGCGGGGAGCTCCACCGAGGCCACCGCCTGGGCCGCCAGGCCTTCACGACGGCCGGTGAAGCCCATCTTCTCCGTGGTCGTGGCTTTCACGGAGACGCGGGCGAGGGGGAGGCCGAGGATTTCGGAGACGCGGGCGCGCATGGCCTCGCGGTAGGGCTTCACGCGCGGGGTCTCGCAGATCAGCGTGACGTCGACGTTCACGAGGCGGCCGCCGCGGGCGGTCACCCGCTCGACGGCGTGGCGCAGAAACTGGTCGGATCGCGCGCCCTTCCAGCGTGGATCGTCGGGCGGGAACCAGTCGCCGATGTCGCCCTCGCCGGCGGCGCCGAGCACAGCATCGGTGAGGGCGTGAAGGCCGGCGTCGGCGTCGGAGTGGCCGATCAGGCCGGCCTCGTGCGGGATCTCGACGCCGCAGAGCCAGACACGGTCGCCGGGGCCGAACCGATGGGCGTCGAAGCCCTGGCCCACGGCGATCACGCGCGCGGCGCCGGCGACGGCTTCAGCCATGGCGAAGTCCTCCGGGTGGGTGATCTTGAACAGCAGCGGGTCGCCGGGCGTGAGCACCACGCGCCCGCCGGCGGCCTCGACGAGGGCGGCGTCGTCGGTCGCCTCGCCTGTCGCGCTCGCATAGGCGGCTGTGAGCACGGGCAGGCGGAAGGCCTGGGGAGTCTGGGCGCGGAAGAGGCCGGCGCGGGGCACCGTCCCGGCCACGGCGCCGTCTCGCTCCGCCTGCTTCAGCGTGTCGCCGACCGCCAGCGCGGGGAGGGCGCCGTCGGCCTCGGCGAGCGCGGCGATCAGGGGCGCCACGTGGCGCGGGGACACGAAGGGGCGGGCCGCGTCGTGGACGAGGACCGCCTCGGCGTCCGAGGGGAGGGCGGCGAGGCCGTTGCGGACGCTGTCGGTGCGGGTCGGGCCACCCCCGACGCAGCTGACATTCGGCAGGCCGGACAGGGCCGCCTCGCCGCGCCGCTCGTCTCCCGCCGGGACGACCACGACGAGGCGCGCGGCGCCCGCGGCGAGCAGGCCTTCCGCAGCCCAGCGGAGGACTGGCCGGCCGGCGAGGTCGCGCCACTGCTTGGGGACGTCGCCGCCCGCGCGCAGGCCGGCGCCTCCGGCGACCAGGACGGCGGCGAAGCTCATGGGCCGCCTCTTCGGCGCTCCCGCGGGCGCTGTCCAGAGTGGACCCTGGGCCGGGGAGGCCCTAACTCCCTGCCGCGATGAGCGCGCGCATCGACATCGGGCCGGTGACGGTCCCCGGACGAGTGTGGCTGGCGCCGATGACCGGCGTGAGCGACCTGCCGTTCCGTCGGGCGGCGGCGCGGCTGGGCGCGACCTACGTGGCCACCGAGATGGTGGCTTCCGAGCTGCTGGCGGCCGGGCGGCGAGACGTGGTCCGACGCGCGGCGGTGGACGAGGCGCTGCCGCTGACGGTGATCCAGCTGGTCGGGCGCGAGGCGCGCTGGATGGCCGAGGGCGCGCGGCTGGCGGAAGCGGCCGGCGCGGACGTGGTCGATCTGAACTTCGGCTGCCCGGCGAAGCAGGTGACCGGCGTGCTGTCGGGCTCGGCCCTGATGCGGGACCTGGACCATGCGGTGTCGCTGATCCGGGCGGCGGTGGAGGCGACCGAGCAGCCGGTGACGGTGAAGATGCGGCTGGGCTGGGACGACGCGAGCCTCAACGCGCCGGAGCTCGCCGCACGGGCCGAACAGATCGGCGTAAAGGCGTTCACGGTGCACGGGCGCACGCGCTGCCAGTTCTACACCGGCCGGGCGGACTGGGCCGCGGTGGCGGCGGTGAAGGCCGCGGTGTCGGTCCCGGTGATCGTCAACGGCGACGTGGTGGACAGCGCGGCCGCGCGCGAGGCGCTGGCGGCGTCGGGCGCGGACGGCGTGATGATCGGGCGCGGCGCCGGCGGTCGACCCTGGCTGGCGCGGCAGATCGAGGAGGAGCTGGCCGGGCGCCCATGGAAGGGGCCGTCCATGGAGCAGCGGCTGGAGATCGTGCTGGAGCACATGGCCGAGAGCCTGCGGTTCTACGACGGCGAGCTGGGACTGAAGATCTTCCGCAAGCACCTGGGCTGGTACGTCGAGCAGGCGCCGTGGCCGCTGGAGGCGTCGGAACGGCGGGCGCTGCGGGCGGAGGTGTGCCGAATGGACAGCGGGGCCGACGTGGAGCGGCGGTTGCGCGCCGCCTGGGCAGGCGCTGAGGCGAAGCTGGCCGCCTGAAGGCTGGCGCCGCGGCCACATGGCTGTTGAAATCCGGGCACAGGCGCCGGTACGTTCCCCTCATGTACCTGAGTTCCGCCGTCCCGCGGTCCGCAGCCGCCGAAGCGGCGGGGATGAGCCGCGCGCCGTTGTTCGCGGTCGGTTACGCGGCGGCCGCGGCGATCACGGCGCTGGCGATCTCGCTGGCGGCGTCGGCGCCGGGCGCCGGCCCGCTGTCCGAGACCAGCCGGGTGGTGCTGGGGCTGCTCGGGCTCAACCTGCTGCTGCTCGCGGTTCTCGCGGGGGTGATCGGCTGGCGGGTGACGCGACTGTTCCGCAACCGTCGCGACCCCGGCGTTCGCCTGCACCTGAGGTTCGTGGGGCTCTTCGCCGCCGCGGCGGTCATCCCGGCCGTGGTCGTGGCGATCTTTTTCGGCCTGCTGGTCACGCGGGGGGTCGAGAGCTGGTTCAGCCAGCGGGTGGGGACCCTGGTGGACAACTTCGCCAGCGTCGGCCGCGTGCTCGTCGAGGAGCAGCTCGAGGACCTGCAGGTGGTCATCGAGGCCATGGCCGAGAACCTCAACACGGTCGCCCCGACGCTGGCGGAGAGCCCGCTGCGGATGAGCGGCTACCTGACCGAACTGGCCGGGCAGGCCGACCTGACGGCCGCCTACCTGATCGACTCGCAGGGCAGGGTGCTGGCGCGGGCGGAGTCGCGCGGCGCGCCGCCGTACGTCGCGCCACCGGCCAGCGCGCTGCGCGTGGCGCGGGCGGGGGACCCGATCCCGGCGCAGCATTTCCCGTCGGCCGACCTGCTCCGGGCGGTGTACCGGCTGGAGGCTTACCCGGACGCCTTCCTGTACATCGCCTGGCCCGAGGACGGGGACATCCTCGAGCGCCTGCAGGAAGCCGAGCAGTCGGTGCTGGCCTATCGCGAGGCCGAAGCCAACCGCGAGCGGGTGCAGGTCGTGTTCGCGCTCAGCTACATCGAGACGGCGCTGCTGGTGCTGGTCGGAGCCGTGTGGGTGGGTCTCGCCGCGGCGACCCGGATCGCGGCACCCGTCGGGCGGCTCGTGCAGGCCGCCGACAGGGTGGCCGGCGGCGACCTCGCGGCGCGCGTGGACACCGAAGGCGATCCTGAGGAGATCGCGGTGCTGACGCACGCGTTCAACCGGATGACCGGCGATCTCCAGGCGCAGCAGCAGGCCCTGCGCGACGCAGGACTAGAGGCCGAGACCCGGCGGCGTTTTATCGAGACGGTCCTCTCCCGCGTGAGCGCCGGCGTGATCGGCCTGGACGGGGGAGGCCGGGTCTCGGCGGCGAACCAGCAGGCGCTCGCGCTGCTGGGACTGGCCGAGGCCGAGGCCCTCGGGCGGCCGCTCGCGGAGGTGGCGCCCGAGTTGGCTCCTGTGGTGACGCGCGCGGCGCAGATCCGCAGCGACGTCGAGGAGGACGTGGACCTGACGCGCCGCGGAGAGACGCGGCGGCTGCGGGCACGGGCCAGCGGCGCGGCCGAAGGCGGGCTGGTGCTGACCTTCGACGACATCACCCGGCTGGTGACCGCGCAGCGGAACGCCGCCTGGAAGGACGTGGCCCGGCGAATCGCCCACGAGATCAAGAACCCGCTGACGCCCATTCAGCTCTCGGCGGAGCGGCTGCGGCGGAAGTACCGGAGCGAGATCACCGCGGACGTGGAGACGTTCGACCGTTGCACCGAGACGATCATCCGGCAGGTCGGCGACATCGGCCGGATGGTGGACGAGTTCTCCGCCTTCGCCCGGATGCCCACCCCGAACTTCGCGCCCGAGGACGCCGCGGAGTTGTTGCGCCAGGCCGTGTTCTCGCAACGGGTGGCCACGCCGGAGCTGGAGATCACGACCGAGGAGCCGCTCCCGAGAGCGCTGCTCACCGCCGACGGGCGGATGGTCGGCCAGGCGCTGGCCAACATCCTGAAGAACGCCGCGGAGGCGGTGCAGGCGCACGGGGAGGGAAGGGCCGGCGGCCGCATCCTGACCCGGCTGGTAGAGGCGGAGGGGGCCCTGACTTTCGAAATCGAAGACGACGGCGTGGGTCTTCCCGAACGGGACCGCGACCGGTTGACGGAGCCGTACGTGACCAAGCGTGAAAAGGGGACGGGCCTGGGGCTCGCGATCGTGAAGCGAATCATGGAGGAGCATGGCGGGTCGCTGACGCTGACCGACAGCACCGTGCTCGGCGGCGCCAAGGTGGTGCTGAGGTTCCCCTATGAACCGGCTCGGCAGGGAGGCGCGTCCCCCGCGCTGGCCTCGGTATGAGGTCAAAGCCCGGAACCGAGGTGCTGGTCGTCGACGACGAGGCGGACATCCGCGAACTCGTCTCGGGGATCCTGGAGGACGAGGGTTATCGGGTGCGAACGGCGAGCGACTCCGAGTCGGCGCTGGCCGCGGTGCGGGCGCGCAAGCCCGGGCTCGTCGTGCTCGACATCTGGATGCAGGGCGGGGGCATGGACGGGCTGGAGCTGCTCGACGTCCTGAAGGGCCTCGACGCCGATCTGCCGGTGCTGATGATCTCCGGCCACGGGAACATCGAGACCGCGGTCAGCGCGATCAAGCGCGGCGCGTACGACTTCCTGGAGAAGCCCTTCAAGTCGGACCGGCTGCTGCTCTGCGTCGAGCGGGCGATCGAGACGACGACGCTGCGGCGGGAGAACCGGCGGCTGCGGACGCAGGCGCTGGCGCCGGAAGGTTTCGTGGGCCGGTCCCACGCGGCGCAGCAGCTGCGGCAACTGATCGGCAAGATCGCACCGGCGAACAGCCGGGTGCTGATCTCCGGCCCGCCGGGTTCTGGCAAGGAGCTGGTCGCGCGGCTGATCCACGAGGGCAGCACCCGCGCGCGCGGCGAGTTCGTGCCGCTGAGCGCCGCCGGCATGACCCCGGAGCGCGTGGATCTGGAGCTGTTCGGCGAGGAAGGGGAGGGGGGACGTCCCCGCAAGATCGGCGTGTTCGAGCGGGCGCACGGGGGCACCCTGTATCTCGACGAGGTCGCCGACATGCCGCGCGAGACGCAGGGGCGAATTCTGCGGGTGCTGGTGGAGCAGCGATTCCGGCGGGTCGGCGGCGACAACGACGTGCAGGTGGACGTGCGCGTGGTGTCGTCGAGTTCCAAGGACCTTCGCGAGGAGATCGCCGGGGGGCGGTTCCGGGAGGACCTGTTCCACCGGTTGAACGTCGTTCCCGTGCGGGTGCCGGCCCTGTCCGAGCGGCGCGAGGACGTGGCGGAGCTGGTGATCTACTTCATCGACCGGATCAGCGAGGCGACCGGCCTGCCGAAGCGGATCCTCGGCGAGGACGCCATCGCGACGCTGCAGGCGCACGACTGGCCGGGGAACGTGCGGCAGCTCCGCAACAACGTGGAGCGGCTGCTGATCCTCGCGTCCGGGGACCCGGCGGACGTGGTCACGGCGGACATGCTGCCGTCGGAGGTGGCCGCGGCCGGCGCGGCCGGCTCGGTGCGGCCCGAGCGGATCATCGCACTGCCGCTGCGCGACGCCCGGGAGGTGTTCGAGCGTGAGTACCTGGCGGCGCAGATCGCCCGCTTCGGCGGCAACATCTCACGCACGGCGGCCTTCATCGGGATGGAGCGGTCGGCGCTGCACCGGAAGCTGAAGTCGCTGGGGGTGAGCTCGGCGCGCGGCGGCGAGGACCTCGAGGAAGACTGATGTCGCGGGTCTCTTACGTGAACGGGCGGTTCGTGCCGCACGCGGAGGCGTCGGTGCACGTCGAGGACCGCGGCTTGCAGCTCGCCGACGGCGTCTACGAGGTCTGGGCGGTGCTGGACGGGCGACTGGCGGATTCCGACGGCCACTTCGAGCGGCTGGAGCGAAGCCTCGACGAGCTGCGCATCCGGCGGCCGATGACCCGGACGTCGTTGCTGGCGGTGCTCCGGGAGGCGGTGCGGCGCAACCGGGTGCGCAACGGGATCGTCTACCTGCAGGTGACGCGCGGAACGGCGCGGCGCGACCACGCCTTTCCGGCGGCCGACACGCCGCCGACCGTCGTGATCACGGCGCGGACGATCCCGCTGGAGATCCTGGACGCCCGGGCGAGGGCGGGCGTGGCCGTGATCGCGGTACCGGAGACGCGCTGGGCGCGCTGCGACATCAAGACGGTGGGCCTGCTGCCGAACGCGCTCGCCAAGCAGGCGGCGAAGGAGGCGGGCGCGTTCGAGGCCTGGTTCGTCGACGAGCTCGGGTTCGTGACCGAGGGCGCCTCGACGAACGCCTGGATCGTGGACGCCGACGGGCTGCTGCGGACGCGCGACACCAACGCCAACATCCTGCGGGGCGTCACGCGCAAGACGCTGATCGACCTCGCCCGGTCCGCGGGGCTGGAGGTGGCGGAGCGTCCGTTCACGGTGGACGAGGCCAAGGCGGCGCGGGAGGCGTTCCTGACCTCGGCCTCCACCTTCGTCACGCCGATCGTCCGGATCGACGGGGCCGTCGTCGCCGACGGGCAGCCCGGGCCTGTGACGCGCCGCCTCAGGGGCCTATATCTGGAACAGGCGCGGAACGCCTTGCTGTGAGCAGGGTTGTTCGGCTGAGCCCCGCCGGGGGCCGGACAACATAAAAGAGGCCAGACGCCCGATGTCCCAAGACAAGAAGCAGAACCTCCAGGACACGTTCTTAAACAGCGTTCGCAAGGCCAAGACTCCGCTCACGATTTTCCTCGTCAACGGCGTGAAGCTGCAGGGCGTCGTGACCTGGTTCGACAATTTCTGCGTGCTGCTGCGCCGCGACGGCCAGAGCCAGCTCGTCTACAAGCACGCCATCTCGACCATCATGCCCGCCCAGCCGGTGCAGCTGTACGAGCAGTCGGAAGAAGGCGCGGAAGAGTGAAGTCCGACGGCGTCGACCGGCGCCCGGCGCCGCAGGCGGCGCTGGTCCTGCATCCCATCCGGCCGAAGTCCACCGCCATGCGGACGCCGGAGGCGCGTTTGGCCGAAGCCGTGGGCCTGGCCGAGGCGCTGGACCTCGTGGTGAAGGACGCCCAAGTCGCGCCGCTGCGCTCGACCACGCCCGCGACCCTGTTCGGCAAGGGCAAGGTGGAGGCGATCGGCGCGCGCTGCGAGGAGATCGGCGCGGACGTGGTGGTCGTCGACGACGACCTGACGCCCGTGCAGCAGCGCAACCTCGAGCGTGCGTGGACGGTGAAGGTGATCGACCGCACCGGGCTGATCCTGGAGATCTTCGCCCGGCGCGCGCGCACCCGCGAGGGCAAGCTGCAGGTGGAGCTGGCGCGGCTCGCGTACGAGCGGTCGCGGCTGGTGCGGACCTGGACCCACCTGGAGCGGCAGCGCGGGGGCTTCGGCTTCCTCGGCGGGCCCGGCGAGACGCAGATCGAAGCCGACCGGCGCCTGCTGGCGGAAAAGATCGCCAGGCTGAAGGCGGAGCTCGAAGACGTGCGCCGGACGCGCGCGCTGCACCGCGCAGCGCGCAAGCGGGCGCCGTTCGCGACGGTGGCGCTGGTGGGCTACACGAACGCCGGCAAGTCCACGCTGTTCAACCGGCTGACGCGCGCCGACGTGCTGGCGCAGAACCTGCTGTTCGCCACGCTCGATCCCACGCTGCGGGCGATCAAGCTGCCGGACGGGCGGCCGGCGATGCTGTCGGACACCGTGGGGTTCATTTCCGACCTGCCGCACGAGCTCGTCGCGGCGTTCCGCGCCACCCTGGAGGAGGTGCAGGAGGCGGACCTCGTGCTGCACGTGCGCGACATCGCCGATCCGGACACAGGCGCCCAGGCGGCGGACGTCGAGGCGGTTTTGGCGCAGCTCGACATGGAAGACGCCGGCCGGATCGTGGAGGTCTGGAACAAGATCGACCTGCTGGACCCCGACACCCGGGCCGAGGTCGTCACCCGCGCCGCGCGCGCGGGGGAGGGGCGGCGCGCGGCCGTTTCGGCGGAGACCGGCGAAGGCTGCGACACGCTCCTGAAGCTCATCGGCGACCTGGTGGACGACGGGCCCGAGATCGAGGCGCGGGTGCCGGCGGGCGAGGGCGAGGCGCTGGCCTGGCTCTACGCGCACGGGCGCGTGGTCGACCGGCAGGACGAGCAGGACGGCGGTGTGCGTGTCGCGGTGCGGCTCGACGAGCAGGCGCTCGGCCGGTTCGAACGGATGTTCCCGGACACGCGGCTGCGGCCGGCGGCGCAGTAGGGCGTCAGGACTTCTCGGCGGCGCGAATCTCGTTCCAGTAGGCGTCCATCTCTTCGAGCGTGGACTCGTGCGGCTGCCGCCCCTGGGCCTGAAGGCGCTCTTCGACATACTTGAAGCGGCGGGCGAATTTGCCGTTCGCTGAACGCAGCGCGTCCTCCGGCTCGACGTCGAGCTTGCGGGCCAGGTTCGCCACCACGAACAGCAGATCGCCCAGCTCTTCGCGAATGCCGGCCGGATCGCCCCCGATCTCGTCCTGCAGCTCGCCGAGCTCCTCGTGGAGCTTGTCGATGACCGCCGCGGGGTCCGGCCAGTCGAAGCCCACGCGCGCCGCGCGCTTGGTTAATTTCACGGCGCGGGTGAGTCCGGGCAGACCGGCCGGAACGTCGTCGAGAACGCCGGGCTTCGCCTTCGCCGTGCGCTCCGCCGCCTTGATGGTCTCCCAGGCGACGGTCTGTTCCTCGGACGTGCGGTGGCTCACGTCGCCGAAGACGTGCGGATGGCGGCGGACGAGCTTGTCGGAAATCGCCGCGGCGATGTCCTCGAAGGCGAACAGGCCGGACTCCTCGGCCATGCGGGCGTGGAAGACGACCTGCAGCAGCAGGTCGCCGAGTTCTTCCTTCAGGTCGTCCATGGCGCCGCGCTCGATCGCGTCGGCGACCTCATAGGCTTCCTCGACGGTGTACGGGGCGATGGTGGCGAACGTCTGCTCGACGTCCCAGGCGCAGCCGGTCTGGGGATCGCGCAGCGCGGCCATGATCGCCAGCAGCCTGTCGATGGGGCGGGACGTCTCGGTCATGCACAGCCTCGGGAGGAGGCCTCAGGCGATAGTCGCGCCCGCCCGACCGAACAAGGGCGGGAGCAGCAGAGTGTCGCGCCTAAGATAGATTATCGGAAATACGAGATGGCGGCTGTTGGTGCTGGTGCGCAGCCGATCAGGCTGTCGGATCGGTCTCGTAGCCGCCGTAGATGAACATCCCCTCGTCCAGCGGCCGCTCGATAAAGACGTGCTTGTACTGCCGCGCGCGCGGCACCGTGGGGCTCGGCCGCAGGTTCCCCGCCTTGGCGAGCGCGCCACCGAGCCCGTCCACCAGCGTCGCGTCGGTGAAATTCGTCGGCGCGTAGATGGTGATGAACTTGCCGGCCTGGTCGCCGCGCTGCATCGCCTTCAGGTCCGACTCGCACTGCACGACCTTGTGGTAGAGCCGGAGCGATCGCAGGATCGGCAGCGTGACCGCGGCCACGCCCGCGGCCGAGCCGAGGTCGGCGCTCACATGGTACTTCCGGCACGGATTCGGAGGCTTTCGCGGCCCCTGGTTCCAGACCGCGAACACGGTTCCCGGCCACGGCGTATAGCTGTCGTTCGGGTAATAGAGCTGGTCCACTGTCGACGTCCCCCCGGGTCGATCTCGCAGAACGCGGATACTGCACAAGCCCGGCGGGGCACAACAGGCGCCCTCGTCGAATGCTCTGCGTGGGCGCGTCAGACCTGCGTTTGCAGGGCTAGCCCGTCGTAGGCGGGCTCGACACCTTCGGGGAGCTTCGCCTTCAGCTCCGCGTAGTCGAGATCGATGTGGAGGTTGGTGAGGACGGCGCGGCGCGGACCGACGCGCTCGATCCACTCGAGCGCCTTGGCGACGTGCGCGTGGGTCGGATGCGGCGTCCAGCGGAGCGCGTCCACGATCCAGGTCTCCACGCCGCGCAGGATCTCGAAGGCGCTCTCCGGCAGGTCGATGACGTCGCTGGAATAGGCCAACCCGCCGAAGCGGAACCCGACGGAGCGGATCTCGCCGTGGTCTTGGTCGAAGCCGACGACCGGCACCGGCCCGGACGGCCCGTCCACGCTCCAGGGCTGCGCGTGCGGCGGCAGGTCTAGGGCGTCGCAGAGCGCGGGATAGCCGCCCTCGCCCTCGAACACGTAGCGGAAACGCTCGGTGAGCTTGCCGCGCGTGTAGGCGTCCATGAAGCACGGCACCCGGCGGCGGGTGGCGATGGTGAACGATCGCAGGTCGTCGATACCGTGGGTCTGGTCCGCGTGGTCGTGAGTGTAGAGCACGGCGTCCACCCGTTGTACCTTCGCGGCGATCGCCTGGACCCGCAGGTCGGGCGACGTATCCACGAGGACCGTCGTTTCCGCCCCGCCGTCGTCGGCCTTGCGGCGAACCAGCAGCGAGCAACGGGATCGGCGGTTGCGGGGCTCGCTGGGGTCACAGGCTCCCCAGCTGCCGTCGGCGCGCGGCACACCGCCCGACGAGCCGGAGCCCAAGATGACGGCCTCCAGCACGCTCATGGCCGGGGAATCCGGTCGAAGAGCGCGAAGAAGGCGTCTTCCGTACGCTGCTCGGCCTCCTGCAGGCTCCAGCCGCGGACTTCGGCGAGCTTGGCGAGCACGTGCGTGATGTAGGCCGGCTCGTTGCGGCGGCCGCGCATGGGGACCGGCGCGAGGTACGGGCAATCCGTCTCGACGATAATGCGGTCTTCCGGCATGTCGCGGATCACGGCCCGAACCTCCTCCGCCGCGCGGAAGCTCGCGATGCCGGAGACCGAGAACCAGGCGCCCATCGCTGCGGCGCGCCGGGCGAGCTCCGGACCGCTGGTGTAGCAGTGCAGCAGGAGTTTGAACGGGCCGGCGGCGTGCTCCTCCTCGAGGATCTGCGTCATCTCGGCGTCCGCCTCGCGCGTGTGCACGACCAGCGGGAGCCCCGTGCGACGGGCCGCCTCGACGTGCGTCCGGAACACCTTCGCCTGCACGTCGCGTGGGCTCCAGTCGTAGTGGAAGTCGAGGCCGGTCTCGCCGATGCCGACGACCCTCTCGCGAGCTGCGAGGGCGATGAGATCCTCGGCCGCGAGCTCCGGATTTTCCTTGGCTTCGTGCGGGTGGGTTCCGACCGTGCACCAGAAGTCGGGGTGCGCCATGGTTAACGCGTGCGTGGTCTCGAAGGTGGAGACTCGATCGGAGATCTCGACCATCACGCGCACACCGGCGGCGCGGGCGCGGGCGATGACTTCGTCGCGGTCCTCGTCGAACTGGGGCGCGTGCAGGTTGACGTGACTGTCGATCAGCATCCGGGCCCAGTCAGGCGAAGGCGCGCCGGAGCTCGGCGGTCGCGGTCCATAGCGCATCCGCGCGGTCGAGGTTCAGGGCCTCGACTTCCCCGGGGAGGCCCGAGAGCCGCTCCCAGCCCGCTGCTATGCGGTCCGCCGCGGGGCCTCCCCGCTCCGCTGCGACGGTCGCGGCCGCGCGCACGTGCTCGGCCAGGAGCGAGGTGAGGAGCGCGAAGCGCGCGGCGCCCTCCCCTCCCCGGAAGCGGTCGGTGAGCGCCATCAACGCACCCTTGTCGAGATCGGGCAGCGATCGGACGAGCTCGCGCGCGGCCGCGTCCATCTCCAGCGCGCCCTGCTCCGCCAGCGCGAGGGCGCGGCCCGGCGCCCCGCCGGAGAGCTCGGCGAGGCGGGCGGCCTCGTCGGCGGCCAGGTTGGTGCGCAGGCGCAGGAAGTGCGCCACCTCCTCGAGCGGCCACGGGGCGAAGGCGAGCCGGCGGCAGCGGGAGCGGATGGTGGGGAGCAGCCGGCCCGGGGCGTGGGCGACCAGCAGCACGACGCCGCGCTCGGGAGGCTCCTCGAGCGTCTTCAGCACGGCGTTCGCCGAGTTGGCGTTCAGGTCGTCGGCTGCGTCGATGATGGCGACCCGCCACTCCGCCATTCCGGGCGCCTTGGAGAAGAACTCCGGCAGACGCCGCGTCTCCTCGACCGGGATGTTGCGACGCGGCTTCCCGTCCTCCCCCGCCTTCTCGAGGACCAGCAGGTCGGGATGGGAGCGAGAGGAGACGAGGCGCGAGACCGGATCCTGGGGAGCGGCCCCCAGCAACCCGCGGCTCGGGTCGGGGCGGGCGCCGAGAAGCCTGCGGGCCGCCCGATAGGCGAAGCTCGCCTTGCCCAGCCCCTCGGGTCCGGTCAGGAGCCAGGCGTGGTGGAGCCGGCCGCGCCCGACGGCGGCGAGCCACGCCTGTTCGGCCGCCTCGGCGCCCTGGAGCTCAAATGCGTCCCGGGGATGGAGGGCCTCGGTCATGGCTGCAGCCGCTCTCGGACGACGCTCCAGACGGCGCGGGCCACCTCGTCCTCCTCGGCGGCAGCGTCGATGACGACGCAGCGCTCGGGCTCCGCCACCGCGATCTCCAGGAAGGCTTCGCGCAGGCGGTCGTGGAAGCCGCCGGCCTTGGATTCGAACCGGTTCTCCGACCCTCCGCGACCGGAGGCGCGCTCCAGACCCGCCGCCGCCGGCAGGTCCAGCACCAGCGTGAGGTCCGGCGAGTCGCCGTCGAGCACCTCGTGCTCAAGCGCGGAGAGCAGGCCCGGGGAAACGCCGCCGGCGGCGCCCTGGTAGGCCCGGGTCGAGTCGGCGAACCGGTCGCAGAGCACCCACGCCCCCCGCTCCAGCGCCGGGCGGATCACCCGGTCCAGATGGTCGCTCCGCGCCGCGTACAGCAGCAGGGTCTCGGCCGTCGAGGTCCAGCGGTCGGCTTCGCCCGTAACCAGGAGGCGACGGATCTCCTCCGCCCCGGGGGAGCCGCCCGGCTCCCGGCTGAGCACGACCTCCTGGCCGGCTTCGTGGAGCCGGCCGGCGAGGCGGCGGACCTGGGTCGACTTACCCGTCCCCTCCCCGCCCTCGAAGGTGATGAACCGGCCCGCGCGCACGCGGGAGGGATACTGGAGCTAGAAGGCGCTGACCACCCGGGCGTCGGAGAAGCCCACCGCCGCCACCGCGGCGCGTGCGCGGTCCGCCTCCTCGCGGGCCGCCCAGACGCCGACCACCACGACGTGGAACTCGCCGCCGCGCAGCTGGACCTTGCGGATTTCGGTCACGCCGGTCGCCTTCAGGCGGGACGCGGCCGTCTCGGCGTTGCTGCGTATCGAGAAGGTGCCGGCCTGCACCGCGTAGGCCTCGCCGCTCACGGGCACCACGCGGGTGGGCAGCGGCGGCTCGGGAAGCGCGCCGGCCAGGCTGGTGTACGCCACCGGCTGCTCGGGAAGCTCCGGAGCGCCGTCGTCGGCGGGGGCCTCGGGCTCTGACGCGCCGCGGAGGTCCACGGCCCGGACCCGCACCCGCGCGGTGCCGCGGCCGATGAAGTCCAGCTGCTCGGCGACGGCCTTGGAGACGTCCACGATCCGCCCGCCGCTGTAGGGCCCGCGATCGTTGACCCGGACCTGGACGGTCCTCTCATTGTCGAGGTTGGTGATCTCCAGCAGCGATCCCAGCGGCAGCGTGCGGTGCGCCGCGGTAGAGGCGTTCATGTTGAACGGCTCGCCGCTGGCGGTCTTCTTGCCGTGATGGCGCGCGCCGTACCAGGACGCGGTGCCCACCTGCTCGAAGCCGGAGGCGGCCACGGCGGGACAGGCGACGGACACGGCGGCCAGGAATGCGACGCCGAAGCTCAGGGCAGCAGAGCGCATGAGCCCTCCCCTCAAGGTTCGGGCCAAGGCTCGGCCGCTCTGGTGAAGCGAAGGTTAAGGCTGCTAAATCCCGGCGCCTGGACGGGTGGCCGAGTGGTTTAAGGCAGCGGTCTTGAAAACCGCCGAGGGTTCACGCCCTCCGTGGGTTCGAATCCCACCCCGTCCGCCACGCCTCCGGAGCCGCCGCCATGATGACCGCCATCTTCGTCTTCGTGAAATGCGAGCTGGGGAAGGCGAACGACGTCGCGGCCGACTTCGTGGACAACGTGGAGGGGGTCTCCGAGGTTTATTCGACGTCGGGGCAGTACGACCTGCTGGCCAAGTTCCACCTGGACAAGTCGGCGGACATCGGGACGTTCGTGACAGAGAAGGTGCAGACTCGGCCGCACATCCGCGACACCTTCACGGTGATCACGTTCTCGCCGTTCCTGCCTCAGGGCTGAGGCGGCACGACGGCGGTGGTCTCGATCTCGACGAGCGCCTCGTCCTCCATCAGGGCGGCCACCTGGACCACGGCCATGGCGGGGTAGTGGGAGCCGAAAAGCTCGCGCCAGGCCCGGCCCACCTCCGGCAGGGCGGCG
>DASVVG010000086.1:0-3981 GCA_036386655.1 Caulobacteraceae bacterium | reverse complement strand
AGCGCGCGGACGACGAGACGACCATGCACGACGATCAGCACGCGGCGCGCGAGAGCCCGGAAGCCGCCGCCGAGGAAGCCGACAAGGCGATGGCGGAATTGCCGGAACAGCTGGCCCGCGCCCGTGCCGTGGTCCGGCAGGCGCGCGAGCAACTCTCCATCCACATGAGTTCGCAGAACGCCGAGGACGGCGTCTAGCCGTCGCGCGCGAAGCTCCGTGGTTCGGCCGAAACGGCCGTCAGCAGGTCTCTCGAGCGGCGGGTGAGTTCCCGGGCGTGGGCGATGCGCGCGTGGAGATCGGCGCAGAGTTCCGCATCGCGGCGGTCGCGCTCGCCGCGCCCCTGCGGCTGGTGTTGGTCCCGTTCCATGTCGGGGTAACTGACGCGACCGGGGGTCGGGTTCCCGACCCGCGGCGATTCAGCTCGCCGCCTGCTCCAGCCACGCGTCCTGCTTCTCCCAGGTGTGGATCTGGTTGCAGGCCGGGCACCGAAAAGCGTGCGAGCCGGACATCGCTTCGAACGCGGGCTCGCGCATCCTCAGCACGGTAGGGACGACACGCTCCGTGCGGGGGCACTTCATCAGAATTCTCGCCATTGAAGGCGAACGCGCCAGCTTGGCTTTGGTTCCTCTCAGCGGCCGGGCCAGGCTTCCTGCATCGGCAGCCCGCGCGCGCCGGCCCCGGTGACCTGGAGGCCCTCCGTGTCGATCTGCACCAGCTTCCACACGCCTTCCCGTGAGGCGAAGGTCAGGGCGCAGACGCCGTTCGCCTGCAGGCAGACGTGGCCCTGCCCGACGTCCTTGAGCTGGGTGGCGATCTCGGCGGCGCTCGGGGTGCGCTTCAGGCCGCCCTGCTCGGCGGCGAAGCTGAACGCCTGAGGCGTGATCATCTGGTCGACGGCGCTTTCGACCGCGCGGGGGCCGAGGACGCCGGCCAGGCCGCCGGCCCCCTCCCGGTCCAGCGTCTCTGTGAGCTCCGAGACCAGGGAGGCCCGCAGCGCCGGCCGGTCGACATGCCGCTCGAACGTCGCCCGGTCGCCCTCCCGCGCGGCGGTGACGAAGGCATGCACGTCCTGCGCCGCGTCGTACTTCACGTCCGCGCCGCACGCGCCGACGAGAGCGGCGGTGAGGGCTGCAGCAGCGAACTTCAGCTTCAACGGCGGCTCCGGGGGCTCCTGCTCCGAACGAGGCGCCCCCGGGCACGGTTCCGCCTATCACCGGGTGACGCGGTCCTCGCCGGACTGGAGGTCGAGCGCCGTCAGCCGCCACACGCCGCCGGCCCCGCGGGTGAAGGTCAGCGAGCAGACCTCGCGCGTGGCGCCGGGGAGGCAGACCCGCCGCTCGTCGACGACGATCAGAAGCGCGGCGACCTCCGCCTCCGGCGGCGTGCGGTCGCGCGTCCGCCCACGCGCCATGGCCTGGCTGAGGCCGTAGGGACTGATCATGCCGTCCACGTAGGCGTCGAGCCCCCCGCGGCGCTCCGCCGCCCGGACCGTGTTGGGCATGGCGGCGCGCAGCTCCTGCGCCAGCACGGTCCGCAGCGCCGCCCGGTCCACGTGCTGCTCGAAGGTCGCCGTGTCGCCGGTGCGCGCGGCGTGCAGGAAGGCGCGCACGTCGTCGGCGGCGTCGCGCTGCTGCGCGGCGCCCGAGCAGCCGAACAGCAACGCCGAGGTCGCGAGAACGCAGGCGAGGCGCTTCAAGGGCGGGCTCCGGATGCGAAACGGCCCGGACGGCGGGACCGTCCGGGCCGATGGCGTTCAGATCGGCGTCTCCGACCCTAGAGGGTGCGGGCGACGCTCTCCAGCGTGAAGCACTCGATGAAGTCGCCGACCTTGATGTCCTGGAAGCCCTGGAAGGTCATCCCGCACTCCATGCCGTTCGTGACTTCCGCCACGTCATCCTTGAAGCGCTTCAGCGACTGCAGCACGCCGAGTTCCAGCACCACCACGTCCTGGCGGACGATCCGGACGCGGGCGCCGCGGCGGACCACGCCTTCGGTGACGCGGCAGCCCGCGACCTTGCCGGCCTTGGTGATGTCGAAGACCTCGAGGATCTGCGCGTTGCCCAGGAAGTTCTCCCGCTGCAGCGGCGCCAGCATGCCCGAGAGCACGCCGCGGATGTCGTCCAGCAGGTCGTAGATGATGGCGTAGTAGCGGATCTCCACGCCCTCGCGCTCGGCGAGGTCGCGCGCCTGCTTCGAGGCACGGACGTTGAAGCCGATGATCGGCGAGCCCGAGCCCTTGGCCAGCAGCACGTCGCTTTCGGTGATGCCGCCCACGCCCGAGTGGATGATGCGCGCGCGCACCTCCTCGTTGCCCATCTTCTCCAGCGAGGTGGCGATGGCTTCAGCCGAGCCCTGCACGTCGGCCTTGATGATGACCGGGAGCTCCGAGACCTTCTTGGACTGGAGCTTGGCCATCATGTCCGCCAGCGAGGCGCCGGCGCCGATCGGCACCACGGCCTTCTCGCGGCGCACGCGGTCGCGGTACTCGGTGAGTTCGCGCGCGCGGGCCTCGTCTTCCACCACGGCCAGCGCGTCGCCGGGCGACGGCGGGGCGTCGAGGCCGAGGATCTCGACGGGCTCGGACGGACCGGCGCTGGGCACCTGGTCGCCGTTCTCGTTGATCAGCGCGCGCACGCGGCCCCACGTGGAGCCGGCCACGACGATGTCGCCGCGCTTCAGCGTTCCGCGGTTGACCAGCACGGTGGCGACAGGGCCGCGGCCCTTGTCGAGCTTGGCCTCGATGATGGTGCCTTCGGCGGACCGCTCCGGGTTCGCCCGTAGGTCCATGACCTCGGCCTGCACGATGATGCCCTCGATGAGGTCGTCGAGGCCCATCTTCTGGGTCGCCGACACCTGGATCGCCTGCGTCTCGCCGCCGAGGCTCTCCACCACGATCTCGTGCTGGAGCAGCTCGTTGATCACCCGGGTCGGGTCGGCGTCGGGCTTATCGATCTTGTTGATCGCCACGATGATCGGGGCGCCCGCGGCCTTGGCGTGATTGATGGCCTCGATCGTCTGCGGCATCACGCCGTCGTCGGCCGCGACCACCAGCACCACGATGTCCGTGACGTTGGCGCCGCGCATGCGCATCTGGCTGAAGGCCGCGTGGCCCGGCGTGTCCAGGAAGGTCACGCGCTGCCCGTCGGGCAGCTTCACCTGATAGGCCCCGATGTGCTGCGTAATCCCACCGGCCTCGGCCGAGGTCACGTTGGCCGAGCGCAGCGCGTCCAGCAGCGACGTCTTGCCGTGGTCGACGTGGCCCATGACGGCCACGACGGGCGGGCGCGGCAGCGTCTCGCCGGTGTCGTCGTCGGCGGAGAGGAAGCCCTCTTCCACGTCGGCTTCGGAGACGCGGCGAACCGTGTGGCCGAACTCGGTGGCGACCAGCTCGGCCGTGTCGCTGTCGATCACGTCGTTGATCTTCAGCATCATGCCCTGGCGCATCATGAACTTGATGATCTCGACGCCGCGCGTGGCCATGCGGTTCGCCAGCTCCTGCACGGTGATGACGTCGGGGATCACGACCTCGCGGCTGACGCTGGTCTGCTCGACCCCGCCGCCCTTGCGCTTTTCCTTCTCGCGTTCGCGCGCCCGGCGGACCGAGGCGAGGGAACGCATGCGCTCGGCGGCGTCCTCGTCACCGGCCACGGCCTGGATGGTGAGGCGGCCTTCGCGGCGCTTGGGGGCGCCCTTGGCGCGGGAGACGGCCTTGTCGTCGTCGGCCGGGCCGCCCTTGCGGCGAGCGTCGGCGGCGCCGCCGCGGTTGAAGGCGGTGCGCGGGCCGGAGCGCGACGGACGGTCCACCTCGGGGCCGGAAGGCGCGGACGCGCCGGCGCCGCCCGGGCCACGGGGGCCCGCGGGGCGCGGGTTCAGCGCGGAGTAGCGGACGGGGCCGTCACCGGCCGGCCGAGTGCCGAAGCCGCCGGCACGGGGGGCGGCGTCGCCGCGGGCGCCGTAACTGGCGCCGCCTTCAGGACGCGG
>DASVVG010000085.1:0-3833 GCA_036386655.1 Caulobacteraceae bacterium | reverse complement strand
GTTGCTCTCCCTCGGGAAATCACAGGTTTGGCTGGACAAGGTGAGCGCCGTGCGCAGCGCGGGCTGACCCCCACCGAAGATCGACGCGCGCCCGAACGGCGCGCGCGCGGGGGCTCGAGGAGCCGCCGCAAACGCATCAGGCGCGACTTCAACGTTCATTGAAGGACACGACCCATGAGTATGAGCAGCGCCCTCCTTGCGGGGGTCTCGGGCCTGAAGGCGAACGCGTCGGCGCTCGCCGCCATCTCCGACAACATCGCGAACGTGAACACCGTCGGCTACAAGCGCAGCGCCGCGGCGTTCGAAACGCTGGTCACGGCCGTGAACAGCAGCGGCGCGTACAACGCCGGCGGCGTGATCGCGCCGACCCGGCAGTACATCTCCGCCCAGGGCCTGCTGCAGCAGACCACCTCCTCCACCGACCTCGGCATCTCGGGCCAGGGCTTCTTCGTCACCACGGAGAAGGCCGAAGGCGTGCAGGCGAACGACACCCGCTCCTTCACCCGGGCCGGCTCGTTCCAGGTGGACCAGCAGGGCTACATGCGGAACTCGTCGGGCCTCTACCTGCAGGGTTGGCCGATCGACAACCAGGGCATCGTCCTGAGCGACCCGTCGGACCTGACCCGCCTGGTGCCGGTGAACGTGACGGCCGTGGGCGGCACCGCCGAGCCCACCACCCGCGTCTCGATCAACGCCAACCTGAAGTCGAGCCAGGCGCCCAACATCTCGGCCGGCACCTACAACCCGGCCGTCGCGGCCAACAGCATGGCGACCTACGACCCGACGGTGCCGGGCAGCGGCATCAAGCCGGACTTCGAGGTCCAGGTGCCGGTGTCGGACTCCAAGGGCGGCAAGCGCACCGTCGCCATCTCCTTCCTGAAGCACCCGACGGTGCCGAACCGGTGGTACGCCGAAGTGCGGGCGGTGCCCGCCAGCGACGTGACGTACGGCGCGGGCTCGACGCTCCAGGGCGGCCAGCTGAAGACCGGCTACATCCAGTTCACCCAGGACGGCCGCTACGACGCCCTGAACAGCACGCTGTTCGGCGCCGCCGGCGCTCCCATCGAGGAGCCGATCCTGCAGTTCCAGTCCTCCGACGACGCCACGCTGGCGGCGAACGAGGTGAAGTGGGCGGCGGGTCTGGGCGTCAACGCCCAGGACATCCGCTTCGACTTCGGCCAGGCCGCGGGCGGCCTGACCCAATACGACTCCCAGTCGGTGGTGCAGGCGGTGGCGACCAACGGCACGGCCTTCGGCAACCTGTCCTCGATCGACATCGACGAGAACGGGTTCGTCACGGCCGAATTCGACAACGGCGTGCTGCGCCGGATCGCGCAGGTGGCGCTGGCCACCTTCCCGAACCCGGACGGCCTGCAGGCGGTCTCCGGCAACGCTTTCCGGGTTTCCATCGACAGCGGCACGTACAACCTGAAGGCTCCGGGCAGCGGCGGCGCAGGCTTCATCCGCCCCTCGGCGCTGGAATCCTCGACCGTGGACCTGTCGACCGAGTTCACCGGCCTCATCACTACTCAACGCGCTTACTCGGCGTCCTCGAAGATCATCACGACGGCCGACGAGATGCTGGAGGAACTCCTGAGAATTAAGCGTTAGTAACTCTAATTAACAACCTGCAGCGGCCCCTCGATTCCTTGATCGGGGGGCCGTCCTGCTTTCTTACCCATCCCTTTACTATCGGGATTCAGCCTTCGTTATCGCCCGGTGGGTATGGTCACGCTCTAAGTTCGTGATGGGTGAGGGCGCAAGCTCATGCTGCAAGAGCGGCTCAACAACAAAGGCGAGAGGTTCGTGATCGGTCCGACCGGCGCGCCCCTGACGCTCGCCGACCTGCCGCCTCCGGCGACGGACCGGTGGGTGATCCGCCGCAAGGCCGAGGTCGTGGCCGCCGTTCGCGGCGGGCTGCTGACCCTGGACGAGGCCTGCGAGCGCTATCGGCTGACCAACGAAGAATTCCTCGGCTGGCAGAAGGCGATCGAACGCCACGGCATGCCGGGGCTCCGCACCACGCGCATCCAACACTACCGCTGATCACCTAGCGGGACGTCTCCTTCAACGGCCGCGCGAGAGCGCGGCCGTTGTCGTTTCGGGGCTTTGTCCCGGTCCCGAGGGGTGGACAAAGCGGGGACCGTGCCCGGGCCCTAACAGGTGAATAGATGCGCCTGAGCGCGGGCGCGCCGACGCCTCCGCGACGGCGGTTCCAGGCTCACGATGTCAAAGACCCGCAGGGGGCGCGGACGGGCGCGCCCCCTTCCCCGCCATTATACGGCCGGTGCGGAGGGGGTGGATAAGACGATGTCCCCGGTGGCGCGGGATGTATCGCGTTGTCTCCGGATGTCCTGTCCCCGGAGACAGGCGCGCGGGCGGCGCGGGGCCCGGCGTAAGGAGGCGTTAACACCCTGCCCGGCAATTGTTGCCTACCTGCCGGCGTCCGCGCCGTGCGTTCAGGGGTGGGCGGCGTTTGAACCAGTTCTCGGCTTTCGTGCAGCGCTTCGGGATCGGCCGCCTGGCGGCCGTCGTCGGCGGCGCGGCCGGGCTGGTGGCCATCCTGGTGGCGCTCAGCATGCGCATCGGGGCCGAGCCGAAGGCGCTGCTCTACTCCGGCGTCGACCTGAAGGAAGCCTCCGAGATCACGACCGCCCTCGACCAGGGCGGCGTGAAGTACGAGGTGAAGGGGGACGGCTCGACGATCATGGTCGAGCGGGACCAGGTGGCCTCGACGCGGCTGATGCTCGCCTCGCAGGGCCTGCCGAGCGCGGGATCGGTCGGCTACGAGCTGTTCGACGAGACCTCGGCGCTGGGCCAGACCGAGTTCCAGCAGAACCTGAACAAGCAGCGGGCGCTGGAGGGCGAGCTCGCCCGCTCGATCCGCTCGATCAAGGGCGTGACCTCGGTGCGCGTGCAGCTCGCGCTGCCCAAGCAGGAACTCTTCGAGGAGGAAGCGGCCAAGCCCACGGCCTCCGTGGTGGTGGGGCTGAACCGCGGCGACATGGCCGCCGAGAAGGTGCGCGCGATCCGCGTGCTGGTGGCCGGCGCCGTTCCGAACCTGAGCCCCGAGCGGGTCACGGTGGTGGACGACCAGGGCAAGATGCTGGCCGACGGCTCCGGCGGCGACACGATGACCGGCGCGATCGCCGAGGGCCTGCGCGCCGAGGAAGAGGCCAAGCTGCGCCGCAAGGTGCAGGACATCGTCGAAGGCGTGGTCGGCCCCGGCAACGCGCGGGTGAACGTGACCGCCGAGCTGGACCTCAGCCGGGTGACGGTGGAGTCCAAGGAGTACGACCCCGACGGGCAGGTGGTCCGCTCGAGCCAGACGGTCGAGGAGAACTCCGAGGAGACGCAGCCGGACCCCAGCGGCGCCGCGACGGCGCAGGTGAACATCCCCGAGGGCCAGGAGGCGCCGTCGATCGCTACCGCCCGCTCGAGCACCGGCGGCACGCAGGAGACCACCAACTACGAGATCTCCTCGACGTCGCGGACCGAGGTGCAGGAGCCCGGGCGGGTGAAGCGCGTCTCGGTCGCCGTGGCCGTGGACGGGGTGATGAACGGCGCGAACTACTCGATCCGGGCGCCGGAAGACATCGCGCGCATCGAGCAGCTGGTGAAGTCGGCGGTCGGCTTCGACCAGACCCGCGGCGACCAGGTGAGCGTGGTCAACGTCCGCTTCAACCGCACCACGGACGCCGTGGGCGGCACCGAGGCCTCGAACCCGCTGATGGGCTTCGACAAGAACGACCTGATGCGGACGGTGGAGCTGGGCATCCTGGGCCTGGTCGCCGCGCTGCTGATCTTCTTCGTGGCGCGGCCGATGATGAAGG
>DASVVG010000084.1:0-9862 GCA_036386655.1 Caulobacteraceae bacterium | reverse complement strand
GAGGACAAGATGCTGGGCGCGCTGATGTTCGCCCACCGCGGCTTCCAGCCGGTGATCGACGCGATCATCGAACTGGCCGAGCACGCGGCCAAGGACCCGTTCGACTTCCAGCCGGAAGACATGAGCGGCTACGTCAGCCAGGTGCAGGGCCTCGTCGGCGAGGAGCTGCGCGCGGCCTACGGCAACCAGAAGAAGTCCGACCGCCACGCCGCCATCCAAGCCGCCAAGGGCAAGGCCGTCGAGCAACTGGCCCGCAGCGAAGCGAACCCTGACGGCATCGATCCGGCGAAGCTGGGCGCCGCCTTCAAGGAAGCCGAAGCCAACATCCTGCGCCGCGACATCATCGAGCACGGGCGGCGGATCGATGGCCGCCCGGTCGACAAGGTCCGCAACATCGTGAGCGAAGTGGGCGTCCTGCCCCGCGCCCACGGCTCGGCCCTGTTCACCCGCGGCGAGACCCAGGCCCTGGTGGTGACCACGCTGGGCACCGGCGAGGACGAGCAGTACGTCGACGCGCTGAGCGGCACGTACAAGGAGAAATTCCTCCTGCACTACAACTTCCCGCCGTTCTCGGTGGGAGAGACGGGCCGCATGGGCTCGCCGGGCCGTCGCGAGATCGGCCACGGCAAGCTGGCGTGGCGCGCGCTCCGTCCGATGCTGCCGACGCCGGAGGAGTTCCCCTACACGATCCGCCTGGTGTCGGAGATCTTCGAGTCCAACGGCTCGTCGTCGATGGCCTCGGTCTGCGGCGGTTCGCTGGCCCTGATGGACGCGGGCGTTCCGCTGAAGTCGCCGGTCAGCGGCATCGCCATGGGCCTGATCCTGGAGCCCTCGGGCGAGTTCGCGATCCTCTCGGACATCCTGGGCGACGAGGACCACCTCGGCGACATGGACTTCAAGGTCGCGGGCACGGCCAACGGAATCACCTCGCTGCAGATGGACATCAAGGTCCCCGGCATCACCGAGGAGATCATGCGTCAGGCCCTGACGCAGGCCTCGGCCGGCCGCCTCCACATCCTGGCCGAGATGAACAAGGCCATGGAGGCTCCGCGCGCGGAGCTCGGCGAGCACGCGCCGAAGATCGAGACGATGAAGATCGCGGTCGACAAGATCCGCGAAGTCATCGGCACCGGCGGCAAGGTGATCCGCGAGATCGTGGAGAAGACCGGCGCCAAGGTGAACATCGAGGACGACGGCACGATCAAGATCGCCGCGTCCGAGCAGTCGAAGATCGACGCCGCCCGTGACTGGATCAACTCCATCGCGGCCGAGGCCGAGGTGGGCAAGATCTACACCGGCCGTGTCGTGAAGGTGATGGACTTCGGCGCCTTCGTGAACTTCTTCGGCGCCAAGGACGGCCTCGTCCACATCAGCCAGCTGGCCCGCGAGAAGGTCGGCAAGGTCACCGACGTGGTCAACGAGGGCGACACCGTGAAGGTGAAGCTCATGGGCTTCGACGACCGCGGCAAGACCAAGCTGTCCATGAAGGTCGTCGACCAGGCGACCGGCGAGGACATCTCCGCGCAGATCGAAGCCGAGCGCGCCGCGCGCGGCGAGACCGGCGAGGAGCGTGAAGAGCGCGGCGATCGCGGCGGCGGATTCGGCCGGCGCGAAGGCGGCGGCGGCGATCGTGACCGGGGCGGCCGCGGCCGTCGCGGCGGCGGACGCGACCGCGGCGAGCGCAGCGAAGGCGGCGAGGATCGTCCGAGCCGCGAGAAGACCGAGGAACCGGCCGAGTAAGCCGGGGTTCTCCCTTAGACACTGAAGCGCGGGCGGGGCCGGAGACGGTCCCGCCCGTTGTTATCGACCCCTGATCAAGGAACCCATGAAGCACGTTCACGGCACCCAGTTCACCGACCGCCTCTCCAGCCAGGCGGAAGCGAAGAAGGCCCTGCTGGCCAAGTTCAAGCCGAAGCCGGCGGTACAGGCCGACCTTGACGCCCTGAAGGCCGAGCGCGAAGCCGAGAAGGAGCGCGTGCGCCAGGAGCGCCTCGCGGCCAAGGAAGCGGCCCGCATCGCCGCTGAAGAGGCCGAGAAGGCCCGCCAGCAGGCCCTGCTGAACGACGAGGCCTATCAGCTCGAGCTGCAGCGCAAGGCCCGCAAGGACCGCAAGGCGCAGATGAAGGAAGAGGCGCGGCTCAAGAAGGAAGCCATCAAGGCCGGCCGCGGCCAGCCCCGCGCGAAAGCCGATCCCTACGGGATCGAGTGGTAGCCGCCGCCAATTCCTGAACGACAGGAGCCCGCCCTCACCGGCGGGCTTTCTTCTTGCGGATCAAAGCGGGTTTCCTCCAGAGTTTCGGAGGCTACCGTGCGAAGGGGGACCATGGCGGCTCCAAGCGATCCGAACAGAACCACGCCTGTCGTTTCCATCGCTGAGGATACGACGGCCGTGGTCCCGCGGCTGCGGATCGTGCTGGCAGGGGACATCGACGGCGACGAGGTGGTCGACACCTTCATCCGGCTCTACGCGGAGCGGCCGGAGACGGCCATGTCGGACAGGCTCTTCGACCTGACCGGCTATCAGAGCGGTTTCGACAACCGGCACCTGCAGCGGATCGCGCCGGCCTACAAGGCTGCGAATCCCGACCCTCGGCACCCCTGCCGCACCGCCTTCGTGACCCGGGATCCGAACTTCGGTCTCTGGGCGAAAGCCATGGGCTATCAGTTCGACGGACGCGACCTGCGGGCCTTCTCCACGCTGGAAGAAGCGGAAAGCTTCCTCGCCGAACCACTCGAGGAGCGAGCTCCGCGGGCTCTCTGAGCGGTCAGGCGGCGGGCTGCGGCTCGACCTCGGCCCCCACGCGCCCGCTCACCAGCACGCGCGTGATCTCGCCGGCGCCGTCGCGCAGCGGCGACAGCATCAGGTGGAGCATCCGCCGGCGGCCGCCGACGCCGAGCGGCAGGTCGAGCGGCGCGGAGGCGCGGGTGTCGAGGCAGCGGATCAGGGCCCGCTTCAGCGTGCGCGCCGCGTTCGGTCCCGTGAGCTGGTCGGGCGTCAGACCTGCAAGCGCCGATCGCGACTGGCCGGTGTAGTCCTCCGCCGCACGGTTCATGCTCTCCAGGACGAAGCCGCCTTCGCCGTCGACCGCGTAGGTGAAGAGCAGTTCGCTGCTGTTGTCATAGACGCCGGCGTAGCGGGCCTGGCTCTCGCGGAGCTCCGCGGCCGCCCGCTCGCGCTCCGTCACATCGCGCATGACGCCGGTGAACATGCGGCGGTCGCCGTCGAACCACTCGGTCATGCTGAGCTCGAAGGGGAAGACTCCCCCCTGCTTCCGCACGCCCTTCTGCAGGGTCCGCTCGGCCCCCCGGGCCTGGACCAGGGCGGTGTGGCCGTGCTCGAGCAGGTAGGCTGCGTGGGCGCGGCGGACGCCGTCGGTCATCAGCCTCTCGAGGCTGGTCCCGATCATCTCGGCGGCCGCGTAGCCGAACATGCGCTCGGCGGCCTGGTTGAAGGCGACGATGGTCGCCTGGTCGTCGATCACGATGATGGCCTCGCCGGCGCCCTCGACGATGGAGCGGTGACGGGCCTCGCTACGCCGGAGCTGCTCCTGGGCGGTCCGAACCTCGCCCCGCCACCGCCAGGCGACCACGCCGGCGATCAGCAGCGCCGCGAGGCCGAGCCCGTCCATGGCCGCGTGGACGGGCGGGGACGTCTCGTGCCCCAGGATATCGGCGATATTAACCAAGGCCGCGGCAGCGAGGGCCGCCGCGAGCAGGGAAGCGCCCAGACCTCGTGGCTGTGCTGACATTGAGGGAAAATGCCGTACCAGCCCTAGCCGGACGTTAAGGGAAGACGGTTTTCGGGCCGAGGAGGGCCGGCGGATCAGCCCATCGCGCTCGGGTTAGTGACCACCAGGAGCGACGACACGGCGGTCACGATCTGCGCCGGGGCGAAGGGCTTCTCGACGAGGACGCTGCCGGGCACGCCCTGCGAGGCCCATTCATGCGCGCTGTCGCCGGTGACATAGACCACCGGCATTTTCGGGTTCAGCTCGCGCGCATGACGCGCCACGGCCCAGCCGTCTATGCGGCCGAGGTTCACGTCCGTGACGAGGGCGCCGAAGGTCTGGATTTCAGCATCGATGACCGCCAGCGCCTCGCGTCCGTCGCCCGCCTCGCGGACGCCGTAGCCTGCGTCCTCCAGCGCCTGGCGCACCGTCATGAGGACCAGCGGCTCGTCTTCCACAAGCAGGACCAGTGACGACAGGGGCGTCTCCAGCGGCGGCGAGCGAGAGGACGGGGGCCGCGCGCGACCGCCTCTCAGTCTCCGAATCCGGGAACCGGCCGTCGACGAGTGTAGGATATCACACACAAGCGCAGCCGTAAGACGCGAAACGGCCCCGCCGGGGGAGACGGGGCCGCCTAGTCTGAAACGGAGAACCGGGGGGCGGCTCTCGAGAACGAGTCTGCGCCTGATTCGCCGGATTTCGAAGCGCCGCCCGCGGCTCAGGCGCACCAGGTGCGGCGGCGGCCCTCCCAGGGCCGGGCCAGCCCGGCGGCGATGAGCGCATGGCCGACGTCCGCTCCATCGACGGAAACGTGGGCGAGCGTGCGCCCGTAGCGGTCCGTGCCGGTGCGCGCGAGCGCCACGTCGCCGCTCGCGACGAGCGCCTGCAGCCGGTCACGGGCGCGCAGGGCGCCGTCCGCTTCCGCCGCGCAGCGGGCCTTCGGCGGCATCTCGGGCGTGTCGATGTTGACCAGCCGTACACGCTCGCCCGCCACGTCGATGGTGTCGCCGTCGATCACCCGCACGGGCGCGCCGACGCTGGAGCCGGGGACCGCGTCCGCCGGCGCCTCCGGCAGTTCCCCCCGGGCGATCACGAAAGCGGCGAGAGCCAGCGCCGCACACAGCGCGTATCCCGCTGCGACCTTGAAGCGCCGCCTGACAACGGGGCGGCGCGGAGCAGAGGATCGCCGTCCGCCGGAGCGGCCGGCAGCCTCGAAAACCAGCCGTGCCAAGGAGGTGCTCCCGTTCGGTGAGGAACGAGCGTGGAGCGCGCAGCCTTTACGGGGCCTTACCCACTGCCACGCTTGCTCTGCGGCGGTCGATCCCTAGGGTCCGCGCCGTGTTCGCCGCCGCCGCGCGGCGCCGCGGGACGGGCGGGGTGATCGAGCGCGACCTCCAGGAGTTCATCAGCGGATCGGTGCCGTCGGTGTGGGCGCTCGAACTGCTGCTGTTCCTAAGGGCGCACCCCGGGCAGAGCTGGACGCGGGAGCGGCTGGTGCAGGAGCTGCGCGGCAGCCAGACCGTCGTGCAGGGCGCGCTCGCGGTCTTCGAGACCTCGGGCCTGGTCCGCTGCGAAGCGGAGGGATGCGAGTACCAGCCCGCCTCGCCCGCGCTCGCGGATCTGTGCGATTCCCTGGCCCGCCTCTACCGTGAGCGGCCGGTGAGCGTGATCAACGCCATCACCCGCTCGAAGACCTCGCCGCTGGAGAGCTTCGCCAACGCCTTCCGGCTCAAGGATCCGCCGAAATGACCCTGACCGGGCCCACCGTGGTCTATCTGCTGTGCCTGCTCACCAGCGTCGGGTGCGCGGTGCTGCTGCAGCGTGCGTGGCGGCGGAGCCGCGCGCCCCTGCTGCTGTGGAGCGCGGCCGCGTTCGCGCTGCTGGCGCTGAACAACCTCTTCGTGGTGGCCGACCTGCTGCTGGTGCCTGACGTGAGCCTGATCGCCCTGCGGCACGCCAGCGCCCTCGCCGCGGTCGCGGTGCTGCTCTACGGCTTCATCTGGGAGGCCGACTGATGGGAACGGTCGCGACCTTCGTCTCGGGCATGATCGCGATGGGCTACATCGTGGCGGGCCTGCTGTTCCTGCGCTTCTGGCGGCGAACCGGCGATGGCCTGTTCGCCGTTTTCGCGGCGGCCTTCTGGCTGTTCGCCCTCAACCAGGCGCTGGTGGCCCTGCTCGGCGTGGAGGGCGACGAGCGGGGCTGGATCTACCTGCTGCGGCTCGCCGCGTTCAGCCTGATCATCGCGGCGGTGCTGCGGAAGAACCTCGGAAGCCGCGGCGGCTGAGGGACGCCCGCGCATGAACACCGAGCAGCTCGTCACGCTCGCGGTGCTGGCCGCCGTCGTGGCGGCGCTGATCTGGGACAAGGTGCGCTCCGACGTGGTGGCGCTGACCGGCGCGGCGGTGCTGCTGCTGAGCGGCGCGGTACGTCCCGTCGAGGTTCAGGTGGCGTTCGCCAGCCCTGCGATCATCGCGCTCGCCTCGCTGTTCGTCATCGCCTACGCGATGGAGCTGTCAGGCCTGCTCGACCTGATGATCCGCAGCGCGGTGAAGCTGTGCCGCTTCACCGGCGCGATGGGGCTCTGGGGCGTCATCGTGCTCTGCGGCGCGGCCTCGGCCTTCCTCAACAACTCCCCCATCGTGGTGCTGGCGTCACCGGTGGTGCGCGACGTGGCGAATTCGCTCGGCCTATCGCCCAAGCGGTTCCTGATGCCGCTGTCCTACGTGACGGTGCTGGGCGGCTGCTGCACGCTGATCGGCACCTCGACCAACCTGCTGGTGAACGACATGGCGCGCGCCGGCGGCGAGCGGCCGTTCGGCATCTTCGAGGTCACGCCGGTGGGCGTCTCGATCGCGGTGGCGGGGGCGCTCTACCTGCTGTTGTTCGGAGGCCGGCTGCTGCGGCAGGCGGAGCCCGCCCCGGCCGACACGCCCACCGCTCCGCCGCCTGGAGCCGTCGAGGGAGAGTCCGTCGGCGAGCCCGCAGTGTTCGCCGCCGAGCGCCCCCTGCGGCCACTGCGGGCCATCGCTTCTCTGGTGGTGTTCGTGGGGGTGATCGTCATCGCGGCCTACGGGCTCGCGCCCATCGCCGCGTCCGCCTTCGCAGGAGCGGTGCTGCTCGTGCTGCTGCGGGTGATCGGGCCGGACGAAGCCTACGGCGGACTACGGCCGCAGATCCTGCTCCTGATCGCGGGCATGGTGGTGCTGGGCCTGGCGCTGGAGCAGACCGGCCTCGCGGCCGCGGCGACCAACGCCCTGGTGGACTCCGTCGAACCCCTGGGCCCGCTGCTGGCGCTCGTGCTGCTCTACGGCGCGACGCTGTTCCTCACCGAGCTGCTGTCCAATGCGACGGTGGCCGTGCTGCTGACGCCGGTGGCGGTCGCGCTGGCGGAGAGCCTGGGGGTGGAGGCGCGGCCTTTCGTCGTGGCCGTGATGATGGCGGGCAGCGCGGCGTTCGCCACGCCGTTCGGCTACCAGACGAACGTGCTCGTCTATCAAATGGGCCGGTACAACTACATGGACTTCGTGCGGGTGGGCCTGCCGCTGAACGTCGTCACCTGGGTGGTCGGCTCGCTGGCCATCCCGGTGTTCTTCCCCTTCCAGGCGGCGACGCCCGGCGGCTGAGGCTCAGCCGAGGTCGGCCCGAAGAGCCCGGTAGCCCGCCTCGGTGAGCTCGGCGGAGAAGCCTCGGTCGATGACGTAGCCCCGGCTGGCGCAGCCGCGGACGGCGGAGGCCACGCCCTGCTCGTCCAGGCCGCCGCGCACGAGGGCCAGCAGGTCGAGGCGGTCGCAGGGGCGGGCGCGCTGGCGGGAGAAGGCTCGCAGGACGTCGTCGGGGCGGGGCGCGGACACGGGCGGGCTCCGGAAGGACGAGCCATCCTGCCCGAGGGCCGTGACAGTTCGACGAACCTTTCGTGACGCGCGGGCTCAGGCGGCGACGGGCACCGCGGGGCTCCGCTCCGGCGCGGCGCGGGGCGCGCGGGCGCCGGCGATCTCGGCCCAGCGGAGGAGCTCGAGCCGGCCGTCGGCGTGCTCCACCAGGGCGGTGCAGCTCTCCACCCAGTCGCCGTCGTTGACGTACTCGATCCCGCCGATGGTGCGCATGGCGGCGATGTGGACGTGGCCGCAGATCACGCCGTCGTAGCCGCGGCGGCCGGCCTCCTCGGCCACGGCGCGCTCGAACCGGTCGACGAAGCGCATGGCGTTTCGCACGCGCGACTTCAGGAAGGCGGCGAGGCTCCAGTAGCCGAAGCCGAAGCGGCGCTGCAGCCGGCTGCACGCCGTATTGAGCGCCAGCACGCCGCGATAGGACCAGTCGCCCAGGAAGGCGACCCAGCGGGCGTGCTGCACCACGCCGTCGAACTCGTCACCGTGGACCACCAGGAAGCGGCGGCCGTCGGCGGTCTCGTGTTCGGCCTCGCGCACCACCACCACGCCGCCGAAGTGGACGCCGCAGAAGTCGCGGACCCGGTCGTCGTGGTTCCCCGGGACGTAGACGACCCGCACGCCCTTGCGGGCCAGCCGGAGGATCTTCTGCACCACGTCGTTGTGGCTCTGCGGCCAGAACCAGCCGCGCTTCAGCTTCCAGCCGTCGACGATGTCCCCGACCAGGAACAGCGTGTCGCACTCCATGTGCCGGATGAAGTCGAGCAGCAGCTCGGCCTGGCAGCCGCGCGCGCCGAGGTGGATGTCGGACAGGAACACCGTGCGGTAGCGGCGGACTTCGGCGTCGGACATGGCGCGCTCCGAATCGCGTTCACGGCCGAGCTTGTGGACGGGCGGTGACGGTTTGATGATGGTGCAGGCGCGAGGGACCGGGCCATGAACAAACGCGACGGATGGCTGGAGCGCGGCTCCAGCGGCTCCACGGCGGACTACGCGGGCGGTGGACCCGATCCGGGCGTTCGCTCTACCGAGGGCGCGACGGCACGGCCCGCGACGCGGCTGCGCGACGGCGAGACGCCGGACCAGCTGGCGGAGCAGGCGGCGCGGGCGGAGAGCCGGCAGGAGGCGCTGATGGACGAGGCGGTCGAGGAGACCTTCCCCGCCAGCGACCCGATCAGTCCGATGGTCTGCCGGTGACCACCGGCTGGCGCACGCGCTTCGTCGGCTGGAAGCTCGACGAGCGCGACCGGGCCTCCCTGCTGCAGCAGTTCCCGCCCCTCTACCCGGACGTGGTGGCGGACCACGTGACGCTGGCGTCCGGCGTCTCGGCCGACGCCCCGGTCCCGGCGGCGCGCGAGGCGCGGGTGGTCGGGCGGGCCGATGACGCGGCGGGCGTCGAAGCGCTGGTGGTGGAGATCGAGGGCACGACCGACCGGCCGGACGGGAGCACCTACCACCTCACCTGGTCGATCGATCGGGCCCGCGGCCGCGAGATGAGGCACAGCAACGACGTCATCCGCGAGCGCGGCTGGGCCGCCCTGCCCGCGCCGATTCCGATCCGGCTGGAGCCGCAGCGCTTCCCGTCCTGAGACGAAAGCGTAGCCATTGACCCCGATTTAACGCCTGCGATGGATCATGGCCGGGCCATGTTGAACCCGGCTGTCCGCTACTACGAGTTGGAGAAGGCCTCTGAACGGGGGCTGCGCGTCCTGATGGTCGAGGACAACCCGATCAACCGGCGCATCCTGACGTTGGTGCTGGAGCGCCTGCCGGCGAAGCTCACCGTGGCCGAGAACGGGCTGCAGGCGGTGGAGGCGTTCGAGGCGCAGGCCTTCGACGTGGTCCTGATGGACCTGCAGATGCCCGGCATGGACGGCTACGAAGCCATGCGCCGCATCCGGGCCATCGAGGCCGCCGCCGGCCGCGGGCGCACACCGATCATCGTGGTCAGCGCCCACACCCGCGCTCACGAGATGGCCGAGGCCCGGCTCGCCGGCGCGGACCACCACCTGGCCAAGCCGGTGGACATCCCGAGCCTGCTGGCGACCATGGACGCGGTGGTGCAGGCCGCCGCCTGAGGCGGGGCCTGACCTTCTTCACGGAACGGCTTCCGGGTCGTCGCCTCTAGAGGCGAACGGTCATCCCCTGGATCGTGCCCAGCAGCGAAGGCACGTCATAGGGCTTGGCGAGGTGCAGGTCGGCGCCGGCCTCGAACGTGGCGCGTTTGTCCTCGGGGGTGGAGTGGGC
>DASVVG010000083.1:0-13038 GCA_036386655.1 Caulobacteraceae bacterium | reverse complement strand
GCTCGGGGTACATGCCGCCGGTCTGTTCGAACAGCGTCCGCCGCAGCGCGGTCTCGTCGACGCCGAAGCGCTCGGCGATGCCGGGGAGCCACCAGACCGGGTCGATGGCGGCCTTGGTGACGGCGACGTCCTTGCAGTCGCGCACGATCTCGCCGTCGACAGCGAGGCGGCCGGCGTCCACCGCCTGGCAGACCTCGTGGACGGTGAGGCGCGCCTTGGTGATGGCGATGGTGGGGCGGAGGTCGAGGCCTTCGGCGATCTCCTGGCGGAAGTCGTCGGCGATCAGGTGGCCCCAGGGATCGAGGGAGACGATGCGGGATGGGTCGGACCACTGCGGGTGGGGACCGACGGCGACGGCGGGGGTGGTGTCCTTCAGGTCCGGCCGGGCGAGGGGGTTGAGGGCGCCGGAGGAGATGGCGAGCGCCCGGTAGAGCGCGTAGGCGCCGCCGTGGGCGCCGATGGCGTTGCGGTCGGCCGCCGCGTTCACCGTCCCGACCACCGGCCCGCGCTCCCGCGCCGTAGGCGCGCCCCAGTTGATGGGGAAGCGGGAAGCTACGCCCGTCCCCGGGTGCGACGTGAGGCGGATATGGCTGGTGCGGTTCACGGACATGCGGCTGGTGGCCTCGCGTAGCCCCGGAGCGGAGACGTTTCCGACGAGGATGTCCAGCGACTGGTTGCCAAACGGAGAATTCGCCTCAAAGGCGAACGCCCCCTCCACGGGCGAAATTGACCCGTCGCCCGGATATTGCACATAGAGGTCGCCGCCGAGGAGGGCCCATGGCCGACGCCGCGCCACAGACGCTCTACGCCGCCGCAGCGACCCCGGACCCGGACTTCGACTGGCTCCGGGTGGCCCGGCTGGTCCACCTCTCGCGCGCGATGGACGAGATTGAGGAGACCTCGCTCGTTCCGGGCAAGAAGGTGCTCTACCAGTTCTCCGCGCGCGGCCACGACATGGCGCAGGTGCTGCTCGGCACGCGGCTGACGGGGCGGCACGACGCGATCTGCGGCTACTATCGCTCCCGCCCGATCCTGCTGTCCCTGGGCGTCGACATCGAGGACGCGCTCGGCTCGAACATGATGCGCGCCGGCGGCTATTCCGGCGGTCGCGACATCGGGGTGGTGTTCAACTACCCGAACCCGAACGGCCCCTCGGCGCTGCCGATGGCGGGCGGCGTGGGCGCCCAATACACGCCCACCGCCGGCTGGGCGCAGGCGGTGGAATACCGCCGCACCGTGCTGAAGGAAGCCGAGTACGAGGACGCCATCGGCGTGGTGCTGGGCGGCGACGCCTCCGTGGCCACGAACGGGTTCTGGGCGGCCCTGACCATCGCGACGACGCGGCAGCTTCCGATGCTCTTCTACGTGGAGGACAACGGCTACGGCATCTCGGTGCCGGGGAGCTTCCAGACGCCCGGCGGCGACATCGCGGCCAACCTCGCGAGCTTCAACGGCCTGCACGTGCTTTCGGGAGACGGGACGGACCCGGCCGAGGCCGCGCGGCTGATCAAGCAGGCGACGGCGCATGTCCGCGGGCGGAGCGGGCCCTGCCTGTTGCGGCTGACGGTGCCGCGGCTCGAAGGGCACTCGTTCCAGGACACCCAGGCCTACAAACCGCCGGAAGTGATCGCGGCGGAGTGGGCGCGCGATCCGTTGCCGAAGCTGAAAGACCACCTCGTCCCCGCTCTTATGAGCGAGCAGGCGTGGGACGCGCTGGCCGGGGAGGCGCGCGAGACCGTCGCGCGGGCGGTCCAGGCGGCCGAGGCGCGGCCGGCGCCGGAACCGACGAAGGTGACCACGAACGTATTCTTCGAAGGTGAGCTGCAGACGCTCGGCGGGCAGTGGGTGGAGGGCTACGCGCCCCCGCCCTCAGCGGAGGCCAAGCCCGAGGGGCAGCGGATCAACATGGTGACCGCGGTCCGGCGCGTGCTGGAGCACGAGCTGGCGGTGAACCCGAAGGTGGTGGTGTTCGGAGAGGACATCGGCCCCAAGGGTGGCGTGCACGCGGTGACGCTCGGCCTGCAGGAGAAGTTCGGCGAGGAGCGGGTGTTCGACACCAGCCTGTCTGAAGAAGGCATCATCGGACGCGCGGTCGGCATGGCGGCGGCGGGGCTGGTGCCGGTGCCGGAAATTCAGTTCCGCAAGTACGCCGACCCGGCGGTCGAGCAGATCAACGACTGCGGCACGATGCGGTGGCGCACCAACAACCGGTTCGCCGCGCCGATGGTGGTGCGGATGCCGATCGGCTTCTTCAAGTGCGGCGACCCCTGGCACAGCATGACCAACGAAGTGCAGTTCGTGCACGCGCCCGGCTGGATGGTGGCGGCGCCCTCGAACGCCGAGGATGCGGTCGGCCTGCTGCGGACCGCGCTGCGGGGCAACGATCCGGTGATGTTCCTGGAGCACCGCGCCATGCTGGACGCGCCGTGGGCGCGGCGGCCCTATCCCGGCGACGACTACGCGCTGCCGTTCGGGGTGGCGAAGACCACGCGGCGCGGCGACGAGCTCACCATCGTCACCTGGGGCGCCATGGTGGAGCGGTGTGAGCAGGCGGCGGAGCAGTCGGGGCGCTCCGTCGAGGTGATCGACCTGCGCACGCTGATGCCATGGGATTCCGCGGCCGTGCTGGCGTCGGTGCGGCGCACGCGGCGCTGCCTGATCGTGCACGAGGACCTGAAGACCGGCGGCTTTGGCGCCGAGATCGCTGCCGTAGTGGCGGACGAGGCGTTCCTCGACCTCGACGCACCGGTGGCGCGGCTGACCATGCCGGACATACCGAGCCCGCATAACCCGATCCTGATGGAATGGGCGCTGCCGTCGGTGGGGGACATCCGCGGCAAGATCGACGAGCTGGTCGGCTTCTAGTGGGCGCGCTGATCGACATCATCGCGCCGCTCGAGCAGGAGGGCACGACCTCGGTCGTGCGCACCTGGCTGGTGAAGGTCGGCGACGTGGTCTCCGAGCACGACCCGCTGGTGGAGCTGGAGACCGACAAGGTCGCGGTCGAAGTTCCGGCGCCGCAGCCCGGCGTGGTGGCGGAGATCCTGTTGCAGCCCGGGGCGAACGCCGGGCCCGGGGAGATCCTCGCGCGGCTGAAGCCCGGCGGAGGAGACGACGAAATCCCGGTCGAAGGACCGGCGCTTGAGTCAGACGAAGAGGCTGCGCCGCAGCCGGCGCCGGAGGAGGCTCCGGCCGAGGCGGGCGCGCCCGCGAAGCCGACGCGGGCGATCGGCTCGTTCGATCCGGCGCTGCGGCTGTCGCCGTCCGTGCGGCGGTTCCTCGTGGAGCGGGACATCGACCCGCAGGGGCTGGTGGGCACCGGGCGCGGCGGTCGGCTGACGCGCTCCGACGTGGAAGGCGCAGCGGCCGGGCGGACGCGCACTCCCGCAGCACGGGCCCAGGCGCCGGAGGGCGGCGTCGAGCGCGTGCCGCACGACCCGATGCGGCTGCGCATCGCAGAGCACATGGTGAAGTCGCTGAGCACCGCGCCGCACGTGACGGCGGTGTTCGAGGCGGACTTCAGCGCGATCATGGCGCACCGAAAAGCGAACAGGGCGGCGTTCGAGCAGCGCGGGGTGAATCTCACCTACACGGCGTACCTGGTGGCGGCTTCGACGGAGGCGATGAACGTCGCGCCGGCGGTGAACAGCCGCTGGCACGAGGACCACCTCGAGATTTTCTCCGACGTGAACGTGGGCGTCGGCACGGCCCTTGGCGAGAAGGGCCTCATCGTCCCTGTCATCAAGCAGGCGCAGAACCTCGACCTGTTCAGCATCGCGCAGCGGCTGCACGACGTGACGGAGCGGGCGCGGGCCAACCGGCTCAGCCCGGCTGACGTGCGGGACGGGACGTTCTCGATCTCCAACCACGGGGTGTCGGGGTCGCTGGTGGCGGCGCCGATCATCATCAACCAGCCGCAGTCCGCCATCCTCGGCGTCGGAAAGCTGGAGAAGCGGGTGGTGGTGCGGGAGGTCGACGGGCAGGACGCGATCCTGATCCGGCCGATGGCCTTCGTGTCGCTCTCCATCGACCACCGGGTGCTCGACGGGCACCAGACGAACGCGTGGCTGACGCGGTTCGTAGAGGTGCTGGAGACCTGGCCCGCCGCCTAGAGGGCGTTCATCGTCAGCAGGTCGTAGGTGGCCACCACCTCGTCGTCCTGGTTGGTGATGAGGACGTCCCAGCGGACCTCCCCATACTCCTCGTTGCGCACGGCCTTGGCCTTGGCGGTCAGGCGGACCTTCATGCTGTCGCCGGGCGAGACCGGCTTCAGGAAGCGCAGGTTGTCGAGGCCGTAGTTGGCCAGCACCGGGCCCGGCGCAGGGTCCACGAACAGGCCGGCCGCGAAGGACAGCAGCAGGTAGCCGTGGGCGACGCGGCCGGGGAAGAACGGGTTCGCGGCCGCGGCCTCCTCGTCCATGTGGGCGTAGAAGGTGTCGCCGGTGAACTCGGCGAAGTGCTCGATGTCTTCGAGCGTCACCACCCGCGGGGCGGTGACGATGGTGTAGCCGATCTCCAGTTCCGACAGGCGCAGGCGGAAGGGGTGGCGCTCGCCGGTGATCTGCTCGCCGCCGGGGAGCCAGCGCTTCACCACCGCCGACAGCGTGCGCGGGGAGCCCTGCAGGGCCGTGCGCTGCATGTAGTGGGTGACGCCGCGGATGCCGCCCATCTCCTCGCCCCCGCCGGCGCGGCCGGGTCCGCCGTGGATCAGCGTCGGGAGCGGGTTGCCGTGGCCGGTGGACTCCTTGGCGCAGTCGCGGTCGACGATCAGCACGCGGCCGTGCCAGGCGCCGGCGCCCATCACCACGTCCGTCGCGACGGCGGGGTCGTGGGTGAACAGGCTCATCACCAGCGAGCCCTCGCCCTTGTTGCAGAGCGCCACGCCCTCCTCGACGTCCCGGTAGGGCATCAGGGTGGCGACGGGGCCGAACGCCTCGGTCTCGTGGACCAGCAGCGCGTTCGACGGCTCGTCGCAGCGCATAAGGATCGGCGAGATGAAGGCCCCCTTGTCGGCGTCGGCGCCGTGCACCGCGATCGTGTCCAGGTCGCCGAAGACGATGCGGGCTTCACGGGAGATCATGCCGACCTTCTCGCGAACGTCCCTCCGCTGGTCCTGGCTGACCAGGGCGCCCATGCGGACGGGCTCCGCGCGGGGGTCGCCGACGATGATCTTCGACAGGCGGGCGGTGATCGCCTCCTGGGCCGCGTCGATGACGCTCTCGGGCACGAAGGCGCGGCGGATGCAGGTGCACTTCTGGCCCGCCTTGGTGGTCATTTCGCGGACCACCTCCTTCACGAACAGGTCGAACTCGGGCGTGCCGGGGGCGGCGTCGGGGCCCAGCATGGTGGCGTTCAGGGAGTCCCGCTCGGCGATGAAGCGGACGCTCTGGCGCGCGATCACGGGGTTCTGCTGCAGCTTCATCGCGGTGCCCGCGGAGCCCGTGAAGCTGACCACGTCCTGCGGCGTCAGGTGGTCGAGCAGGTCGCCGACGGAGCCGACGATGAGCTGCAGCGCGCCTTCGGGCAGCACGCCCGCGTCCATGAGGATGCGGAAGCAGCGCTCGGTGACGTAGGAGGTGGCCGTCGCGGGCTTCACGATCGCGGGGACGCCCGCGAGCAGGGTCGGCGCGAGCTTCTCCAGCATGCCCCAGACGGGGAAGTTGAAGGCGTTGATGTGGATGGCCACGCCCTGCAGCGGCGTGAACACGTGCTGGCCGATGAAGGTGCCGCCCTTGGAAAGCGGCTCGGGCGGGCCCTCGGCGAAGATGCGCTCGGGCGGGAGCTCGCGGCGGCCCTTCGACGAGTAGGAGAACAGCGTCATCGCGCCGCCCTCGATGTCGCCCCAGTTGTCGGGGCGGGTGCAGCCCGTCTCGTAGGCGAGGTCGTAGAGCTCTTCCTTGCGCTCGTTCACCGCCTGTCCGAGCGCCTTCAGCATGCGGGCGCGATCGTGGAAGGTCAGCTTGCGGAGCGCGGGTCCGCCGACCTCGCGGGCGTGCTTCGCCATGGCGCCGAAGTCGAGGCCCCGCGAGCCGGTGAAGGCGACGGGCTCGCCGGTGACGGCGGAGAAGGCCTCGGGGCCGCCGCTCGCCTCGACCCAATGGCCTTCGGCGAAGTTCATCAGCTTGAGCGGCTTCATGCGCGACCTCGGACCACCGACGGCGCGGCGTTACCCCACCCGCGGCGGGCCCGTCCAACTCCGCTTGGCCGATCTGGCCGAAAAAGTTGGCCGATCGGCCAAATCGGCCACTTCGGCCAGAGCACGGGAGCCTCGGCGACAGGCGCTGCTGAAGCGGGTGCGCGGACGGAGATCCATACCTTCAAGGTACCACCGAACGTGCTAGGACGCAAGTCCTAACAGTGCTCAGCTGCCCGTGAAAGTCGGCTTTCGCTTCTCCATGAAGGCGGCGACGCCTTCCTGGTAGTCGGCGGAATTTCCGAGCTCGCGCATCAGGTCGCGCTCGTTGTCGAGTTCGTCGTCCAGCGGCTTCATCCAGGCGCCGCGGATGGCGCGCTTGGTGGCGGCGAGGCCGCGGGTGGGGCCGGAGGCGAAGCGGGCGACCAGGGCGTCGGCCTCGGCGGCGAGCTGGTCGTCGTCGACGCACTTCCAGATCAGGCCCCAGGCCTCGGCCTTGTCGGCGGGGATGGGCTCGCCGGTGAGCGCCATGCCGAGCGCCCTCGCCTGCCCCACGTGGCGGGCGAGGTGCCAGGTGCCGCCGGAGTCCGGGATAAGGCCGATGTTGGCGAAGCTCTCGATGAACTTGGCGCTGCGGGCCGCCACGACGACGTCGCAGGCCAACGCGATGTTGGCGCCCGCGCCGGCCGCCACGCCGTTGACGGCGCAGACCACCGGCAGCGGCATCGACACCAGGCGCCGCACCAGCGGGTTGTAGCGGAGCTCCACCGACTCCCCGAGATCCACGGCCGCTCCCCCCGGCGCCACGGCGCGATCCGAGAGGTCCTGCCCGGCGCAGAAGCCGCGGCCCGCGCCGGTGAGCAACAGCACACGGGCGCCCTCCCCTTCGACGCGGTCGAGGGCGTCGGCGACCTCCTCGTGCATCTGGACGGTGAAGCTGTTGAGGCGGTCGGGGCGGTTCAGCGTCAGCCGCGCGGCGCCGTCGGCGAGTTCGAACAGGATGGTCTCGTAGGCCATGGCCGCCCTCCGTCGCCGCCTCGTAGGGCGAAGCTCCGAGCCTTGTCCAGTTGGGCCCCGGCGCTTAAGCCGCCCGACATGAGCGGAGCGGACGAGCGGGCGCGGCGGGTCGCGGACACCATGCTGGCGCGCGAAGGCACCGGCCCCGCCTGGGCGCTCCAGATCGAGGACGCGCGGGAGGGCTACGCGCGCGTGGCCATGACGCTGCGGCCGGACATGCTGAACGGGCACGGGACCGCGCACGGCGGGATGGTCTTCGCGCTGGCCGACACGGCGTTCGCCTACGCCTGCAACTCGCGGAACGAGACCAGTGTCGCGCAGCACGCGTCCATCGTGTTCCTGAGCCCGGCAAAGGACGGGGAGCGGCTGATCGCCGAGGCCCGCGAGCAGGCGGCGGCGGGGCGCTCCGGGCTCTACTATGTAACCGTCACCGGGCCCGAGGGCCGGGTGGTCGCCGAATTCCAGGGGCTCAGCCGCACGATCGGCGGAGCCGTCGTCCCAGAGACTGGGCAGGAGAGCTGAATGCCGGAAGCCTTCATCTGCGACGCGGTGCGCACCCCCATCGGTCGCTACGGCGGGGCGCTGGCGAGCGTCCGCACGGACGACCTGGCGACCATCCCGATCAAGGCGCTGGCGGACAGGAATCCCGGCGTGGACTGGTCGAAGCTCGACGACGCGATCCTCGGCTGCGCCAACCAGGCGGGCGAGGACAACCGCAACGTGGCGCGGATGGCCGTGCTGCTGGCGGGGCTGGGCGACGGCGCTCCGGGCAAGACGGTGAACCGGCTGTGCGGCTCGGGCATGGACGCGGTCGGCATCGCGGCGCGGGCGATCAAGGCGGGCGAGGCGGACCTGCTGATCGCGGGCGGCGTGGAGAGCATGACGCGGGCGCCATGGGTGATGGCGAAGCCGGACGCCGCCTTCTCGCGGCAGCCGGAGGTGTACGACACGACGATCGGCTGGCGGTTCGTGAACCCGCGGATGGAGGAGGTGCACGGCGTCGACTCGATGCCGGAGACCGCCGAGAACGTGGCGCAGGACTACCAGATCAGCCGGCGCGACCAGGACATGTTCGCCCTGCGCAGCCAGGAGAAGGCGGCGCGGGCGCAGAAGTCGGGGCGGTTCGCGGCCGAGATCGTCGGGGTGCCGATCCCGCAGCGGAAGGGCGACCCGATCATCGTCGACCGAGACGAGCACCCGCGGGAGACGACGCTGGAGTCGCTGTCGAAGCTGAGGCCCATCGTGCGGCCGGACGGGACGGTGACCGCCGGCAACGCCTCGGGCGTGAACGACGGGGCGGCGGCGATGATCATCGCGTCGGAAGCGGCCGTGGAACGGCACGGCCTGACGCCACGGGCGCGGGTGCTGGGCATGGCCACGCGCGGGCTGGCGCCGCGGATCATGGGCATGGGTCCCGCGCCGGCGACGCGGGCGGTGCTGGAGCGCGCGAAGCTGAACCTGTCGGACATGGACGTGATCGAGCTGAACGAGGCGTTCGCGGCGCAGGGCCTGGCGGTGCTGCGCGACCTGGGGCTGCCGGACGACGACGAGCGGGTGAACCCGAACGGCGGGGCGATCGCGCTGGGGCACCCGCTGGGAATGTCCGGCGCGCGGCTGGCGCTGACGGCGGCGGAGGAGCTGCGGCAGACCGGCGGCAAGTACGCGCTGTGCACCATGTGCATCGGCGTGGGCCAGGGCATCGCGCTGGCGATCGAGCGAGTCTGAGTGGCGGCCCCGAGCGCCTGCATCGTCGGCGTCGGGGCGGTCGGGGGCTGGCTGGCGTCGCTGCTGCACGAGGCGGGCTGGGACGTGCGGCTGCTGGCGCGAGGCGCCACGCTGGCGGCGGTGCGGGAGCACGGCCTGAAAGTCGAGGCGGCGGGGGCGACGCGCGCGCTGAGGCTCGCGGCCTCGGACGATCCCGGCGAGATCGGGCCGGTCGACTACGCGATCCTGACGGTGAAGGGGCAGGACCTGCCCGCCCTCGGCCCGCGCCTGACGCCGCTGCTGAGCGGCGGCGGCGCGCTCGTGACCGCGATGAACGGGCTGCAGTGGTGGTTCACGGAAGGGCTGCCGGGGCCGCTGGAGGGGGAGGTGCTGGAGGCGGTCGACCCTGGCGGCGTGCTTCGCGGCCTCTACCCCGCCCAGCGCGTGATCGGGGCGGTGGTCCATGCGAGCGCGACTTCGCCGGAGCCCGGGCGGGTAAGGCTGGTCGGCGCCGACCGGCTGACGTTCGGGGAGCCGGACGGACGGGGATCCGAGCGCGCGGAGCGGCTGACCGAGGCCTGCGCGTCGAGCGGGTTGAACGCTGCGGTCAGCGAGAACATCCGCCTGGAGATCTGGCGCAAGCTGTGGGGGAACATGAGCATGAACCCTCTCGGCGCACTGACCCGCGCCACGACGGGGCGGCTGCTGGACGACCCGGAAACCCGCGCGCTGGTGGGGGCGATGATGGGGGAGATGGCCCGCCTGGGCGACCGGCTGGGCCTGCCGCTGGGGATGACGCCGGAGGAGCGGATGGCGGTCACCCGCAAGCTGGGGGACTTCCGCACCTCGATGCAGCAGGACGCGGAGGCGGGGCGGCGGCTGGAGCTTAACGGGCTGCTGACCGTTCTGGTGGAGATGGCCGACCGCCTCGGCGAACCGGCGCCCTTCCTGCACGCCGTGCACGGGCTGGCGCGGCAGCTGGACCTGAGCCTCGCCGCCGCAGGGCGTTAACGGAGCGCTCGGGCGCGCTATATAGCGTTCGAGCCCCTACAGGAGCGCCGCGTGTACACGACCGAACTCCAGAAGCAGACGGGCAAGGCCCCGGCCTCGTTCGAGCCGGCGGAACTGGTGGAGGCCTTCGAGGCCCGGGTGGCCGCCGACGACTTCATCGAGCCGAAGGACTGGATGCCCGAGGCCTACCGGCGGACGCTGGTGCGGCAGATCTCGCAGCACGCGCACTCCGAGATCGTCGGCATGCTGCCGGAGGGCAACTGGATCACCCGGGCGCCGACGCTGCGGCGGAAGGCCGTGCTGCTGGCCAAGGTCCAGGACGAGTGCGGGCACGGGCTCTACCTGTACGCCGCCGCCGAGACGCTGGGCACCAGCCGCGAGGAGATGATCGAGGCGCTGCACTCCGGGAAGGCGAAGTACTCGACGATCTTCAACTACCCGACGCTGACCTGGGCGGACATGGGCGCGATCGGCTGGCTGGTCGACGGCGCGGCGATCATGAACCAGGTGCCGCTGCAGCGGACGTCCTACGGGCCGTACGCGCGGGCCATGGTGCGGGTGTGCAAGGAGGAGAGCTTCCACCAGCGCCAGGGCTACGAGATCATGATGGCCATGGCGGCGGGCTCGCCCGAGCAGAAGCGGATGGCGCAGGACGCGCTGGACCGCTGGTGGTGGCCGTCGCTGATGATGTTCGGCCCGCCCGACGAGAACTCCCCGAACACGGCGCAGTCGATGCGCTGGCGGATCAAGCGCGAGACCAACGACGAGCTGCGCCAGCGCTTCGTCGACGTGACGGTGCCGCAGGCGGAGGCGATCGGGCTGACCATCCCCGACGCCGAGCTGACGTGGAACGACGAGAAGGGCGGCTACGACTTCGGCCCGATCGATTGGGAGGAGTTCTACGCCGTGGTGCGCGGCGAGGGGCCGGTCGCGAAGGAGCGGATGAAGGCGCGGGTGGACGCCTGGGCCGAGGGCGCCTGGGTGCGCGAGGCCGCCACGGCGCACGCGGAGAAGCGCGCCGCCAGAAGCGCCGCCGCCTGAGCCCCCGCATGAGCAAGGAATGGCCGCTCTGGGAGGTGTTCATCCGCTCGCGGAACGGCCTGGCGCACAAGCACGTGGGCTCGGTGAAGGCGGCGGACGCGCAGATGGCCGTCGAGCACGCGCGCGACACCTACACGCGCAGGCTCGAGGGGGTGAGCATCTGGGTGCTGCCCTCGGCGCAGATCACCTCGTCCGACCCGAAGCAGGCGGGGCCGCTGTTCGAGCCGGCGGAGGACAAGGTCTACCGGCACCCGACGTTCTATTCGATCCCCGACCACATCAAGAACATCTGATGGCGGGGGACGCGCACCTGTTCGAGTACGCGCTCCGGCTGGGCGACGACAGCCTGGTGCTGGGGCAGCGGCTGGGCGAGTGGTGCGGCCACGGGCCGATGCTCGAGGTGGATCTGACGCTGGCCAACGTGGCGCTCGACCTGATCGGGCAGGCGACCCACTTCCTCGACTACGCGGGACAGGTGGAGGGCGCGGGACGCGACGGCGACAGGCTGGCGTTCCACCGCGATGTCTACGACTTCCGCAACTGCCTGCTGGTGGAGCAGCCGAACGGCGACTTCGCGCAGACGATGGCCCGGCAGTTCCTGTTCTCGAACCAGCAGGTGCTGTTCCTGGAGCGGCTGAGCGGCTCGGGCGACGCGACGCTGGCGGGCGTGGCGGCGAAGGCGGTCAAGGAGGTCGCCTACCACGCGCAGGTCTCCTCGGAGTGGGTGATCCGGCTGGGCGACGGCACGGACGAGAGCCGCGCGCGCATGGCCGCGGGCCTCGAATGGATGTGGCGGTTCGTCGACGAGCTGTTCGAGACGGACGCGGTGGACGAGGCGGTGGTCGCGGCCGGAATCGGCGTCGACAAGGCGGCGCTGCGGCCGGAGTTCGACGCGCGCGTGGGCGCCGTGCTTGCCGACGCCGGGCTGGAGACGCCGCCGGCGCGGCGGCCGGTGCTGGGCGGGCGCACGGGGCGGCATTCGGAGCACCTCGGGCACCTGCTGTCGCAGATGCAGTTCCTGCAGCGCGCCTATCCCGGAGCGACGTGGTGACGGCGACGGCGGACGTCGCCGCGCCGGCGCTGAAGGACCGGCTGATGCGGGTGCTGGCGGAGGTGCCGGACCCGGAGATCCCCGTCGTCTCGGTGGTGGACCTGGGGATCGTGCGCGGCGTCCGCGAAGGCCCCTCCCCCGCCGTGCTGATCACGCCGACCTACACCGGCTGCCCGGCGACGCTGGTCATCGAGGCGTCGATCCGCGCCGCGCTCGACAACGCGGGGCACGCCGACGTCGAGGTGGAGACCGTGCTGTCGCCGCCGTGGAGCACCGACTGGATCAGCGAGGAGGGTCGCGAAAAGTTGCGCGCCTACGGCATCGCGCCGCCGCCGAAGGGCGCCGCCGGAGCAAGCCTGCGCAACGCCGAGGCCGCCGAGTGCCCGCAGTGCCGCTCGACCCACACCGAGGAGATCAGCCGGTTCGGATCGACGCCGTGCAAGGCGCTGTGGCGCTGCCTCGACTGCGCCGAGCCGTTCGACCGGTTCAAGTGCCACTGAGCGCGTGAGCACCGCCTTCCACCCGCTCAGGATCGCCGAGGTGCGGCGCGAGACGCCGGACTCGGTCTCGCTGCGCTTCGACGTACCGGAGGCGCTGAGGCCGGTGTTCGCCTTCCGCGCGGGCCAGCACCTGACGCTCCGGACCGAGCTCCAGGGCGAGGACGTGCGGCGCAACTACTCGGTCTGCGTGTCGCCCGACGACGGCCAGCTGCGCGTGGCGATCAAGCAGATCGCGGGCGGCCTGTTCTCGAACTGGGCGAACACCTTCCTGAAGGCCGGCGAGGTGCTGGAGGTGATGGCGCCGCACGGCAGCTTCACCTGCGCGTTCGACCCGGCGGCGGCGCGGCGGTACGTGGGCTTCGCCGGCGGTTCCGGCATCACGCCGATCCTGTCGCTGCTGAAGACGGCGCTGACCACCGAGCCGAACAGCCGGTTCACGCTGCTCTACGGCAACCGCTCGACGCCCACGATCATGTTCCTTGAGGAGCTGGCGGGGCTGAAGGACCGCTTCTTGGACCGGCTCGAGGTCTACCACTTCCTGGAAGACGAAGCGGAGGAGGTCGACCTGTTCAACGGGCGGC
>DASVVG010000082.1:0-19216 GCA_036386655.1 Caulobacteraceae bacterium | reverse complement strand
GACGGCGTGCTCTGGCATCGCACCGGCGACGCCGGACGGCTGGATGCCCGGGGGCGGCTGTGGCTGCTCGGCCGCCGCGAGGCGGCGCACGGCGGACTGTTTCCTTTCGCGGTGGAGACGGCGGCGCTGAGCTGGCCCGGCGTGGAGCAGGCCGCCCTGCTCGCCGATACCAGAGGCGGCGAGCTGTTCGTTGCGGGCCCGCGGCTCGATCTCGCCGATCTTCAGCGTCGCGCCGGCGCCCTCGGCGATCTCACGGTGCGGGTCCTGCCGAAGGTGCCGCTCGACCGCCGGCACAATTCCAAGGTGGATTACGGCGCGCTTCGTCGCTTGGCTCGGCCCGGGACGTGACCGGCGCGGCGTGGGCGCGGGCGGGCTTCGCCGCCGGCTTCTGCTTCGGCGCGCTCAGCCACTTCTGGTGGGTCTCGGTGCATGGCCTCTTCTACCATTTCGAGCGGCCGGCCTGGGCGGTCGCCTTCTGGTACGTGCTCTGCGCGTTCGACTTCCTGGCCGCCGGCCTGCTCCTCCGCCGCCCGCGCGCCGGGCTGGTCGTGGGCAACGCCGTGATGGCCGTCTCAGTCTCCGTGAACCTCTTGGTGTTCCCGTCCTTCGAGCACGGCTTCAACCCAATCGCGGCGGGCCTCACCGCGTTCGGGCTGCTCCTCGCCGCGTGCTCGCCGTGGCTCTGGCGCGCGTCGGCCGTCGAGCAGAAATGGTAGGCCGGGTGAGGATCGAACTCACGACCATTCGATTAAAAGTCGAATGCTCTACCACTGAGCTACCGGCCCACGCCGAGGCGTGAGCGGCGGTGTCTAGCCGCCGCCGGTCGCGGACTCAACCGAGGTCGCGCGGGTGCATCCCCGGGCCGGTCCGCGCGTTAGCCGAAGCAGGATGCGGGCGCTCCTCGTCATCGCCGCCGGCGTGGGCCTCACGGCCTGCTCGACCGTGGGCGGCGGGGTCGGCGACACTCTGCGGATGACGCGCAACGGCGTCGGCGACGCGGTCACCGCACCGTTCAAGGACCTGAACCTCGTCCGGCCTAAGATGCCCGTCGCGCTGGCCGATGCGGCGAAGGACCCCTACCGCCGTCCCGAGCGCACCGACTGCGCCTACCTCGCCCACGAGATCGCGCAGCTCGACCTCGCGCTCGGCCCGGACCTCGACGTGCCCCGCGGCGCCGACAAGACCGGGCTCCGCACCCGCGGCGCGGTGGCGATCTCCGACGCCGCGCTCTCCGCCGTGCGCGACGTCACCACCGGCTGGATCCCGTTCCGCAGCGTCGTGCGCCGGCTCACCGGGGCCACCGACCGGCAGGACGACATGGAGGACGCCGTGCACGCGGGCGGTGTCCGCCGCGCCTACCTGAAGGGTCTCGGCCTGCAGCAGAACTGTCCGCACCCGGCCGCCCCGCTGCCCGCCATGACCGTCGCCCAAGGCGCCGGTGACTCGCCCCCCGCGCAGCCCGCGTCCGCTCACACCGTTGCGACCACCCCGGACGCCGCGCGCGCCGAGGACGCCGCCGCCACGCTTCAGGCGGCGGCGCCCTCTGGCGTCTGACGGGCCCGGAACTCCCGCCGAAACGTCTCGAGCCGCCCGTCCGCGATCGCGGTCCTCACCGCCTGCATGAGAGCCTGGAAGAAGGCCACGTTGTGCCAGGACAGCAGCACCTGCCCCAGGATCTCCTCCGCCTTGAACAGGTGGTGCAGATACGCCCGCGAGTAGTCGCGGCTGGCCGGGCAATCGCTGCCCTCGTCGAGCGGCGTGTCGTCCTCGGCGAAGCGCGCGTTCTTCAGGTTCACCGGCCCGTCCCACGTCCACGCCTGCCCGTGGCGCCCCGAGCGCGTCGGCAGCACGCAGTCGAACATGTCGACGCCCCGCGCCGCCGCCTCGACGAGGTCCAGCGGCTTGCCGACCCCCATGAGGTACCGTGGCCGGTCCGCCGGCAGCTGCCCGGGCGCGAAGTCGAGCACGCGCAGCATGCCCTCGTGCCCCTCGCCGACCGCCAGCCCTCCGATGGCGTAGCCGTCGAAACCGGTCTCCTGCAGCCGCTCGGCCGACTCGCGGCGCAGGTGCTGGTAGGTCGAGCCCTGCTGAATGCCGAACAGCGCCTGGCGTTCGCGGTCTCCGAAGGCCGCCTTCGATCGCGCGCCCCAGCGGGCCGACAGCTCCATCGCCGCGCGCGCCCTGCCCTCTTCGGCCGGAGCCTCGATGCACTCGTCGAGCTGCATGACGATGTCCGAGCCCAGCAGGTCCGCCTGGATCTCCATCGAGCGCTCGGGCGACAGCACATGCCGCGAACCGTCGATGTGGCTGGCGAAGGTCACCGCCTCCTCCGTCACCTTGGCGATCTTGGTCAGCGACATGACCTGGAAGCCGCCGCTGTCGGTCAGGATCGGGCCGTCCCAACGCATGAACCGATGCAGGCCGCCCAGCCGCGCCACCCGCTCCGCCGAAGGGCGCAACATCAGGTGGTACGTGTTGCCGAGCAGGATGTCGGAGCCCGCCTGCCGCACCTGGTCCACGGTCAGCGCCTTCACCGTCCCGGCCGTGCCGACGGGCATGAAGGCGGGCGTGCGCACGTCGCCGCGCGGCGTCTTCAGCACGCCCGTGCGCGCAGCGCCGTCCGTCGCGCTGATCTGGAAGGGGAAAGCCGCCATCAGGGGGCGCGCAGTAGCAAGCCGGCGTCGCCGTAGGAATAGAACCGGTAGCCCTGCGCGATGGCGTGCGCATAGGCCGCGCGCATGGTCTCCGTGCCGGCGAAGGCGCAGACGAGCATGAACAGCGTCGACCGCGGCAGGTGGAAGTTGGTCAGCAGCGCGTCGGCGATCCTGAAGCGATAGCCCGGCGTGATGAAGATCGACGTCTCCGCGGCGAACGCTCGGACCGTGCCGTCCTCTCCCGCCGCGCTCTCCAGCAGACGCAGCGAGGTGGTGCCGACGCAGACGATCCGCCGGCCCTCGGCGCGCGCCGTGTTCACGGCCGCCGCGGTCTCTGCGCTCACCTCGCCGTACTCGGCGTGCATCCGGTGTTCCGCCACCTCCTCCGCCTTCACCGGCAGGAAGGTCCCGGCGCCGACATGCAGCGTCACGAAACGCTGCTCCACGCCACGCGTCGCCAAGGTCTCCAGCAGTTCGGGCGTGAAGTGCAGGGCCGCCGTCGGCGCGGCCACCGAGCCGTCGTGCCGGGCGAACACGGTCTGGTAGTCGCGCCGGTCCCGGTCGTCCTCCTCACGCCGCGCGGCGATATAGGGGGGCAGCGGCATCAGCCCGTGCGCCGCGACCGTTTCGTCCAGCGACGCGCCCGACAGGTCAAACGCGAGCGTCACCTCGCCGCCCTCGCCCTTGGTGAGAACCGTGGCGTCGAGCATCGCGCCTTCGCACGCGACGTCGCTCGTCCGGCCGAAGCGGACACGGTCGCCCGCCCGGAGCCGTTTGCCCGGCTTCATGAAGGCGGCCCAGCGGTCGGGCGCCAGACGCCGATGCAGCGTCGCCTCCACCTGCACCACGGAGCCGTCCCGCTCGCGCACCCCGTTCAGGCGCGCCGGTATCACCCGGGTGTCGTTGAACACCAGCAGGTCGCCCGGCCTCAGCAAGTCGGGCAGATCGCGGAAGCGCCTGTCGCTGAAAGCGCCGGGGGGCTCGACCACCAGCAGCCGCGAAGCGTCCCGCGGCTCGGCGGGCCGCAGGGCGATCCGCTCCTCCGGCAGGTCGAAGTCGAAATCGGCCGTGCGCAACGGACTCAGCGGCTCTCCGCCGCCACCCGCTCGCGCGCGTCGCTGAGGCGCTGCTGCAGGTCGCGCCGCTTCGACGCGTAGGCGCCGCGGAGCGCCGTCTCCTCCGCGTCCAGCTCCGCCCGTCGTTCGGCGATGTCGGACAGCGCCTCCTTGTGGCGAGCGTCGTGCTCGGCGAGCTTGCGCTCGAACTTCTCCACACGCTCCAGCGCCTCGGGCGAGGGCCCCTTCGGCTTCTTCGCCTCGGCCTTGCCGCCCTTGCCCTTGCCCTTCTTCTTCGGCGGACCGACGGCCGCTTCGAGCGCGGCCAGGTCGACCGCGGAGCGCGTCACCACCTCCCCCGGCTGCGCCAGCGCCGCCTCGACCAGCGCCGCCTCGTTGGTCTCGGATGCGATGCCGTCCTTGAACAGATCGCGCGTGGTGCCCCATGCCGCCAGCGCCTTCGCCTTCGAGCTGGTCGCCACGACGTACTGCGTGAGCCCGTTGGTGGTGCAGAAGACTTTCAGCCGCGGGGCCATCAGTCAGGCGCCCGCGCCGACCTTCATGCTGACGATCTTGCCGGGCTGGCGCGGCGGCTCGCCGGCGGGAAGCGCGTCGACATGCTCCATGCCGTCCACGACCTCGCCCCACACCGTGTACTGGCCGTCGAGGAAGGTGGCGTCGTCGAAGCAGATGAAGAACTGGCTGTTCGCCGAGTCAGGGTCGCTGGTCCGTGCCATCGAGCAGACGCCGCGCACGTGCGGCTCGCGCGAGAACTCGGCCTTGAGGTTGCCCTTCTTCGAGCCGCCGCTGCCGCGCCCCGTCGGATCGCCGCCCTGCGCCATGAAGCCGGGGATCACGCGGTGGAACACGATGCCGTCGTAGAAGCCTTCCCGCGCCAGCTCCTTGATCCGCTCCACGTGGCCGGGCGCGAGGTCCGGGCGCAGGCGTATGGTCACGGGCCCGCTCTCGAGCTCCATGGTCAGCGTGTTCTCGGCGTCGGCGGCGGCGTCGGTCATGGGGAGGCTCCTCGGTCGCGCGGGGTTCTAGCCGCGCAGGCCCGGGGCGTCACCCTTTGGCGGGCGTGACCTTCGCGGGCAGATCCACGTCGCAGACGTCGAAGCCCGCTCCCTCGGCGGTGCGGGTGCGCGCCACCAAGGCCTGGAAGGCCGGCCCGCGCGTGTCCATCACCTGCACGGTCGGACGCTCCGCCGGCGGCACGTCCGCCAGCACCCGCACCCTCACCATCCGGTCCGGATTGCGCGGCGGCTCGCCCACGGCCAGCGCCCGGACGACGTCGAGCCCGGAAACCACGCGGCCCCAGATCGTGTACTTCCGGTCCAGCGACCGGTACCGCTCGCGCGTCAGGAAGAACTGGCTGTTGGCGCTGTTCTCCTCGCCCCCTCGGGCCATCGCCGCCACGCCCTGGCAGTAGACGCCCCAGGTCCGCACCTTGCGGTCGGCCATCACCAGCATCGCGCCGTCGGGCTGGCCCTGCACCGGCAACGACCCGAGGAACCCGTTCGCCTCGCCCTCGACGGTGGCCAGCTGCGTCATCAGCCGGTCCGGCCCGCGCTTGAACATGAACTCGGCCGCGAGATCGGGCAGCGGCGAACCGCCCGTCCCGTCGCCGACCGGATCGCCGGTCTGGGCCATGAAGTCGCCGATGACGCGGTGGAACAGATGGCCGTCGTAGAACCCCTGCCGCGCCAGTTCCTTCACGCGCGCCACGTGCCCGGGGGCGGCGAACGGCGCCAGTTCCACCAGCACGGTCCCTTTGGTGGTCTCGATCGCGAGCACGTCCTCGGGATCGAGGGTGCGCCAGTCGGACGTCTGCGCGGCCACGGGGCCTGCGAGCAGCGCCGCGAGCGCCGTCAGGAGGGCGAGAAGTCTCGTCATCGGGGTACTCGGGGCGTGCGGTTCAGGAGGTCACGCGCACCGGGATATCGACGTCGCAGGGCGAAAAGTCGGCGCCGCGACGTCGGCGCTCGCGCTCAATCGTCGCAGCGAACGCGGGGCTGCGCGTGTCGAGCACCTGCACGCGCGGCCGCTCCGCCTCCGGAACGTCGGCCAGCACGCGCACGGAGGTCATCCGGTCGGGGTCCACCACCGGCTCGCCCGTCTTGATCGCCCGCACCACCTCCAGCCCCGAGATCACCCGGCCCCAGACCGTGTAGCGCTTCTCCAGCGACGGATAAGGGTGGCGCATCAGGAAGAACTGGCTGTTGGCGCTGGCTTCCTCCTCGCCGCGCGCCATGCCGGCGACGCCGGGGCAATAGAGCCCCCAGGCCGCGACCTTCTTGTCCTGCGTCTTCTCCATCAGGGCGTCCGGCTGCGTCGCGATCGGCAGTGAGCGCAGGAAGCCCAGCTGCTGGCCCGAAGGGGACGCCGCGATGGTCACCGGCAGCTCGGGACCCCTCCGGAAGGTGAACTCCGCCTTGAGGTCCGGATAGGGCGACTGCCCCTCGCCCGTCCCCAGCGGATCGCCAGTCTGCGACATGAACCAGTCGATCACGCGGTGGAACACCACGCCGTCGTAGAACTTCGCCCGGGCCAGCTGCTTGATCCGCGCGACATGCTCGGGCGCGGCCTCCGGGGCCATCTCGACGAAGATGCGGCCCTTGGTCGTGTCGATGACCAGCACGTTCTCGGGATCGGGCGTCCGCCATTCCGCCGCCGCGGGCTGCGCGGGCGCGGCGGCCGGGCGCGGAGTCTGCGCCGTCGCGGCGCACGCTCCCGTCATCAGCACCGCGGTCGCGAGCGCCAGCGCCGTTCTCATTCGATCTTCCCCCTGATCCGCTCGGCCACGCCGGGCGAGACGAACTTGCTCACGTCGCCGTTCAGCCGCGCGATCTCCTTCACCAGCCGCGAGGCGATCGCCTGGTGCCGCGGATCGGCCATCAGGAAGACGGTCTCGATCTCGCGGTTCAGCGCCTGGTTCATCGCCGTCATCTGGAATTCGTACTCAAAGTCCGCGACGGCCCTCAGGCCGCGGATGATGACGTTGGCCCCGACTTCCTCCGCGAAGTGCATCAGCAGGCTGTCGAACGGGCGCACCACGATCTCGGCGACGGAGCCGCAGGAAACCGTCTCCTGCCGTAGCATCTCCACCCGCTCCTCGAGCGAGAACATCGGGCCCTTGGTGGCGCTGACCGCCACGCCGATCACCAGCCGGTCGACCAGCTTCACGGCGCGGCCGATGATGTCGAGATGGCCGTTGGTGACCGGATCGAAGGTCCCCGGATAGAGGCCGACCCGGATCGCGCTCACGCCTGCGTCTCGTCTGCAGCCTCGGAGGCGCCCCCGCTCGCTTCCGCGGGCTCCGCGGAACGCTCGACCGACACCACCCGCTCGCCCTCAGCGGTGCGCAGGATGATCACGCCCGAACTGTTGCGCGAGGTGATGCGGATCTCGTCCACCGGCGTGCGGATGATCTGCCCACCATCGGTGACCAGCAGAACGCTGTCGCTGTCCTCCACCGGGAAGGAGGCCACCAACTGGCCGCCGCGCTTGGACAGGTCGTGCGCGATCAACCCCTGCCCGCCCCGGCCGGTGCGCCGGTAGTCGTACGACGACGTCCGCTTGCCGAGCCCCGTGTCCGCTACCGTCAGGATGAACTCCTCCGCCGCGCCGAGCTGCGCGATGCGCTCGGTCGACACCGTGGCGTCCACCGTCACGTCGTCGAGCTCGTCGGCGGCCGAAGTCTCCGCGGTCGGCTCCTCCTCCGGCGCCTCGCCGGCGGCGGCCCGCATGGCGGCGGCGTGGCGCAGGTACGCCAGACGCTCGGCCGGGGACGCGTCGACGCTGCGCAGGATGGCCATGGAGATCACGCGATCCCCCTGCGCCAGGCGGACGCCGCGCACGCCCGTGGACTCACGCCCGGCGAACACGCGCACCTCGTCCACCGCGAAGCGGATGCAGCGGCCGAGCGCCGTCGTCAGCAGCACGTCGTGCGCCTCGGTGCAGATCTGGACGCCTACGATGTGGTCGCCCTCGTCCAGCTTCATCGCGATCTTGCCGCTGCGGTTGATGCGCTGGAAGTCCGACAGCTTGTTCCGCCGCACGCCGCCCGACTGGGTGGCGAACATCACGTCCATCGTCGCCCAGGCGCTCTCGTCCTCCGGCAACGGCAGGATCGAGGTGATCGTCTCGCCAGCCTCCAGCGGCAGCAGGTTGACCAGCGCCTTGCCCCGCGCGTTCGGCGGCGCGTTCGGCAGGCGCCAGACCTTCAGCGTGTAGACCTTGCCCTCGGACGAGAAGAACAGCACCGGCGCGTGGGTGGAGGCGGCGAACACACGCGTTACGGCGTCCTCCTCCTTCGTCGCCATGCCCGCGCGGCCCTTTCCGCCGCGGCCCTGCGTGCGGTAGGTCGCCAGCGGCGTCCGCTTCACGTAGCCGCCGTGGGTGACGGTGACGACCATCTCCTCGCGCGGGATGAGGTCCTCGTCCTCGAACTCGGCCTCGCCTTCGGTGAAGATCGTGCGGCGCGGCACCGCGAACGCCTCGCGCACCGCCACCAGTTCGTCGCGTACGATGCCCAGCACCTTCGCCCGGTCGCCGAGGATCTCGAGGTAGCCGGCGATCGCTTCCGCGAGGCTGCGCGCCTCGCCGAAGATCTCGTCGCGCCCGAGCCCGGTCAGCCGCGACAGCGTCAGCGCCAGGATGGCGCGCGCCTGCTCGTCGGTGAGCCGCACCCGGCCCTCGTCCACGATCGCCGTTCGCGGGTCCTGGATCAGGTCGATCAGGGGCATCATGTCCCCCGCCGGCCAGTCCCGCGCCACCAGCCGCTCGCGCGCCTCGGTCGGGTCTTTCGACGAGCGGATGATGTGGATCACCTCGTCGATGTTGGCGACGGCGATGGCCAGGCCCACCAGCACGTGGCCGCGGTCGCGCGCCTTGTTCAGCTCGAACCGCGTGCGGCGGACGACGACCTCCTCCCGGAACTCCAGGAAGATGTCGAGCAGCGCGCGCAGGCCCATCTGCTCGGGCCGGCCGTGGTTCAGCGCCAGCATGTTGACGCCGAACGACGTCTGCAGCGGCGTGAACCGGTGCAGCTGGTTCAGCACCACTTCGGCGGTCGCGTCGCGCCGGAGTTCGACGACGACACGCATGCCGTGACGATCGCTCTCGTCGCGGATGTCGCTGATGCCTTCGATGCGCTTCTCGCGCACGAGCTCGGCGATCCGCTCGATCATCGAGGCCTTGTTCACCTGGAACGGGATCTCGTGGACGATGATCGCCTCGCGGTCCTTGCGGACCGTCTCGATCGTCGTCTTGCCGCGCATGATGACGCTGCCGCGCCCGGTCATCAGCCCCTGCCGCGCGCCCGAGCGGCCGATGATCTCGCCGCCGGTCGGGAAGTCAGGTCCGGGCACGATGTCGAGCAGCTGCTCCGTCGGCAACGCCGGATCGTCGATCAGCGCCAGGCAGGCGTCGACCACTTCGCCGAGGTTGTGCGGCGGGATGTTGGTGGCCATGCCCACCGCGATGCCGCCCGCGCCGTTCACCAGCAGGTTGGGGATGCGCGACGGCATCACCACCGGCTCGTTCTCGGAGCCGTCGTAGTTCGGCTGGAAGTCGACGGTGTCTTTGTCGAGGTCGGCGAGCAGAGCTTCCGCCGCCTTGGTCATCCGGCTCTCGGTGTAGCGCATGGCCGCGGGCGGATCGCCGTCGACCGAGCCGAAGTTTCCCTGGCCATCGATGAGGACCAGCCCCATCGAGAAGTCCTGCGCCATGCGCACGAGCGCGTCGTAGACCGACTGGTCTCCGTGCGGGTGGTACTTACCGATGACGTCGCCGACGGTGCGCGCCGACTTCCGGTAGGCGGCCCCGGAGGTGAAGCCGTTCTCGTGCATGGCGTAGAGGATTCGCCGGTGCACGGGCTTGAGGCCGTCGCGAGCGTCGGGCAGCGCCCGGCTCACGATCACGCTCATGGCGTAGTCGAGGTACGAGCGCTTGAGCTCGTCTTCGATATTGATCAGCGATACGCCGCCGTGGGGTTCGGAGGCGGCGCTCGGGGGCGTTGCGTCGTCGGGCAAGAAGGGAGCCGTTTAGGGGAGCGGGAATCGCTCGGGAACAGATGGACTTAGATAGCAATTCAGGGGGGTGGGCGCCACCTCGGGCGTCACCCGAAAACCGCAAGGAAATCAGATGGCCCGCCCCCTGCTCCCCCTTCTCGCCGCGGCCGCGCTGACGGGCTGCGCCGCCACGCCTCCCGCAGGCGCTCCGCAAGGCTCCGGCTGGGTCGCCGCGCCGGCCGACGCGACGGAGGCGGACGCCCTCGCCCAGATCGAGAGCCCGGGCACGCGCCACGGTCTGGCGACTTTCGACTACTCCCCCCACGGGGTGCTGATCGGCCTCCACGTCAGCCACCTGCCGCCGGGCATGCACGGCGTGCACCTGCACGCGAAGGGCGACTGCTCGGACAGCGGCAAGGCCGCGGGCCCGCACGTCCACACCGGCGCGGCCGGAGCGCACGGGCTGCTCAACCCCGCCGGTCCGGAGGCGGGCGACCTGCCGAACCTCGTCGTGGGTCCCGACGGACGCGCGGAGGCGCAGTTCTTCACCCCGTACGTGCGCCTGGGGGGCGCCTCGCAGCACCCGAACCTGCTGGACGCGGACGGGTCCGCGATCGTCATCCACGCCGGTCCCGACGACCAGGTGACCCAGCCCATCGGCGGCTCCGGCGACCGGATCGCGTGCGGCGTAATCCGGCGACCCTGAGCCTCAGGAGCGGGACGCGCCCGCCCGCAGCCCACGCTCGGCCAGCGCCACCAGGCCGACCCCTGCGATCGTAACCGCCGCTCCGATCAGGATCTGCGCCGTCAGTACGTCGCCCATCAGGCCCCAGCCGATGGCGATGGACACCACGGGCGTGGTGAGCAGGTAAGGCGTCACCCGCCCGGCCGGCCGCCGCTGGACCAGCCAGAAGAGCAGCCCGGTCGCGATGACGGTCGAGATCAGCGCCGCCCAGACGACGGTGGCCCAGACCAGCGGCGTCGCCTGTTGCACCGCCGCGATCGGGTCCCGCTCGAACAGGAACGCTCCCGCCCAAAGGGTCGGCGCCGCCACGACCGAGATCAGCCCCTGCAGCTTCAACGGCGACACCGACGTGGTCCGCCGCGCCACCACCGTCGCAACCGCCCAGGCCGCGCTCGCCACCGCCCCCACGGCGATGCCGCGCCAGTCCTCGAACGTCCGTGGGTCGGCCGTCATGTAGACGATGCCTCCGAAGGCCACGATCAGCCCCAGCAGCGACGCCCGGCTCAGCCGCTCCTTGAGCAGCAACCACGAGAACAGCGCCGTGAACGGAATCCACAGCTGCAGGCTCACCGCATACGGGCTGAGGTCCTCCACCATCGAGAAGCCGAGGTAGACCAGCCCGAAGTGCAGCGGCCCGCCGCAGAGCACGATGATCGCCAGGCTCTTCGGGTTGGGGAACGGCGGCCGCACGAAAGCCGCCAGGAACACGGCCGCCAGGCTGAACCGCAGGGCCGCGGTCAGCAGCGGCGGGATCACCTGGGTGGCGGCCTCCGCCGCCGCGTTGTTCACGCCCCAGATCACCACGATGGCGGCGATCGCCGCGATCTCGGCCGGCGTCAGGCGGCTGGGGGGAGGCATGGGGGGTGCCTAGCGCGTGCCCGCGCCGGCCCCAAGCCGAAACGTCAGGCCCCCGTGCGGGCCCTGAGACGGAGCTTCTCCGGCCGCTCCCGGAGCACCTCGACGGCGACGCCTTTGCCCGCCAGCACCCGGTAGAAGTGCTCGATCCGAGGCGGGTGGAACACGCCCAGGAAGGACCGGGCGGTCTCGTCGTCGAAGTAGGTGACGTAGCCCCCGAAGGTCTTGACCAGCTCCTCCTCGGCGAAGCTGGCGCGCACCACGGCTTCCGGGCCGACGGTCACGGCCTTCGGCTCGCCCAGCCAGTAGCGGTCTTCCAGGAATTCGAAGAAGGGGGTCACGGGTCGCTCCGAGGCCGGGGCACCCTAGACCGGATCGGTTAAGCTTCCGTCAGCCCCCGGGGCGCCTCCGAGCGCCGCCTCCACCGTCTGCTGCAGGTGCGCCTCGCTGTAGGGCTTCTGGACGATGCCGAACGGGCCGGTCTCCTCCATCCGGCGGCGGGTCTCGCTGTCCACGTAGGAGGTGATGAACAGTACCCGCGGCGGCCGGGCGAAGCCGCGCAGTTCGCGCGCCGCGTCGATCCCGTTGCCCCCCTCCTGCAGGTTGACGTCCATCAGCACCAGGTCCGGCGCGTGTTCGCGGCTCAGCGACAGCGCCTCGTCCACCGAAGCGGCCACGCCGCAGACCAGGTGCCCCATGTCCTCCATCAGCGTGGACACGGCGAGCGCCACGAGCGCCTCGTCCTCGACGACGAGGATCTTGCGGCCCTTGGGGACGGAGGTTGACGGCATCGGCTCCGGGGGCGGCTCGGAAAGCGTGCGGTTTTAGTCGCTCGGGCCGGAGGAGCAACCAAATTGCCCGCGCCCGCGAACGGGCTTAACCGGTGAGGTCGTGACACCGGGGCGCCGATGAGCCGACTGCTGCGCCTGCGGGGCCCCGGGCTGGCGATCTTCGCCATCGCTCTGTTCGCCTTCGCCGCCCTCGCCGCCTGGCGCGGCTTCACGCTCTATCAGGAACGGGCCGAACGCCTCGCCGCGGGCCGGGCCACCGTCGCCTCCGCCGCGGTGTACGTGGCCAACTACGTCGCGCGGACGGTCGACCTCGCCGACCTGATCGCGGACGACACCCGCGAGTTCGTCGAAGGGCACGGCGGCCTCGCCCAGACCCCGGTGGACGAGCTGCACCGTCGCCTCGCAGGTTACGCCCAGCGAACCTCCGTGGACGACTACATCATCGTGACCGATGCGCAGGGCCGGGTCGTCGGCTACTCGGAGCGCACGCTCCCGCCGCGAGCGGTGTTCAGCGACCGCGCCTGGTTCCGCGCCCACCTGGGCCCTCCCCGCGGCGGTTACCTCGGGCCGGCCGTGAAGAGCCGCGTGAACAGCCGCGTGGTGTACACCTACAGCGAGGCCCTCAGGCGGCCGGACGGCACGCTCGAAGGCGTCGTGTCGGCCGCCATCGCGCCCACCCCTCCCCGGCCGACGCGCTCGCGCGCCATAGGCGAACCGACGGGCCAGGTCTGGTCGCCCAGCGGCCGGCTGATCGTCGCGACGCACATGGACTTCGACGCCGCCGGAGAGCACCTGCCGCAGGCCCGCCCCTTCGCTGGCGCCCCTGCCGCCGGGCAGGGCTTCCTGCCGGCCGGCCCGGACCGGCTGCTGGCCTACCGCGTGGCCGAGGGCCGGGATCTGATCGCCACGGTCGACCTGTCGCGCGACGAGTTGCTGGCGCCCTGGCGTGAGAACGTCCGCGACAGCGGCGTGCTCCTGCTGGTGAGCGGTCTGGTCATGGCCGGCCTGGCGACGCTGGCCGCGCGCTTCGCGGGCCAGGACTACCGTGCGCGCCTCAAGACCGAGCAGACGGCGGCGGAGCTTTCCGAAGCCGTGGCCGAAAAGGACGTCCTGCTGCGGGAGATCCATCACCGGGTGAAGAACAACCTCCAGATCACGAGCAGCCTGATGCAGCTGCAGGCGCGCAGCTTCGCCGATCCCGACGTGCGCTCCGCCTTCGAGCAGACCCAGCAGCGCCTGCGCTCCATCGGTCTCGTGCACGACGTGCTCTACAACGAGGACCGTTCGGCCCGGGTGGACCTCGCCACCTATCTCGACCAGCTCGCGGGCGAGCTCGCCACCGCCAACGGCGCGGCCGCGCGCGGCGTGTCGGTCTCGGTCGAAGCCGAGGCGGTCCCGCTCTCCCCGAGCCAGGTGACGCCGCTCGGACTCTGCGTGGCCGAGGTGCTGACCAACGCCTTCAAGCACGCCTTCCCGGAGGGACGCGGCGGCGCGATCCGGGTCACCGCCCGCAGGGCCGGCGCCGAGCTCGAGGTCGTCGTCCGCGACGACGGGCGCGGCTTCGACGGGTCCCCGCAGCGCCCCGGCTCCCTCGGCCTGAAGCTGATCGAGGTGCTGAGCCGTCAGCTCCATGGCCGTAGCGCCTTCGCCAGCGAAGGCGGCACGGTGTTCACGCTCGTCTTCCCGATCAGGGCGTAGCGCGTCAGCGCGCCACGCGCAGTCCGATCCGCACCAGCCGCGGGGCGGAGAAGCTCTCCACTCCGGTCGCGGTCTCGCCGACCTCGACCTCGGCCCCGAGGACATTGTCCGCGGCGACATATACCGCGGCGACGGACGTGAGCCGCCACTCCGCCCGCGCGTCGACCAGCAGCGCCGGCGACAGCACACGGCTGTTCAGGTCGTCCTCGAACCGGCGGCTCTCGTAGCGGCTCTGCGCCGACAGCCGCAACCGCTCGCTCGCCTCCCAGTCCGCGCCCGCCGTCAGGGTCAGGACCGGCGCCTGCGCGGGCCGCTTGCCGGTCAGCTGCGGCGCGTCCGCCCCGCCGTCCACGCGCGCGTCGGTGAGGCTCAGCGCGCCCCGTACGGACAGCCCCTCGCCGACCTCCGCCGCACCCTCCGCCTCCAGCCCGATGGCTTCGATCGAGCCCGCGTTGCGGCGCTCGCGCAGCACCCCGCCCGCCGGCACGAAGCCCGCGCGTGGGAACACGCCCGGCCCGGCGCCGATCGTCACGTTGGTGATCGGGTCCGAAAGCCTGTTCCAGAACAGCGTCGCGCTGATCCGCATCGGCCCCGTTTCGCGCCCGGCTCCGACCTCGGCGCCCTGCAGAGACTCCGGCGTGAGCGCGGGGTTCGCCTCGGTGATGTCGTTGCCCACCCTGAAGGGCCGGTGCAGCTCGTTCAGGGTCGGCGGCCTGAAGCCCGTGTAGGCCGCAGCGCGAACGAACCCGGCGCCGGCGACGTCGCGGCGCAGCCCCGCGCGGAAGCTCGGCGTCACCCCCTCGGAGCCTTCCGGCCGCTCATCCAGCGTCGCCGCACCTGTCGCCACATCGCGCTCGATCCGGAACGCACCGCTGTTCTCCCAGGCGTCCACCCTGGCGCCGCCGGTCAGCAGCCACCCGGCGCGGCGGCGGCTTGCTTCCACGTAGGCGCCCAGCACCGTCGTCTCCCCGCCTGCGCGGCGGTCCCGGGTGAAAGCGCCTCCGGTGAAGCGGAAGAGTTCGCGCACCTCGCCTTCCGTGGCGCGCGCGTCGACGCCCGCCTCCCACTGGAACGCGGCGCCTGTCCCGCGCAGGGCGGCGTTGAAGCCGGCGCCCGTCGCGGGCGTCTCGTACTGCCGGTTGGCCGGCGTCGTGCCGGAGCGCTCGGCCGCCACCGCGACGGAGCTGTTCATCAGGTCGCTGCGGTGGGTCCACGCCTGCAGGCGCCACCCGCGCGCCCCTCGCACCGGCTGCCGCGTCAGCGCGAGCGAGCCGGTCGTCCCGCGTACGCGCGACTCCGCCCCGGCGAGGCCCGCGCCGCGCTCCTCTTCGTACGCGCCCAGTCGGCCGCTCAGCAGCGCGGATCCCACAGGAACCGAGACCCGCGCCGAGGCGGCGGCGGTTCGCAGGAACAGCGGCGTGTCCGCGGCGCCCCGATCCCTCTCGCGCACCGGCACATAGCCGTCGCTGCGCTCTCCGCCCGCCGTCAGCAGGACGGAGAGCCCGTCCCCGCCCGCCTGCGCAACACCCGTCGCCCGCCCGGCGCCGGGCTCGCCGAGGGAGATGTCGCCGCGAACAGTCCCGCCGCGCTCGTTCACGCTCTCGAGCGCCACGACGCCCGTCAGCGCGCCCGCGCCGTAAGGCCCCGCGCCGGCGCCGCGCACGATCGTCGCGCGCCCGAGCGCCTCCGGCTGGACCTGGGACCAGATCACCCAGCCGCCGAACGGGTCGTTCAGCGGCACGCCGTCGAGGGTCACCAACGCCCGTCCCGCCCCGGAGGGCGCCAGCGAGCGCAGGCTCACGCCCTGCGTCGTCGGATTGGCGGCGAGGCTGCTGTTGCGGCGGAAGAGCGAGACGCCCGGCGTCTGCTTCAGCGCCTCGTCGACGCGCGCGGCGTCGGCGAGCGTCCTCGCCTCCACCTCGGCGCGCGAGAAGGCGGCGTCGCCCGCCCGCGGCGGCAGAGCAGCGGCGCGGACGACGACTTCCTCTACGGTGGGGGGCGGCTGGTCCGCGAACACGCGCGTGCCTTAGCCCGCGGCCATGTCCCTCGCCAGCGAGGCCGGAGGACGCAGCCTTAGAACGGGATCTCGTCGTCCAGGTCGGCCGGGAAGTTCTCGCGCGGCCCCGAGCCGCGGCTGGCCGCGCCCTGGCCGAAGCCGCCGCCGCGGCCGGAGCTCTCGCCGCCGCCGAAGTGCTCGTCGCCCGAGCCGGCGCTTTCCCGGTCATTGCGGCCGTCCAGCATCGTCAGCTCGCCCTTGAAGCGGCTGACCACCACCTCGGTGATGTACTTTTCCTGGCCCTGGTTGTCCGTGTACTTCCGGTGCTCGAGCTGGCCCTCGACGTACACCTTCGAGCCCTTGCGAAGGTAGTTCTCGCAGACCTTCACGATGTTCTCGTTCATCACGACGATGTTGTGCCACTGCGTCTTCTCGCGACGCTCGCCGCTACTCTTGTCGCGCCAGGTCTCTGACGTCGCCATCGTGAACGACGCCTTGCGGTCGCCCGACTGCCCGAACGCACGCACCTCCGGGTCCTTCCCGAGGTTGCCGACCAGAATGACCTTGTTGACGCTGCCCGCCATGTTCGCCTCGCCTTTCGCGCCGCCACCCTAACGGGCGGCCGGCGCCGCTGCAATCGATGTTCTCGTTAGGTTCCGGTGCTCATGCCCGGCGGCGGCGGCGGCGGGATGGCCCCCGGTATCGCCAGGCGCCCGTCGCTCGTCCGCACCAGCGCGAGGTAGCGCGCGCCGGTCAACGTCTTCCCGGCGAACAGTCCACGCCGCTCCACGAAGATGAACTGGCCCTGGTAGGCGCCGGTGACCGTCGCCCGCGCGCCCTGCCGGCGGATCAGTTCGAGCCCCGCCGCGCAGTACTCCAGGCTGGCGTAGTGCCCCGGCAACCGGTTGAACTTCGGCGGCGCTTCGGCCGCCTGCGGCACCATGTGCCAGCACGCCGCCCGCTCCGTCGGCGCCTTCACCCGATTGTCCTGGCAGGCGCTCGCCGCCAGGGCCGCCGCCGCCACAGCGATCAGAACGCCCCGCCTCATGGGATCATGCACGTCTGCGGGTCCTGTCGCGCCAGCATCCTGAACGTCGCCCCGTCGGGGGCGATCTCCACCCGGCCGGGCACTAGCCTCAGCGCTTGGCCGTTCCAGCGCCCGTACTGCGCGCCGCCCGGCTCCTCGCAGCGCCCGGCGAACAGCAACTGCACGCAGGTGTCGAGCGCGACCGCCTGCCCGAGTTCGCGCCACTCGCCGCCGACGTGCCGCACGCAGGCGCCCGTCGGATCCACCGACGAGGGCGGCGGCGGCGGCGTCAGCGCCACCGTGGGCGTCGGGGCGCCGTCGACGATCCCCGCGCCGAGGGGTTCGGTGTTCACGGGCGGCGCGGCGGAGACCACCGCGGCCAGAGCGCCGCTGGCGTCGGTGCCGACGTCGAGAGCCTGCGCGGCCACTCCGTTGCGCCGCGCGCACTGCTCCAGCGTCAGCTCGCCCACCAGCTTCCCGTCGACGAAGCAGCGCAGCTCCCGCGAGGGATCGATCTCCGCCGCGTCCACCTGCGTCAGCTCGACCTTCAGCCCGCCCTCGGAGGCCGGCGGCGGCGTGTCGTCGCCGGGGTCGCTCCGGAACAGCCACATTGCGACGCTGGTGCCCACGACCACCGCGATCAACGCGCCGGCGGCGGCGATCAGCAGCCCGCGCCTGTCGCTCCGCGGCTCCGGCTCGTGGGGTTCGCTCATCGCGCCTCAGCTACGCGGCGACCCTCGCCATGACAAGCACCGCTCGCCGAAGTCGCAATCGTACCCCCCTGGAGCTGTCTCCGGGGACGAGACACGGCGGGACAACCGGGGACAAACCGCGAGATCGGCGACACGCCTCGTCCACCCCTCCCGGGTCGGCCGTACAATGGGGCGTGAAATTGTCGTCACTCCCCTTCCCCGCCTCTCCGCCGCCCCCTCGGCAGCCCGCGCTCGTCGTGTCCGCCGTAGCCGCCGGAGCGGTTCCCCCCGCGATCAATTCACCCGTTTCGACGGTCAGAGTGTCTCCACATCGCCCCGAGGACATTCGGCCCCGCCTCCGGGCGGGCCGGTTTGTCGCGCAGGCGATGTTCCGGTATTGTTCCCTCCACGTCGGAGAGTCGACTTCCTATCTCATCCGGTTCGCCGAACCGGCGGGGGCCTCCCGAGTTAGAAGACAGGGCATGAGCGACCAGACGTCGTCCATACGCGTGCGCGGCGCGCGCGAGCACAACCTCAAGGGCGTCGACGTCGACATCCCGCGGGGCCAGCTCGTCGTGCTCACCGGCCTCTCCGGCTCGGGCAAGAGCTCCCTCGCCTTCGACACCATCTACGCCGAGGGCCAGCGCCGCTACGTCGAGAGCCTCTCGGCCTACGCCCGCCAGTTCCTCGAGCTGATGGGCAAGCCGGACGTCGACCTGATCGAGGGCCTCAGCCCGGCGATCTCGATCGAGCAGAAGACGACCTCCAAGAACCCGCGCTCGACGGTCGGCACGGTGACGGAAATCCACGACTACATGCGCCTGCTGTGGGCGCGTGTGGGCGTCCCCTACTCGCCCGCCACGGGCCTGCCGATCGAGAGCCAGACCGTCACCCAGATGGTCGACAAGATCATGGCGCTGCCCGACGGGACGCGCCTGTTCCTGCTCGCCCCGGCCGTCGTCGGCCGCAAGGGCGAGTTCCGCAAGGAGTTGGCCGACTGGCAGAAGCAGGGCTTCCAGCGCGTCCGCATCAACGGCGAGATGTACGCCATCGAGGACGCGCCGACGCTCGACAAGAAGTTCAAGCACGACATCGAGGTTGTGGTGGACCGCGTGGTGGTGAAGGAGGGCATCGAGAGCCGCCTCTCCGACAGCCTCGAGAACGCGCTGCGCCTTGCCGACGGCATCGCCGTCGCCGAGTTCGCCGACGTCGCCGAGGGCGAGAAGACGCCGCGCCGGATCCTGTTTTCGGAGCGCTTCGCCTGCCCCGTCTCCGGGTTCACCATCAGCGAGATCGAGCCGCGGCTGTTCTCGTTCAACAGCCCGCAGGGCGCCTGCCCCGTCTGCGACGGCCTCGGCGTGAAGCTGAAGGTCGACGTGAACATGGTCGTGCCCGATCCGGACAAGACCCTGCACAAGGGCGCGGTCGCGCCCTGGGCCCGCAGCCCCTCGCCCTTTTACACCCAGACGCTGCAGGCGCTGTCCCGCCACTACGGCTTCAGCATGGACAAGCCGTGGCGCGAGCTGCCCGAGCAGGCGCGCAAGGTCATCCTGTTCGGCACCGGCGGCGAGAAGATCAAGTTCAGCTACGACGACGGCGCGCGCCGCTACGCCACCACCAAGGTGTTCGAGGGGGTGATCCCGAACATGGAGCGGCGGCTGAAGGAGACCGACAGCGCCTGGGTGCGCG
>DASVVG010000081.1:0-25170 GCA_036386655.1 Caulobacteraceae bacterium | reverse complement strand
TGTAGGTCTCGGACTTGCTGATCAGCACCAGCTTCTCGCCCGTGCCGAAGCGGCGGAGCAGCGAACGCTCGAAGCAGTTGCGCTGGGCGGTCTGAGCCCGGCACTCGAGCTTCTCTTCGCCGTACCAGAGGGCTTCGCCCTTGGAGCAGGCCAGGCTTTCGCCGTGCGCTTCCGTCTCGCCGTAGGTGACCTGCAGCTTCGAGCCGGCGACGCAGCGGTAGATCTCGCCGCGGAAGCCGTCACGGACGTCCTTCTCAGGGAAGAGCTGCGAAGCGCCGTGGGCGCCGCCGCGGTCGTCGATGCAGACGGCGCGGATGAACACCTTCTTGGTGACCTTGCGGGTCTCGGTGATCGCCTTGCGGGCCTGGTGGCCGACGTTCAGCGCCTGGATCACCGGGAAGCCCGGCGTGGCGATGATGTTCGAGCCGCCGCCGCCGAAGAAGACGTCGCCGCCGCCTTCAGAGCGGGCGCTCGCGGTGGCCTCGGCCTTCGCCGTGGCGTTGACCACGACGTTGACGTTGAGGTTGGGGAATTTCGGCGGAGCCGGGGGCTTCGGCGCGCAGCAGGGCGGCTTCGGCGGCTTGGGGGGCTTCGGCGCGCAGCAGGGCGGCTTCGGCTTGCAGCATTCGCCGGCGGCCGCGGCCCCGGCGAAGGCGAGCACGATCGTGCCCGCCAGGATGGAGAGGTAACGCTTGTAGTGTGCGGACATGGGACAGCTCCCGTTGAGTCGAGGGAGCGGGGAGCAAGTCCGAGGCCACGTGGTGAGCGGGGCGTTAACTCCCGGCGGCGGGCCGCAGGTCGCGCGCGTAGCGGCGCCAGTTCTCCACATAATGCAGAGCGGAGGCCTTCAGCAGCGCCCTCTCCTCCTCCCGCAACTCCCGCACCACCCGCGCCGGGGATCCGACGATCAGGCTGTCGTCGGGGAAGCTCTTCCCTTCAGTGATCAGGCTGTTCGCGCCGACGATGCAGCCGCGCCCGATCATGGCGCGGTTCAGCACCACGGAGCCGATGCCGATCAGGCTGTCGTCGCCGATCGTGCAGCCGTGGAGCATGACCTTGTGTCCGATGGTCACGTTCGCCCCGATCGTCAGGGGGACGCCCTCGTCGGTATGGAGCACGCTCAAGTCCTGGACGTTGCTGTTCTCGCCGACGACGATGGGATCGTTGTCGCCTCGAAGCACCGCCCCGAACCAGATGCTGGCGTTCTGCTTCAGCTCGACGTTCCCGATAACCATCGCATTCGGCGCAATCCAGTATTCGCCCTCACCGGGCAGGCGAGGACTTGCGCCGCCCAAGTTGAACACGTTCATCAGGGTTATCCACGACTGATCGGTGACACTTCGATTAACCACTCCGAAAGGCCGGTACAATCATTCTGTAGGGGTCGATTCGGGGCGGCCTGAGGGTTGCAGCGCATCGAGGCGCCGGGACGGTTTCGTACCCGGCATCAGGGCGGAGTTCGCATTGTCGCGTTCGGCGTCTCGGCGGGACCACGGTCCGCCGCGCAGATCGGTTCCAGAGCCTGGGGCGCCTCGCCCCGGTCCCGGAGCGACTCCGCATCACACCCCAGCGAACCAAGGGCGAGCCGGCATGCCGGACTCGCCCTTTTTCTTGCCCCCTGAGGAGGCTCCCACGATGACCAAGCGTGCGCTGAAGCGGATGATGCGTGAGGGCGAGTTCGACGTCGCCCAGTTCCATGACGACGGCGGCAAAGTCCGTCGGCTGCCGCTGGATCGCGCCTGGTCTCCGCTCGGCGGGCACGAGGAGGGTCGCGAGCAGGGCTACCTGAAGACGATCAAGGCCAAGTCGGTGGGCCAGGCGGAGCTGCTCTCCGCCATCGACCAGAAGAACCTCGTCCTGGCGCTGGGCCCCGCCGGCACCGGCAAGACCTACATCGCCATCGCCAAGGCGGTGGAGGCGCTGGAAGCCGGCAAGGTGGGTCGCATCGTGCTCTCGCGCCCGGCGATCGAGGCCGGCGAATCCCTGGGCTTCCTGCCGGGCGACATGGAGGACAAGCTCGCGCCCTACCTGCGGCCGCTCTACGACGCCCTGTCGGACCGGCTGTCGATGAAGCGGGTGAAGGCGCTCATGGCCGAGGGGCTGATCGAGATCGCGCCGGTCGGGTACATGCGCGGCCGCACGCTCAACAACGCCTTCGTCGTCATCGACGAGGCGCAGAACTGCACCTACGGCCAACTCAAGATGCTGCTGACGCGGCTGGGCTGGCACTCGACCATGGTGGTGACCGGCGACCCCAACCAGTCGGACCTGCTGGCGGGCATGAGCGGACTGGCCGACGTGGCCGACCGCTTCGAGGCGCTGTCGGACGTGTCGGTGGTGCGGCTGAAGGACGTCGACATCGTGCGCCACCCGCTGGTGGCCAGCATGCTGGGCGTGCTCTAGGCGCGGAGGGCCTCTCCGCTGCGCGGGGAGGCCCCTGCCCTCAGGTCAGGTCCTCGGCGAGGATGGCCATCTCGAACATGAACGAGCCGTCCTCGTCCTCGTCCTGGAAGACGACGCCGACGAACTCCTCGCCGACGTAGACCTCGCAGGAGTCCTTCTGTTTCGGCCGCTTTTTCAACGCGATCTGGGCGTTGCCGAAGGTGCGCTTCAGGTGCGCCTCGATGCGCTGGATGTCGTTGTCTTGCACGGGCGAGGGCTCGGATGAGAGGCGGACGAACGGGTCCGGACAGGCCGCGAACCTAACGATTTCCGCCCCCGGGGCAATCCGCAGGACGGCCGGTCAGATCACGTAGTCGTACACCTCGGCGGCCAGCGTGTGATCCATGGTGCGGGCGGGCTCCTCCCCCGTGGGGCAGTTGACCAGCCGGGCCGGAACGCCGGCGGCCGTGCAGCCGGGCGGCACCGGACGCAGCACCACCGATCCCGAGGCGACCTTGGCGTAGTCGCCGATCTCAATGGCGCCGAGAACCTTCGCGCCGGCCCCGAGCAGGACGCCACGGCCGATCTTCGGGTGCCGATCGCCGCGTTGCGCGCCCGTGCCGCCGAGGGTCACCCCGTGGAGCATGGAGACGTCATCGCCGATCACCGCCGTTTCCCCCACGACGATCCCGGTGCCGTGGTCGAAGAAGACGCCCGAGCCCACGCGGGCGGCGGGGTGGATGTCGACCTGGAACAGCTCGCTCATCCGGCTCTGCAGGTGGAACGCGAGGGTCTCCCGGCCCTGGTTCCACAACCAGTGGGCCACCCGGTGCGTCTGCAGCGCCTGGAAGCCTTTGAAATACAGGAAGGGCTGCAGGTAGCCCTTGCAGGCAGGGTCGCGCTCGAAGACGGCGCGGAGGTCCGCCTCCACCTTCGTCATCGATTCGGGGTCGCCGTAGAAGGCCTCCCAGCAGATCGAGCGCACCGTCATGGCGCTGATCTCCCCGTCGCCGAGCTTGCGCGCCAGCTGATAGGCCAGCGCGTCCACCAGCAGGCCATGGGAGAGCACGGCGGCGTAGAGCAGCGACGCCAGGGCCGGCTCGCGGGCCGCGGCGCGCTCCGCCTCGGAGCGGAGGGCGGCCCACACCGGCGGCGTGGCGGAGGGATCGACCACCTCGAGCTGCGGCATGGTTCAGGCTCCTGTGCGGTCCTCTCCCAGCATGAGCCGGGCCAAAGGCGCGGGCAACTCGCCCTCCCGGGCCATATGGTAGGCGCGCAACACGGTCGCCACGGTCATGGCGTCCTCGATCCAGCCGTTCACGACGGCGTCCAGCGCCTCCCGGAAGGGCACGCGCGCAACCGTGATGGCCTCGGTGGCGTCGGGCTCCGCTGGAACGGCCGTTAGGCCGGTCGCGATCCAGGCCATCCCACGCTCGTCGGTCAAAGAGTTGGAGATCTGGAAGCGGAGCACCTCGCGCCAGTCGGTGGCCTCGAGTCCGGCCTCCTCGCGCAGCTCGCGCCGGATGCTCTCCAGCGGCTCCACCTCCAGCGGTCCGCCGCCTTCGGGGATCTCCCACACGTAGTCCATCATCGCGAAGCGGTGCTGGCCCACCAACGTGACGGTGCCGTCCTCGTGCAGGGGCAGGACCGCCAGGGCCAGGTTCTTGAAGTGGATCTTGCCGTAGACGGCGGGCCGGCCGGTGGGCGCCGTCGCGTCGTGGCGCGTTACGGTCATCCACGGGTTGTCGAAGACCTGCTCGCCGCCGTGGTCCCGCCACGGTGCGCCGTGAGGTTTCAGCCAGGCGGGCGGCGGGGCGTCGGGCATCAGGCTCTTTCCGATCCGGGGCCGCGTTTATAGGTCTGCGGACATGAGCGTGAACCCCCCGCCCGAGTTCGGCGAGCCGCTGCCGGTCGCCCGCTCCCCCGAGACCGTCGCCTTCCTCTCCCGCCGGCGGTCCGCCTCCGCGTCCGGGCTGGAGGCTCCTGGGCCGGATCCTGAGCAGCTGCAGACCCTGCTCAGGCTGGCGGCGCGCGTGCCCGACCACGGCAAGCTCTTCCCGTGGCGGTTCATCGTCCTGGAGGGTGCGGGCAAGGCGAGCTTCGTCGAGGCTCTCTACGACATCGCCCGGGCCCGACCGGACCGCGAGACGGCGGCGACGAAGCTCGGCAAGGTGGCCCCTGCCCCGCTGGCGGTGGTGGTCGTCTCGCGGGTGACGCCCGGTCACAAGATCCCGGAGTGGGAGCAGGAGCTGTCGGCCGGCGCCGTCTGCATGAACCTGCTGACGGCAGCGACGGCGCTGGGCTTCGGCGGCAACTGGATCACCGACTGGTACAGCTACGACCCGGCGGCCGCGGCGCTGCTGGGCCTGGCGGCGGGGGAGCGCGTGGCGGGCTTTCTGATGGTGGGCACGCCCGCCGCCGCGCCCCTCGAGCGGCCGCGGCCGGAGCTGGAAGCGCTCGTCAGCCGATGGACACCGCCCGATTAAACCTTGTCCACATTTCCAAGATTTAACCCCTGGTTGTCACAGCTAGGCGTACCTTCAGGCACCTGATTTGAAGGGGTTTGAGATGAAGAACTTCGTGTTGGCCGGGGCTCTGCTGCTCCTGACCGCCGGTGCCGCCGCCGCGGAGGCGCCGAACATGACGGCCCAGCGCCTCACGTGGGACCGCAAGCCGCTCGGGACGCACCTGGATCGCTTCTTCCCGGCGGCCGCGAAGCAAGCCGGGATCAAGAACGCCACGGTCGACGTGACCTGCACGCCCGACAAGTGGGGCGCCCTCAGCTGTGAATCGACGGCTGAAACGCCCGCGGGCCTCGGCTTCGCGGAAGCCGCCGAAATGACCTTGGAGAAGGCGCGGGTCGCCGCCACGGACCGCACCTCGCCGGAGGGGCGCACCTTCCGGTACCGTGTCCACTTCGGCAAAGGCCTTCAGGCCGGCAAGACCGCCGAGCTCGCGCCCGCCCGCTGAACACCGCCTGAGCGTCGGGGGCATATGCCCCTGACGCGCGGGCGCCGAGCGCTCTCAGCCTCGCCCGCGATAGGGCTGCACGCCCTGATCGGGAACCCAGAGCCCTTCGGGCGCGGCGCCCGTCTGCCAGAACACGTCGATCGGGATTCCGCCGCGCGGGTACCAGTAGCCCCCGATGCGCAGCCACACCGGCGCGGCCGCCTCGACGAAGCGCTTGCCGACGGCGACGGTGCAGTCTTCGTGGAAGGCGCCGTGGTTGCGGAACGAGGCCAGGAACAGCTTCAGCGATTTGGACTCGATGAGCCAGTCGCCCGGCGCGTAGTCGATCACCAGATGCGCGAAGTCGGGCTGCCCCGTCACCGGGCATAAGGACGTGAACTCCGGCGCCACGAACCGCGTCAGGTAGAGTGTCCCCTTGTGGGGGTTCGGCACCCGCTCCAGGACTGCCTCCTCCGGGGAGGCAGGAGCGTCGCCGGGGCGTCCCAGTTGGGTGAGCGTCGTGGTGTCCATCAGCGCAATGTAGGCGGCCTAGGCCCCGAACGCCTGCTCAAGGTCCGCGATCAGGTCCTCGGCGTCCTCGACGCCGACGGAGAGGCGGATCAGGCCGTCGTTTATTCCGAGGGCGGCGCGCTGCTCGGGCGGGACCGAGGCGTGGGTCATGATCGCGGGGTGTTCGATCAGGCTCTCCACGCCGCCGAGGCTCTCGGCCAGGGTGAAGATGCGGCAGCGCTCCAGAACGCGCCGGGTGCCTTCGAGGTCGCGATCGAGGATGGCGGTGACCATGCCGCCGAAGCCGCGCATCTGGCGTTTCGCCAACTCGTGTTGAGGGTGGCTCGGCAGGCCCGGGTAGATCACCTGCGCGACGTCTTGGCGGGCCTCCAGCCAGCGGGCGACGGCGAGACCGTTCTCGCAGTGGCGTTCCATTCGTAGCGCCAGCGTCTTCAGGCCGCGCAGCGCCAGGAAGCTGTCGAACGGCGAGAGGATGCCGCCGACGGAGTTCTGCAGGAACTTGAGCTGGTCGGCGATGTCGCGGTTCTCGCCGACCACGGCGACGCCGCCGATGATGTCGGAGTGGCCGTTCAGGTACTTGGTCACCGAGTGGATGACGATGTCTGCGCCGAGCTCCAGCGGGCGCTGCACCCAGGGGCTGGCGAAGGTGTTGTCGGCGACGACGATGATCCCGCGCGGGCGGGCTACGGCGGCCACAGCTTCCAGGTCGACCAGGCGCAGCGTCGGATTGGTGGGGCTCTCCACCCAGATCATTTTCGTCTCGGGCCGGAGCGCCGCCTCGATCGCGGCGGGATCGCGCAGGTCGGCGTAGTCGAACGCTAAGCCGGCGGAGCGACGGCGCACACGCTCGAACAGCCGGTAGGTCCCGCCGTAGAGGTCGTCCATCGCGAGCACGTGGTCGCCGGCCGACAGCAGCTCGAGCACCGTGGCGGTCGCCGCCATGCCGGAGCCGAAGGCGAAGCCGGCCGTGCCGCTCTCCAGGTCCGCCACGCAGGCTTCGAACGCCATCCGGGTGGGGTTGTGGCCCCGCGCGTAGACGAAGCCCTTGTGCACGCCGGGGCTGGCCTGGGCGTAGGTGGAGGTGGCGTAGATCGGCGTCATCACCGCCCCGGTGGTGGGGTCGGGCGCCTGGCCGGCGTGGATCGCGCGCGTGGAGAAGCCGAGGCGGTTCGGCAGGCGGTGGTCGGTCATGCGCGCGGCGTAGCGACCGCGCCCGCCGCGGGCAAGCGCGTCAGCCGGCGGAGGCGCCTGCAGGGACCTCGGCGGGAGCGGCCATCTGCGAGTTCCGCCCTTCCGGGTGCAGGCGCAGGTAGTTGATCAGGTCCACACGCGTGATCAGGCCCACGAACTCCTCGCCGTCCAGAACGATGGCGACGCGGTCGTGCTCGAAGATCGGGATCAGCGCGTCGAGGCCGTCGTTCACCTGCAGGGTGTCGAGCTGGGTGGCCATGGCGCTCTTCACCGGGCGGGCGAAGCGCTCCTCCCGGCTGAGCTCGTCGCTGTCGAGAACATGGACGATGTCGCTGTCGTCGAGGATGCCGACGAGACGATCGCCCTGCATTACGGGCAGCTGCGAGATGTCGGCGGAGCGCATCCGGTTGTAGGCGGTGAGCAGCGTGTCGTCGGGCCCGACGGTGACCGCGCCGCCTTCGGAGAACTTGCGGGTGATCAGGTCGGAGAGGTCCCCGTGCATGGGCCGGTCGGCGAGCCCCTGATCGGCGAGCCAGCTGTCGTTGTAGACCTTCGACAGGTACTTGGCCCCGGTGTCGCAGACGAAGGTGACGATCGTCCTGGGCTGCGTCTGCTCACGGCACCAGCGCAGGGCGGCGGCCACCAGCGTGCCGGACGAGGAGCCCGCCAGGACGCCTTCCTTCAGCAGCAGCTCGCGGACGGTGGCGATCGCCTCCCGGTCGGGGATTGAATAGGCGCGGTCGACCAGCGCGAGATCCGCGTTGTCGGGTACGAAGTCCTGACCGATGCCTTCGACGGTGTAGCTGCCTTTAGCGCTCGGCTGGCCCGTCGTGGCCATGCCCGCGAGAACCGAGCCCACGGGGTCGGCGAGCACCACTTCGACGTCCGGGTTCTGGCGCTTGAGGTACCTGCCCACGCCCGTGATCGTGCCGCCGGAGCCGACGCCCGCGACCACGGCGTCGACCTGCCCGTCGAGCTGCTGCCAGATCTCCGGGCCGGTGCTCTGCTCGTGGGCGAGCGGGTTCGCCGGGTTTCCGAACTGGTTGACGTAGAAGCCGCCGGGGATCTGCTGCGACAGCGTCTCCGCCAGGTCCATGTAGTACTCGGGGTGGCCCTTGGGCACGTCCGAGCGGGTCAGGCGCACGTCGACGCCCATGGCGCGCAGGTGCTGGATCTTCTCCTTGGCCATCTTGTCGGGGATGACCAACAGCACCTTGTAGCCCTTGGGCACGCCGACCTGCGCCAGCGCCAGGCCGGTGTTCCCGGCGGTGGCCTCGACGATGGTGCCGCCGGGCTTGAGCCAGCCTTCCCGCTCGGCCGCGTCGATCATCGACACGGCGATGCGGTCCTTGATGGAGCCGCCCGGGTTCCAGCTCTCCAGCTTGAGGAACAGGCGGCAGGGACCGGTGTCGATCCGCGTCACCTCGATCATCGGCGTGCGGCCGATGAGCTCGGCGGACGAGCGCGCGGGCGGCGGCGCGGCGGCGGCTTCGGACATCGGGCTCTCCTGAAGGCGGGCGGACACTGGTTCGTGCCTCGTCGCGCTGTCAAGCAGCGGGCTAGAGCGGCTCGAACAGCTGGGCGCGGACGACGATCGCGTCCTGGCGGAAGCGGGCTTCTAGGTCACGGCGGTAGGCCGCCCACCAGTCGCGGTCGAGCTCGTCGACCATGACCTCGAGAACCACGATGTCGTCGCGCTCGGTGCGGCCCTCGTCGCGCCAGAGACCCTCGGCCGGCACGCGCGTGAAGGCGGTGAGGCCGCCGAAGCACTCGGTGAGCTCGGTGCGCACACGCGCGTAATGATCCGGCGGGAAGGCGCGGCCGTCAGGGTCGTACAGCGGAAGGAGCAGGGTGATCAGGTGACGCGGTCGTTCCGCCATCAGGACCTCCGGGCGCAGAACGCTATGACACGCCCGCGCCGACGGTGCTAAGCGTTCGGCCCGGCTCACGAGGAGGCTGACGATGAGGGACGAACCGAGATCGCTTCTCTACTCGATCGACGAACCCGCCGACCCTACGGTGCGCACGCTCGCAGCCGACCCGCATGACAGCGACGGGACCGACGGGGATGAGGGCGACGACGGCGACAGCGGCGACGACGGGAGCGACTCCGACGGAACCGACGGCGAGGACGGAGACCAGCAGGACTCCTGAGCCTCCGCTCGAGCACCTGGCGGCGCTGGTCGGCGCCGACGCCCTCCCCGACTTCCTCGAACACGCCCAGGGCAAGGGCCCGTACCGGCGGCGGCTGCCGCAGGGGGCAGCCGAGGCGCTGTTCGACTGGCCGCGTCTGAACCATGCGCTGGCCCAGCATCGGCTGCACCCGCCGAGGCTCCGGCTCGAACTCTCCGGGGCCGACGCCTCCAAGGGCGTGTTCAAGGAGCGCCGCACGCGCCGCGGGCGCGTGTTGCAGGACCTCGACCCCGCCGCGATGAACGAGAAGCTGCGCGACGGGGCCACGTTGGTGCTGGACGCGGCGAACGAACTCAGCCCGCCGCTGCAGCGCCTCTGTGCGGGGCTCTCCGGCGAGCTGATCGCCTCCTGCCAGGCCAACCTCTACGCCTGCTGGGGTTGCTCGCAGGGCTTCGACGTCCACTGGGACGACCACGACCTGTTCGTGGTGCAGGTCCAGGGGCGCAAGCGCTGGGCCTTCTACGGCTTCACGCGCGAGCACCCGTCGTACCGCGACCGTCATGCCGAGCACCGCAAGCCTGAGGCGCCGATCGAGGAGATCGTGCTCGAGCCGGGCGACATGCTCTACCTGCCCCGGGGCTACTGGCACGCGGCCGTCGGGACGGGCGAGCCGACACTGCACCTCACCATCGGCGTGACGCGGAAGACGGGCTCGGACTTCCTGCACTGGCTGGCCGACGACGCGCTGTCGGACGTGCTCGCCCGAACGGACCTGCCGCTCGAAAGCGACGACGAGACGCTGGGAGCCCGGATTCGAGTGCTGCTGGCCACAGCGACCGGCGCCCACGCTGCCGAGGACCTGGCCCGCCGCTACCGGCGCCACGTGGCCGCGTCGATCCCGCAGAGACCGACGCTATCGTTCCCCTTCTTGGGCGCCGAGGGAGAGCCGTACGCGAGCGACCTGCGCCTGGCGCTCGCCGACGGCCCGGCGCACTTGCGGGCGGCGGACCGTCCTGGCGCGTTCGTGCTCAGCCATCGCGGCGTGGAGTACACGCTGGCCGCCGACCTGCGCCGCCCCGTGGGGATGATCGTCGGCGGACCCGTGGCGTTCGCGGAGTTCGAAACGGCCGCCGGACCGGACGCCTCGGCGTTCGTGCGCGAGATGCTCGCGCGCGGAGTCTTCGTGCTCGCACCCGAGCGAACGGCGTGAACTTCTGCTCGCGCGTCGCGCAGGCGCAGGACGCCGTGCTCGCCGGCACCGGCGTGCGAGGCGACGCGTACGTGCTCGTGCCCGCGCCGAAGCGGTTCTGGGGCGAGAAGGAGATGAACACCGGCTGGGCTACCGCGGCGGAGCTGGACGCCGTCGCAGAGGCGCGCCGGAGGGGCGTGGTGACCCGCCTCTACAACCCGCGCGACGGCGCCCCCTCCCCCGTGCGCGTCCACCGCCGTGACGCCACGGCTGCGGCGGAAGCCTTGCCGGCGCTGCTGGAGGCGCTCTCGGCGCGGGGGCCGATCGACGAGGGCGGCTCCCCGACCTTCGCCGTCTGCACCCACGGCCAGCGTGACCGCTGCTGCGCGAAGTGGGGGTTCGCCGTGTACCGCGAGGCGCTCCGGCTGTTCGAGAGCGGCGTGTCGCCGTACGCGCCGCTGGAGTGCTCGCATCTCGGCGGCGACCGGTTCGCGGCGACCGGCATCCTGTTCCCGTCGGGAGGCATGTACGGCCATCTCGACCAGGTGGACCTGGAGGCGCTGTTCAGGGCGGACGCGGAAGGCCGCATCCTGCCGCGCGGCTATCGCGGCCGGGTGTTCGACAGCGGCCTGGTGCAGGTCGTCCGCGCCGGCCTCGCCCGCGACGGATACGAGACGAGCGCCACGGCGCCGATATCCGTCGAGGAGGGTTCGGACGGGATTCGCGCCGCCGTCGGCGGGCGCACCTACGTGGTGTCGGTGGAGGTCGCGGACACGCGCTTCTTCCCGAGTTGCACGGCGCTCGACGCGGACCGCGCTTCGCTCGGTCGGCGAACCGTCTACGCAGGCGCGAAGCCGCTGAACTAAGAGCAGGCTTCGGGTGCGGTCGGTGCGGACGGTGGGACTCGAACCCACACTCCCTTTCGGGAAGCGGATTTTAAGTCCGCTGCGTCTACCAGTTCCGCCACGTCCGCGACCGTGCGAGCACCGTTAGCGCAGGCCCGGGGCCACGGTCGAGCCACGTCAGCGGGCTCGTTTTCCCCTTACGCGCGAACTTTGAACCTTTGTAGGTCGCTGCTGTTGTCGAAGCGGCGGGGGCCACGACGCGCGCCCGCTCTTCAACGGAGGGATCCACAACGATGAAGATGATCGCAGGCGTCCTGGCGGCTTCCGCCATGCTCGTCCTCGCCCCGGCCGGGGCCGGCGCCCAGCCCAAGGGCACGCCGAACTACTATGGCTACGTGCCGCACCAGAAGACCGGCGGGAATCATCCCGGCGGCCACAGCAGCGTCTACGGCCACAAGAAAAACGCCGGCTCCTACTCGGGCGGCGGACACGTGCACAACGGCTGCCACGGCCACCCGCAGAAGCCCGTCGCGCGCTGCTTCCCGCCGGGCCACTGCAAGTCGATCAACAAGGGCTACTACGGACCTCCGGGCCAAAAGGGCCGTTGATCCGACGCTGACGGAGTATGGAGCGCGCCGCCAGCGGGGCCCCGCAGGCGGCGCGTCGCTTTTCAGGCGCGCCCGCTGGCGCTCGGCCGCGCCCGTGCTACGCAAGACGCGGGAACGGTGGACGAGGGCATGAGATGATCGGGCGCGCGCGCAGGCTGCCGCTGCACACGCAGATGCTGATCGGGTTCCTCGCGGGGCTGCTGGGCGGTCTGCTGGTCAATATGACCGCCGGCGCCGACGCGGCCTGGGTCGAGGCGGTCACGACCTACTTCACCACGCCGATCTCGCAGATCTTCCTGCGGCTGCTGTTCATGCTGGTGATCCCGCTGCTGTTCGCGGCGCTGACGGTCGGTGTGGCCGAGATGGGAGACATCGGCGCGCTGGGCAGGACCGGCTGGCGGACGCTGGCGTTCACGGTGGCGGTCTCGACGATCGCGGTGATCATCGGGCTGGCGCTGGTCAACATCTTCCGGCCGGGAGACGGCGTCGACCCGGTGCTGGCGCGGAGCCTGTTGGCCCAGAATTCCGGCGGGGCGGCGGGGATCATCGGCACCGCCGCCGAGCAGCCGGCGGGCGTCGCCGCCTTCCTCGACATCATCCCGACCAACGTCTTCGCTGCAGCGGCCGACAACAAGATCCTGCCGGTGATGTTCTTCTCGCTGATCTTCGGGATCGGCCTCGTGATGGCGCGGGCGGCGCCGGGCGCGGACATGCTGAAGGGCGCGATCGAGGGTCTATTCAACGTCACGATGGCGCTGATCAACTTAGTGATCCGCTTCGCGCCCATCGCGGTGGCCGCCCTGATGTTCAACCTGGCGGCGCTGTTCGGCTGGGACCTGCTGCTGCGGCTCGGCGCCTACGTGGGCGTGGTGCTGCTCGCCCTCGCGATCCACCTGGTGGTGGTCTACTCGCTCGCCGTGCGGTTCCTCGGCGGACTGTCGCCGGTGGCGTTCTTCCGCGGCTCGCAGGAGGCGATGCTGGTGGCCTTCTCCACCGCGTCGAGCAACGCGACGCTGCCGACCGCGCTGCTGGTTGCGGAGCGGGAGCTGGGCCTGCCGCGGCGGATCGCCCGCTTCGTGCTCACCATCGGGGCCACCGCCAACCAGAACGGCACCGCCCTTTTCGAGGGCGTGACGGTGCTGTTCCTGGCGCAGTTCTTCGGGGTCGAGCTGAACCTGCTGCAGCAGGTGACCGTGATGCTGGTCTGCATCCTGGGCGGGATCGGGACTGCGGGCGTGCCCGCCGGGTCGCTGCCGGTGGTGGCGCTCATCCTCGGCATGGTCGGGGTCCCGCCTGAAGGGATCGGCCTGATCCTGGGCGTCGACCGGCTGCTCGACATGTGCCGCACCACGGTCAACGTCACCGGCGATCTGGCGGCGGCGGTCGTGGTGTCTCGCGGAGAGCCGCGGGAGGTCGACGAGCCCGGCCCGGTGCCTGAAGAGGCGATCGGCGCGCAGCTCTAGCTGTCGCTCGGCTCAGCGGCGACGCCGGCTTCGGCGAAGGCCGCGAGCAGTTCGGCCACGGCCGCGTCCACTGCAGCCGCATCGCGGCCGCGGACCACCAGGTTCGAGCCGAAGCCTTCGGGGCTGAAGAACGGGTAGCTGCCGAGCGAGAGCGCCGGGTGCGCCTTTGCGACAGAGCCCAGCGGCCCGGCGAGCACGCCCTCCCCCACCCCCTCGACGCGGACGGTGCGAGAGACGACGGGGGAGGCGCCCTGCAGGCGATGCCCGACGTCTTCCAGCATGCCCGCCATGATCCCTGGCACGCCGGCCAGGACGAACAGGTTGCCGATCTGGAACCCGGGCGCGTGGCTGACCGGGTTGGCGATCAGGGTCCCGCCGACAGGTATGCGCGCCATGCGGCGGCGCGCATCGTTGAGATCGTCGCCGTAGCGGCCGCGCAGGATCTCCAGCGCCTCAGGGTGCTCGCGCAGCTCCACCTCGAAGGCCTCCGCGACGGCGTCGGCGGTGATGTCATCGTGCGTCGGGCCGATGCCGCCGGTGCTGAACACGTAGTCGTAGCGGCCGCAGAGCTCGCGCAGCGCATCCACGATCGCCTCCGTGACGTCGGCGACGACGCGGGCCTCGGCCACGTCGATCCCCCGCACGCCTAGGAAGCGCGCCAGCGTCCCGAGGTTGGTGTCCTGCGTCCGGCCCGAGAGGATCTCGTCGCCGACGATCAGGACGGCGGCGGCGACGCCGGGCGTCACGGGGCTGTGGCGGCGGGCGAAGCGGGCGCCGGTGCGCGGAAATCCGCGTCGGACTCGGCCAGCATCCAGAGCAGCGCCGCCCACGCGGCGACATTCTGGTCCAGGTTCTTCGGGTCGATCCGCTCGAGGACGTCGTCGGCGGTGTGATGGACGTCGAAGTAGTCGGTGCCGTCCTGCGCCAGGCGGAAGGTGGGCACGCCCTCCTGCACGAGCGGTCCCGTGTCGGGGCCGCCGCCCATCGAGGCGCTACGATCGAACAGTACGCCCAGCGGCGCCAGCACGTTGGCCGCGCGGCGGGCCAGGACGCTGTCGGCCCAGCCGGCGGGGAGGCTGAAGCTGTAGATCGGGCCCGCGCCGAAGTCGCTCTCGCTCGCGATCACGTGGCGGGCGAGCTCGCCCTTGCGGCTGTCGGCGTAGAAGCGCGCGCCGGCGAGACCGCGGGTCGGCTCCGGCTGGCTGACCTCTTCGGAGCCCCAGGCGACGGCGCGGATCGTGCGGCGCGGCCGCTGCGGGAGGCGCCGGATCAGGTCGAGCGCAGCCGTGGTGATCGCCACGCCCGCGCCGTCGTCGATCGCCCCGGTGCCGAGGTCCCAGGAATCTAGGTGGCCGCCGATGACGATCACCTCCTCCGGACGCTCGCGGCCGCGGACTTCGCCCACCACGTTCTGCGAGCGGCCCTGCGTGACCGTGCCGGGCGTGGAGAAGAGGCGAACGCGCACCGGCCCCAGAGCCGCGAGCCGGCGGAGCTGCTCGGCGTCCGGCGGGGACATGGCGAACGCCGGGATGGTGCCGGGGCCGATCCGGGTCGCGCCCGTGTGGGCGAAGCGGTGGTCGTGGGTCCCGAGGGAGCGGAGCAGGAAGCCGATCGCCCCGCGTTGCGCCGCCACGGTCGGGCCTTGCGAGCGGGCGGCGGAGGTGGAGCCGTACCCAGCGCCGCTCTGGGTGCGGGGCGTTTCGGTGAGCACGACGGCGATCTTGCCCGTCAGCGAGCCGGGGACGGCGTCGGTCAGGTCCTGCAGCGTCTCGAACAGGGCGACCTCGCCTTCGACGCCCTGCGGACCGGTCGGGATGGTGCCCCCCAGCCCTACGACGGTCAGCGGCTGCGGGTGCGCGCCTATGACCTCCGCGCGTTCGAAGCCGCGGGTCCAGACCGTCAGGGGGAACTGCTCCACGCGGACGTTCTCGAAGCCGAGCTGGCGGAAGCGCCCGGCGAGCCAGTCGGCGGCGCGGTGCTCGGCGGGGGTGCCGGCCAGGCGGGGGCCGAAACGGGTCGTCAGCTCCTGCACGAGTGGATAGGCCGAGGTGCCGCGCCGGGCTGCATCGCGCAGGCCGATGGCGACCTGCTCGGGGGTCTGCTGGACCGTCGCGGTGCGAGGGGACCGCTGCTGGGCCTCGGCCCCAGGCCCGAACAGCATCGCCACGGCCGCCGCCGCCGCAATCTTCGTCCTGAAATCGCGCACGCACCTGCTCCGTGAACTCCGTGGTGGCGTCCCCAAAAGGGCCGCCCTAGTCAAGCGGCGTCATGCAGTTTCCCGCACCCCTGCGCCGCGGCCGCCTGGTCCAGCGGTACAAGCGCTTCTTCGCCGACGTGGAGCTGGAAGACGGGACGGTGGTGACCGCTCACTGCCCGAACCCGGGCGCGATGCTCGGGCTGAACATGCCGGGAATGCCCGCGTGGGTCTCGCCCGCGGCTGGCGCGGCGCGCAAGCTCGCATGGACGCTCGAGCTCGTGGAGGCGGAGGACGGCCTGGTGGGCGTGAACACGATGCGGCCGAACCAGCTGGCGGACGAGGCGCTCACGAACGGGCTGATCCCCGAACTGGCCGGGTACGCCTCGCGGCGACGCGAGGCGGCGTACGGGGCCGCCAGCCGCATCGACTTCCTGCTGGAGGGCGGGCCCGGCCCGCGCTGCTGGGTCGAAGTGAAGAGCGTGACGCTCAGCCGGGACCCGGGCCTGGCGGAATGGCCGGACTGCGTCTCCAAGCGCGCCAGCACGCAGCTGCGGGAGCTCGTCGGCCTGGTGGAGAACGGCGAGCGGGCGGTGATCCTTTTCCTGGTCCAGCGAGCCTGCTCGCGCTTCGCGACGGCGGCCGACCTGGACCCGGCATACGCCTCCGGGTTGCTTAAGGCTGCCGAAACCGGCGTGGAGGTCCTATGTTATCGTTGCGAGGTCTCGCCACAGGGCGTGCGCGTCACCGATCAAGTGCCCTGGCGCGACCGGCCGGGCTGAGGGAATGCCGATGAACGTCGTCATGGAGGAGGCGCCCGTCCGCACCGGGCGGATCCGGCTCCACAAGCCCGAGGACTTCGAGGGCATGCGCCGCGCGGGTCGCCTGGCGGCCGAGGTGCTCGACATGCTCGCCCCGCACGTGAAGCCTGGCGTCCTGACGGACGAGCTGGACCGGCTGGCGCGCGAGTTCATCCTCGACCACGGCGCGACGCCGGCGACGCTCTTCTACCGCGGCTACAACTACTCGACCTGCATCTCGACCAACCACGTCGTCTGCCACGGCTTCCCGGGCCCCCGCCCGCTGCGCGAGGGCGACATCGCCAACATCGACGTGACCGTGATCGTCGACGGCTGGCACGGCGACACGAGCCGCATGTATGCGGCGGGCCCGCTGTCTCCGAAAACGCAACGGCTGGTCGACGTGACGTACGAAAGCCTGCAGCGCGGGATCGCGGCGGTGAAGCCCGGCGCCACCTTCGGCGACATCGGGCACGCCATCGCGAGCTATGTGCGCGCGCAGCGGATGACGGTGGTGGAGGACTTCTGCGGCCACGGCGTGGGCCGGCTGTTCCACGACTCGCCCAACGTGCTGCACTTCGGCGCCCCGGGCACGGGCCCCGAGCTGAAGCCGGGGATGTTCTTCACCATCGAGCCGATGGTGAACCTGGGCCGCAAGGACGTGAAGGTGCTCTCCGACGGCTGGACCGCGGTCACCCGCGACAAGTCGCTGTCGGCGCAGTTCGAACACTCGGTCGGCGTCACCGAAGACGGGGTGGAGATTTTCACCGCCTCCCCCGCGGGACTGGACAACCCCGCCGCGGCCGCCTGACAAGGCGGCATGGGGGAGGCGAAGCCGCACCATCTCGGGCACCGCGAACGGCTGCGCGAACGCGCGCTCGAAGGCGGCCTCGGCGCCCTCCCCGACTACGAGCTGCTCGAACTCTATCTCTTCCGGACCTTTCCGCGCGGCGACGTGAAGCCCAAGGCGAAGGCGCTGCTCCAGCGCTTCGGCTCCCTCGAGGCGGTGTTCGCCGCGCGTGTGGAAGACCTGCGCGCGGTGGACGGGATCGGCGAGGCGGCGGCGCTGGACCTGAAGCTGCTGCACGAGGCGACGCTGCGGGCGGCGCGGGAGTCGGTCCGGCGGCGGCCGGTGATCTCGTCGTGGACGGCGCTGCTGGCCTACGTGCGGGTGGCCCTCGCCCACGAGCCGCGCGAGCACTTCCGGGTGCTCTTCCTCGACAAGAAGAACCAGCTCATCGCGGACGTCGACATGAACGAGGGCACCGTCGACCACGCCCCGGTGTACCCGCGCGAGATCATGCGGCGCGCGCTAGAGCTGTCCTCGAGCTCGGTGATCCTGGTCCACAACCATCCCTCGGGCGACCCGACGCCCTCGCCCGCCGACATCGAGATGACGCGGCAGGTCGTGGAGGCCGGCCGCAGCCTGAAGATCGCGGTGCACGATCACCTGGTGGTGGGCCGCGAAGGGGTGGCGAGCTTCAAGGCGCTCGGCCTCTTCTGAGCCTCAGGTGTGGAGGTAGTCGCCCCCGGAGCCTCCCTGCGCCACGTCCTCGATCGCGGCCCGCTCCCATTCGAGGAACTCGGGCTGCTGCAACAGGGTCTCCGCGTATTCGCCCGCCGTGCCGTCGTCGCCGTGATCCGAAGGCAGGATGCCGTAGGTCCGGAAGCGGGTGGCCACCGGTGTGAAGAACGCGTCCGCGATCGACCACTCGCCCGTGAGAAACGGGCCGCCGTCGCGGTATCGACGGCGCAGGTCGCCCCACAGCCGGACCACCCGCCTGACGTCCGTCTGGGTGATCGGAGTCAGCGTCCTGTGCTCGCGCTTGATCAAGTCCATCGGGCACTCGCCCCGCAGGGAGCGGAAGCCGGCGTGCATCTCGGCGGCGGCGGCGCGGCCGAGCGCCCGTCTAGCAGGGTCCTCCGGCCATAGCCGCGCCTGCGGGAAACGCTCGGCGGCGTATTCGCTGATCGCCAGCGAATCCCAGACGGTGAGTTCGCCGTCCTTCAGCACCGGCACCTGAGCCGTGGGCGAGGCGACCGCGAGGTTCGCCGGCGACTCAGGCCGGTTCAGCCGCACGACCGTCTCCGTGAACTCGGCGCCGGCGCGCCTGAGCACCAGCCACGGCCGCATGGACCAGGAGGACCAGTTCTTGTCGCCGATCACCAGTTCCATGCACGCTCCTCGCCGCTGACCGGCGTCTCCTCCGACGCCATGGGGCGCGGGGTCAAGCGCCGACGTTCAGCGCCCTGAGCGTCTCCAGGGTGAGCGCCCCGTGGGGCAGACCCTGCGCCCGCTGGAAGTCGTCCAGCGCCTGCCGGGTGCGCGCGCCCCAGACCCCGTCGGGAGCACCGAGAGGGTGCCCCTGCGCGGTCAGCGCGGCTTGGACGCGCCGGATCAGGTCGGGCGTCACGGCCTTGGCGCACGGAGCCTCGCGCCAGTCGAGCACCTGGGAACCGACGGGACGGGTCTTCTCGACCATGCGCCACTCGGCCGCGATAACCACGGTCTCCCTGCGCTCCGGCGTGACCAGCTTGCGCCGTTTCTCCGTGCGGTAGACGGCGGGGACGACCCGCTCGTCGACCCGGGCGGGCTGATCGACGACGCGGCGGCTAACCTCACGCGTGACGGCGGGATCAGTGAACTCGGCCCGGCGAGCGGGACTGACCAGCACGTTGCGCATCACGGTGCGGTAGAGCGGCGGCGTCTCGACCAGACGCCAGACCTCCTGGCCCGAGAACGACGGCTCGCGGACCCACTCGCGGCGGGGCGGGCTGGCGAGCACCTGCTCGGCGACCTGGCGATACTCGGGCGCGATCGTCTCCACGCGCGTTCGAGCGGGACGGACCACCATGGTCTCAGTGACGGTGCGATACGTCGCCGGCACGTTCGTGCGGATCACACGCTCCGGCGTGACGAGGACGCGCTCTTCGACATCGGCGTAGCCCGCGGGAACGACGCGCGTCTCGCGCCGCTCGGGGCGCACCTGCACCTGCTCCTGGTACGTCTCGGTCCGCCGCGGGAGCGCCACGCGGGCGAAGCACTGGCCCGGCGAGGCTTCGGGAGGCAGGTCGGCGCGGGGCGCGGGGGCCACCACGACGGTCGGCGGCGGGGGCGCCGAGCGGGGCTGCAAGGTGACGGTGCTGCGGGGCGGGTCCACTGTCTGATCCGCGCCGGTTCCCGCGCCGGTGGTGCCGGTCGGCTCCGGCTGGCCGTGAGCGCCGGGGGCGGCCAGCAGCGCCGCGGCGCCGACGAGGAGGAGCAGGCGTCTCACCACGGATTCCCTCGAACTTCGCGCCGCGATTGTAGCGCTGTTCCCGCGCGGCACGTCCGGGTTCGCCTGTGAGGCGAGCGGCTCCCTTGACAGGCCGCGGCGCGGCGGCCTTCTGCGCGCGCATGATCCCCCGCTACGCCCGCCCGGAGATGGTCCGGCTCTGGTCCGACGAGACCAAGTACCGGATCTGGTTCGAGATCGAGGCGCACGCCGCCGACGCGATGGCTGAGATCGGCGTGATCCCGCGCGAAGCGGCGGTCGCGGTGTGGGAGCGCGGGCGCGACGCCGAGTTCGACCCGCAGCGGATCGATGCGATCGAGCGCGAGGTGAAGCACGACGTCATCGCATTCCTGACGCACGTCTCTGAAATCGTGGGCGAAGAGGCGCGCTTCCAGCACCAGGGCATGACGTCGTCGGACGAACTCGACACCGCCCTGGCGGTGCAGCTGACGCGCGCGGCGGACATGCTGATCGAGGACGTCGACCTGGTGCTGGCGGCGCTGAAGCGCCGCGCCTTCGAGCACCGGCTGACGCCGTGCGTCGGGCGCAGCCACGGCGTGCACGCGGAGCCCACGACGTTCGGCTTGAAGCTGGCCGGCCACTACGCCGAGTTCGTCCGGGCCAAGGAGCGGCTGGCGATGGCGCGCTTCGAGGTGGCGACCTGCACGATCTCGGGCGCGGTGGGGACGTTCGCGAACGTCGATCCGCGGGTGGAGGCGCACGTGGCGGAGAAGCTCGGGCTCGTGCCTGAGCCGGTGGCGACGCAGGTGATCCCGCGCGACCGACACGCCGCGTACTTCGCGGCGCTGGCGGTGGTGGCCTCGTCGGTGGAGCGGCTGGCGGTGGAGATCCGGCACCTCCAGCGCACCGAGGTGCTCGAGGTCGAGGAGGCGTTCGACAAGGGCCAGAAGGGCTCGTCGGCCATGCCGCACAAGCGCAACCCCATCCTGACGGAGAACCTGACCGGGCTCGCGCGCCTCGTGCGGTCGGCAGTCGTGCCGGCGCTGGAGAACGTGGCGCTCTGGCATGAACGCGACATCAGCCACTCGTCGGTCGAGCGAGGGATCGCTCCAGACGCCACGACGCACCTCGACTTCGCCCTGCGGAGGCTGGCGGGGGTCGTCGAGCGGCTGGTGGTCTACCCCGAGAACATGCAGGCCAACCTCGACCGGCTCGGGGGCTTGGTGAACAGCCAGCGCGTGCTGCTGGCGCTGACGCAAAAGGGCATGAGCCGCGAGGCGGCCTACGCCGCCGTGCAGAGCAACGCGATGAAGGTCTGGCGCGGCGAAGGGCGGTTCCTGGACCTGCTCAAGGCCGAGCCCGAGGTGCGGGAGCGCCTGTCCGACGCTGAACTCGGGGAGCTGTTCGATGTCGGCTACCACCTCAAGCACGTGGACACGATCTTCCGCCGTGTGTTCGGGGAGGCGGCGACCGCCTAGTTGTGGCCGACCGTGTCGTCGGCGACCTTGGCGCGGGCTTCCTGGAGGAAGCGCGCCATCTGGGTGCGGATCTCGTCGTCACCGACCTTGCCCTGTAGGTCGGCGGCGAGCTTCCGGAAGACGTCCTCGTCGCCGGCCTCCTGGAAGTCGGACCGCACCACTTCGCGCGCGTAGGCATCCAGCTCCTCCCCCGACTTGCCCAGCTTCTCGCCCGCCCACTGTCCGAGCAGGCGGTTGCGCCGGGACATCGCCTTGAACTCCTGCTCCTGATCGAGGGCGTACTTGCTCTCGAAAGCGCGTTCACGGTCGTCGAAGGTGGTCATCTCGGCGGCGCTCCTGTGCTCGTCCCTGACTTAGTGGCCCCGGGCGTCGCGGTCGAGGGCGGTCGAGCTTTGCGCCGGTGACCCCCATCGGCTAGGGTCCGAACCCCTATATATTCCGCAACGGGGCCGACTCGGACCGCGCGCAGCCTGTCAGGCCCGCGCGCGTTTTTCGTTCAGCCGGTCCCGCTGGAGCGCCAGATGAGCCGCCGCAAGAAGATCTACGAGGGCAAGGCCAAGATCCTCTACGAGGGGCCCGAGCCCGGCACCCTGATCCAGTACTTCAAGGACGACGCCACCGCCTTCAACGCGCAGAAGAAGGCCGTGCTCGAGGGCAAGGGCGTCCTGAACAACCGGATCAGCGAGTACATCATGTCCCGCCTGAACGGGATCGGGGTGCAGAACCACTTCATCCGCCGCCTGAACCTGCGCGAGCAGCTGATCAAGGAGGTGGAGATCATCCCGCTGGAGGTGGTGTGCCGGAACGTGGCCGCGGGGTCGCTGTCCACCCGCCTGGGGCTGCCCGAGGGACAGGCCCTGCCCCGCTCGATCATCGAGTTCTACTACAAGGACGACAAGCTCAACGACCCGCTGGTCACCGAGGAGCACATCACCGCGTTCAACTGGGCGACGACCCAGGAGATCGACGACATTCTGGCCATGACCCTGCGGGTGAACGACTTCCTCACCGGGCTATTCAGCGGCGTCGGGATCACGCTGGTGGACTTCAAGGTCGAGTACGGGCGCGTCTGGGAGAACGACTTCAGCCGCGTGCTGCTGGCCGACGAGATCAGCCCCGACAGCTGCCGGCTGTGGGACACCATCTCCAGCGAGAAGCTCGACAAGGACCGCTTCCGCCGGGACCTCGGGAACGTGGTCGAGAGCTACACCGAGGTGGCCCGCCGGCTCGGGATCATGAAGGAGATGCCGACCGTCATCCAGGGCGGGCTGCACTGATGCGGGCGAAGGTCCACGTCTTCCTGAAGCCGGGCGTCCTGGACGTCGAGGGCAAGGCCATCGAGGGCGCGCTGCACGGGCTCGGCTTCGGAGGCGTCGGCGGCGTGCGCGTCGGCAAGACTATCGAGTTCGACGTGGACGGCTCGGACCCTGCGCAGGCGGAGGCCGACGTGAAAGCCATGTGCGAGCGCCTGCTCGCCAACACGGTGATCCAGAATTACCGGGTTGAGGTGGCCTAGCCGGCCTTGCGCTGCTCTTCCGCATGGCGGACGACGGCGCAGGGGGCGAGGTAGGAGCGGTGCTCGTCGGCGTCGCGGACGCTGCCGACTTCGCCGTAGATCGACACCGAGGCGCCTTCGTTGAACAGGCGGCCGCGCACCTCGCCGTGGACCAGCACCTTCGAGCCCGGACACGCCAGCAGGTTGCCGGTGACCACGCCCTCGAGCTCCAGCCGCACGCCGCGCGGGACGGTGACGTCGCCGGTCACGACCCCGTAGAGGCGCGTGTCGATGCGGATGATGATCGGGCCGGCGATCGGCCCTTCGACGATGTGCAACTCGGCTTCCCCGACTCGGCTGCAGCGCTAGTTCAGCCGCCAATGGTTAACGGAACAAGCCCGCTTCTAACATTTGAGCATGAACGTCGGGTGAGCGACATACGACAGGACGCGGCCGCCGGTGGCGCCGGCGCGCGACGCAGCCTAATTAGGCGTCATGAAAGCCGCCGTCGTCGTGTTTCCCGGGTCGAACTGCGACCGGGACTGCAAGGTCGCCGTAGAGCGTTCCACAGGGGCGCAGGTCGACATGGTCTGGCACCAGGAGACCGCCCTCCCCGACCGCACGGACCTGATCGTGCTGCCCGGCGGCTTTTCGTATGGCGACTACCTGCGCTGCGGCGCCATGGCCGCGCAATCGCCGGTGATGCCCGAGGTGAAGGCGGCGGCGGACCGCGGCGTGGCGGTGGTCGGCATCTGCAACGGGTTCCAGATCCTGTGCGAGGCCGGAATGCTCGAAGGCGCCCTGCTCCGGAACGCCCGCCTCAAGTACGTGTGCAAGCCGGTGGAGCTCGATGTCGTCAATGCGCAGACGCGATTCACGTCGGGCTACCGCGACCAGCGCACCGCGCGGATGACCGTGGGCAACGGCGAAGGCAACTACTTCGCCGACGAGGAGACGCTGGACCGGCTGGAGGGCGATGGCCGAGTGGTCTTCCGCTACCGGGAAGACCCGAACGGCTCCGTGCGTGGAGTGGCCGGGATCGTGAACCAGCGCGGGAACGTGCTGGGCATGATGCCCCACCCCGACCGCGCCTTCGAAGACGAGTTGGGCTCGTCGGACGGCGCGGTGCTGTTCCGGAGCGCGCTCGCCTCCGCCTGAGGGTTACTGCGTGCCGTGATCCTGCGGACGCTTGGTCGCGATCTCGCGGTTCTTCTCCTGCGTTTTCGGGCCTTGCGTCTTCGCGCGGTCCTTGTCGGGGACGCGGGTGCGGTTCTGGCCTTGATGCGCCATCAGTACTTCTCCGAACTGTCGCGGGTGGTGGGGTCGCGCTGCTGATTGAGGTCGGTCTGGCCCATGCCGCCGCCCTGGATGCGGATGCGGGTGCTTTCCATCACCGACGGAACGTACCCGACGGGGCCGGTCTCCCCGGCGGGGCTCTCCTGGTTCTCCGCCACCTGCGCCGGATCCTGCTCCTGCGCGGCGTCGTTCGTCTCGTTTTCAGCCACGATGCGTCCTCACAGATTGTCGTTGTTGTTCGCGCTACCGAGCTCGGACTGCGCGCGGGTCTTGTCCTGCAGGTCCTGAGCTTCCGTGGCGTCGCCGCTGCCCTGGGCCTGCGCCTGTGCGCGCAGCGCGTCCTGCTGCTCGTTGAGCCCGCCGGGCCCTTCGCCGCCGCCTGAAGCGGCCCCGAAGCCCTGATCCTGCTGGGCGGTGCCGGCGCTCTGGCCGAACCCCGCTCCGCCGCCGCCGCGGTCGCTGGCAGCGAGACCACCGCCGCCGATCCGGTCCCCTGTGGCGCCGCCCAGCCCGCCGCTGCGGGAGCCTTCGTTGTCCCCGCCCGGAGCCGCGCCGCCGGAGAGATGGCCCGTCCCTGCAAGGTCGCCGCGACCGAGACCACCGGCGCTTTCAGGGCCGGAGCCGAGGTCGTCTCCGCCGAGCCCGCCGAGCGAGCCCCCGGCGCCGCCGCGTCCTGTCGAGCCGTCGTCATTCTGGTCCACGGGATCCCGGAGGTGGGAGGTGGCGTCGCCCGGGTCCCGAGATCCGGGTCCGCCGAGGTCCCCGCCGCCGACGGTGTCGAAGGCGCCGCTGGAGGCCATCGTGCCCCCTCCCGCCACCGGCGCTCCGCCGATGACCGTGCGATCGCCGGTCTGCGCAGCGGCGCGGCGCGGGTCGTCCTGATCAGCCATGGGTCGCTCCTGTGCTGCTGGGGTAACCGGCTAGGCGGGCGGCCGTTCCGCCGGGGAACGGCCGCCCCCGCAGGTCAGAGTCCGCCGCCGTTCGTGCCGCCCTGGTTCTGGTCTTTCAGGCCAGTGGCCATGTTCTTGTCATGGCCGGGAGACTTGCCGAGCACGCCGGTCTGGCCCTGCGCGCCGGTGTTGACGCTCTGGGCGCCCAGCCCGCCGGTGGCGTCATGCTGGGTGCTCTGGCCGTAGCTCGTCTGGGTGGCGCCGAGGCCGCCCTGCTTGGCGGCCGCCGTGGAGCCGAAACCGGCGTCCGTCTGGCTCATCTCGTTGGCGCTCTGGGGAGCGGCGCTCGGCATCACCTGACCCTGGCCGCCGCCGCTCAGGCGCTCGCCGCCCTCGCTCGCCTGCGCCTGCTGCTGGTCCTGCTGCACCGGAGGCTCCTGCCCCATCTGCATGGCGTGCGGCGGTCCGCCGGTCATCGACTGCAGCGGAT
>DASVVG010000080.1:0-3261 GCA_036386655.1 Caulobacteraceae bacterium | reverse complement strand
AGCCCTCGCTGCCTGAAATCCGCCGTGCCATCGTCGCCAAGCTGTTCGCTCCGCCAGCGATTCCTTGCCGTTGCCCGCACTGCCACCGTCGAATTTCTCAACGCGCCTTCGAAGTGCCAAAGTAGTGCTAGCAGCCCTATGTGGACGGCCCTTGGCAGGTCAATATGACCGTACAGCGAGTGGGCCGCCAGACGGACGCGAACGTTCTTCAGCCTGGAACACCAAAACGCAGCTCCTTGTTCGACGCCGCGCGGCGAGCGCGCGCGTCGACTTGTCGGGGCGCTCCTCGCCCCGACACCACCCGAAAGCCATGGCGCGCAGAGCGGGGCAACGGCGCCGCGCGACAGAGCGGCGGGAGCGCAGCCACGCGCAGGCCCGCCCGCTTCTACGGGCGGGACGAGCATGGCGAGCACCCACCCGTTGCCCCGTTCGAGCACCGTGGCACATGTCCTGTCAGCAGTCGGCGTCGACGGTCTCCGCACGATGCGGCTTCGTCGCGGGCTCGACCAGCTGCTGACGATCACGGTTGCGCAGGCCGTACTGGTCTCCGACATGGCACGGCGCTTGCGGTGACCGCGCCTTGCGCAGTGTGCTGATTTGCGTTGGGAAACTCCGGTCAGCCGCGCCCTTATGTTCGGCCTGTTGCGCGGCGCCTGCCGCTGGCCATCATGGGTGTGCGCTTGCATGCCAGGCACCAATCTGGGGGGCGTGCTCGTAGCACACGGGTTTTTTCGGTATCGCCTGGACTGTCTTGATCACAGCCTTTCCCATCACGCTAGTCAGCGCCTGCTGCCGGAGCCGCCGGGCTTGCGCCCGCCTCCTACCAGCCGCGCCGGCGCGTCACGCTACGGCGGCTGCAGCCGCTGGCGCACGCCCCTTCGCCTGGTAGGTCTCGCCGCGCGTCATCACCGCCCAGGCGATGCGCGCCATCTTGTTCGCCAGCGCCACCGTCGCCAACCGTACCGGACGCCGCTCCAGCACTCCGCGCAGCCAGGCGCCGGCCGCGCTGTTCCACTGTCCTGCCCGGTACACCATAGAGGTGGCGCCAAGCACCAGCAGCCTGCGGATCTCGCTGTTGCCCGCCTTGGTGATCCGCCCCAGCCGCGTCTTGCCACCGGTCGAATGCTGCCGCGGCACCAGCCCCAGCCAGGCGGCGAAGTGCCGAGCGCTCTTGAACAAACCGATAGCGTCGCCAACCGTCGCCGCGATCAGCGACGCGGTGATCGGGCCGATGCCGGGGATCGTTGCCAGGCGGCGGGCGGTGGCATCTTGCCGCGCATGCGCGGCGATCTGCGCCTCGAGCCCGGCGATGCGCGTGGCGGCGGCTTGACTGTGCCCGTGCAGTTCGGCGAAGGCCTGCTTCGCCGTCGCCGGCATGCTCGCCTCCGCCTGCACCTGCGCCTCGAGTTCATCGAGCCGATGCACGCCCCTGGCGACCACCAGGCCGAACTCCGTCGCCAGCCCACGCATCGCGTTCGCCAGCATCGTCTGCTGCTTGACCAGCAGCGTGCGCACCGAGTGCAGCGCCAGCACACCCTGCTGCTCGGGGCTCTTCACCGGCACGAACGTCACCTCCGGCTGCGACGCCGCCGCGCACAGCGCCGCTGCATCGGCGGCGTCGTTCTTCTTACCCTTCTTTACGAACGGCCGCGCCGCCTCCGGGGCCAGCAGCTTCGCCTCGTGCCCCAGCTGCGTCAGCATCCGAGCCCAATGGTGACCGGCACCGCAGGCCTCGAGTACGACCGTGCAGCGCTCCTGTTGCTCGAAGAACGGGATCACTTCCTGTCGCCGCAGCTTGCGTTTCAGCGCAGCCTTGCCAGCGGCGTCAACACCATAGATTTGGAAGACGAACTTGGCGGTGTCGAGCCCAATCATGCTAATCGTCATGGCGGGCGGCTCCCTTTGCTGGTTCAAACGACCCGCACTCTGGCACATCGATGCCGTTGGGGGCCGTCCACCCCATCTGGGGCAGGCCGCTTGCCTGTCCCGGGCTGATCGACATGGCTGAGGTCTGACCACAAGGGCAGGCCTGATGCAGTGGACGGTGCGGCTGGAGGCGCGAACAGACCAGGGCGAAGCGGAGATAACCGAGCTGGTCACGTTCAGCCGGCCGGTGGTGGCCGGCACGCTCGCAGACCTCGGCCTCGCGCTGTCCGAGGCGAAAGCGGTCCTGGCCAAGCTGCAGGGGATCATGGTGCAGAGCCAAGCGGCGGAGTACGCCGCCTACTCCCGGGTCTGCCCGCACTGCCGGGTGCCGCGGCCCCTCAAGGACCGGCGGAGCCGCCGGCTGCGGACCCTGTTCGGCACGGTCGAGGTGGAGGCGCCCCGGTTCCGGGTCTGCCGCTGCTGCCCGCCCACGCCTGCAACGGCAGGGACGGTTTCGCCGGTCTGCGCTCTGTTGACCGCCCGCTGCACGCCGGAGCTGGCGCGGGTAGAGGCTGAACTTGGGGCCCGCACCTCGTTCCGGGAGGCCGCTCGGATGCTCGAGACCCTGCTGCCTGCCTCGCCGGCGAACCATGAGGGCGTGCGCACCCGCACTCATGCTGCCGCCCTGCGGCTCGAGGCGGCCGATCGGCAGGCTGCGGCGGCGGTCGTGGCCAGGGACATCGCCGCGGCGGAGGCGAGCCGTCCGATTGTCATGCTCGACGGCGCCTATGTGCGCGCGGTGCCGGGTCACCAGGTGCCGAACTTCGAGGTGATTTGCGGCAAGGTCGAGCAAGAGGGCCACTGCAGCCGCCGCTTCGCCCTGGTGCGGAGTGTGACTGAGCCGCCCCATGTCCTGCTGCGCGCGGCGTTGCTCGATCAGGACTGGCAGGAGGGCAGCCCGGTGACCGCGATCAGCGACGGCGACCCGGCCCTGCCTGCACTGGTGCGATCGGCGGCGAAGGCGCCTGTAGAGTCCAGTCTTGACTGGTTCCACCTCTCGATGCGCGTACGCCATGTCGAGCAGACCTTTGTCGGCCTCGCCGCTCTGGAGTTGGCAGAGCGCGCCCCATTTGAGCGCGCGCGAACTGATATCGAGCGGCTGCGGCACCTGCTCTGGAACGGTAAGCACGGGCAGGCATGCCAGGCTCTGGACCGGATCGTGAGTTGGGCGGTGAACGCCGCCTTGCTCAACGGCGCCGCGGTCGAAGTGAAGGTCGGGCGCCTTGTCGCGCATTGCACAGAGCTGCGCGGCTACATCGAGAACAACGAAGACGCGCTGATCGACTATGGCCAGCGCTACCGAGCTGGTAAGCCGATCTCGAGCTCACGGGCCGA
>DASVVG010000079.1:0-42918 GCA_036386655.1 Caulobacteraceae bacterium | reverse complement strand
AAGCTCGTCGCCGCCCGCACCGCTCCCGGCCCGGTGATGCGCGCGTCCAACCTCAAGACCGAGCAGCTGTTCCGCGGCGCCGCCGCGTACGCCGCCACGGTCGCGCTGAAAGATCCCGAGTTCGCCGCCAGCGTCCAATGGCTGGCGTCCGACCCGATGGCGCGCAAGCGGATCGCCGCTCGCGTGATGCAGAACCCTGAGTACGCGGCCCGCTTCGACCCGACCGGCGCCACCGCCGCCCGGATCCAGGCCGCGCTGACCACCGACGCCAGTCCGGCGCTGGCCACCCGCGCCATGGCGGTGGCCGCCCTCGCGGTGCTCGGCGAGGCCGGAGACGCCAACGCGGCGGCCGTCGACGGGCTGCTGGCCGAGCCGTCCTGCGGCGCCGGCGAGTGCATCTACGCCGCCCGCTGAACGGCGGACGGATCGTGAGTTCGAGGGCCGGCTCCCGCGGGTGATCCGCGGGGCCGGCCTTCGGCTGTGACACAATGACGTGAGGGGCCACGCGGCCCTATTCCGGACTCTTCGCGGACCCTAGGATGCGTCCACCTCAGGGGAGGCGATTCTCATGTTCCGTCCGCGCATCATCCTCCTGGCCGCCGCAGCGGCCTCCGCTCTCGCCCTGGCGAGCTGCGAAACCGCTCCGCCGACCGCGCCCGTCGAAGCGCCTCCGGCCCCGGTCGTACCGCCCCCGCCGCCCGTCGCCGTGACCCCGCGGGTGGTCGAACTGGCGGGCGCCTTCGAAGCCTACATGGAGCGCACGGCCGCCGTGACGCCCGCCTTCACCCAGGGCGCCGACGTCGAGCGCTCGCTGACCCTGGCGGCCGCCTATGAGCCGCGCCAGCTCGCCAGCGGCGCGGTCGCCTACGCGGCCGTGGCCGCCCTTCAGGACGCCGCGTTCGTGGAAAGCGTGCGGCAGTACGCCCGCAACCCGGCGCAGCGCGCCGAAGTGGCGGCCAACATCGTGCGCGACCCCGCGTATGTCGTCGGCGTCCCGAACTCCGCGGGCGCCGCCGGGCTGGCCTACTCGGCGCTGAACAACCACGGCATGCGGGTCCGCATCGCCGGAGAGCAGGTCAAGCAGGCCGCCTACAGCGTCCAGAAGCAGGCCTGGTCCAAGGTCGCGATCCCGAACCGCGAGCAGCGGCTGGCCAACGTGAAGGCGCTGGCGAGCTCGCTGGCGCCCGCCGAGCCGCCGGTGATCGAGCGGCTCCGCGCCGTCGCCCTCGGGCAGCAGCCGTCCAGCCTGACCGGCTCGAGCCAGCAGCCGCCGTACACCCCGGTGGTCGTCCGCGGCATGGCCATCGCGGCGCTGTCGGCGCTGGGCTACGCCGAGGACCCGGTCTGGGCCGCGTCGATCCAGAACCTGCTCAACGAGCCGACCAACTCGGCCGGGGCCAGCTACTGCCTGAACCTGTCGAAGATGAACCTGAACCAGTGCCTGGCGGTGTCCAAGCCCTGGTACGAGGACGTATTCTGCCTCGGGCAGCACGTGATGATCGACACGGGCCAGTGCATCGTCCAGGCGGCGGGCTCCGCCCCGGCGGCGGTGGTCCCGACGGCGGTGACCCCCTCCTCCGCCGCCACCCCCGTAGCGACCACGGCCTCGGCGGCCGCGGCGGGCTCCGGCGGCCGCTAGAGGCTTCCCTTCACCTCGGGCCCGCCTTGCCTCGGCGGGCCCGAGCGTGTAAGGAGCCGCCCCTGTTCCGAGGCTTCGGACTACCCCGCCGCGCGGCGTGCCTGCGCGGCTTTCCGTTTTAGAGGCATGGCCATGGCCGACATCACCCTGAACGTGGAAGTGCGCGAGAAGACCGGCACGGGCGGCGCCCGCGCGGCCCGCCGCGCCGGCATGGTCCCGGGCATCCTCTACGGCGGCGGCAAGGATCCCGTCGGCATCGCGGTGCCGGAGAACGCCTTCAAGAAGGCCCTCTACACCGGCAAGCTGCTGGGCCACCTGGTGAAGCTGTCCCACTCGGGCGAGACCCAGTCGGTCATCGCCAAGGACGTGCAGTTCCACCCCGTCACCGACCAGCCGGTGCACTTCGACCTCTACCGGGTCGAGGAGAACCAGCGCATCCGCATCAACGTCTCGGTCCGCTTCGAGAACGAGGAAGAGAGCCCCGGCCTGAAGCGCGGCGGCGCGCTGAACGTGGTCCGCCACGAGGTCGAGCTGTGGGCGCCGGCGAACGCCATCCCCGACGTGCTGACAGCGGACCTGACCGGCCTCGACATCGGCGACCAGGTGCGGATGTCGTCGATCACCCTGCCGAACGGCGTCGAGCCGACGGTGACCGAGCGGGACTTCGTCATTGCGACGGTGACCACCTCGTCCTCGATGGCGGTGGCCGACGAGGCGGCGGACACGGCCTCGGCCGAAGCGGCCGCCGGCGAGAGCGCGGCCGAAGCGGCGACCGACACCACGGAGTCGTAAGCCTGCTGATCCTGGCCGGCCTCGGCAATCCGGGGCCGAGGTACGCGAGCAACCGGCACAACATCGGCTTCATGGCCGTCGACGCCATCGCGCATCGGTGGCGGTTCGGCCCCGAGCGTTCGAAGTTCCAGAGCCTCGCTTCGGAGGGCGCGGTCGACACGGCCGAGGGGCCCGTCCGCGCGCTCCTGCTCAAGCCGCAGACCTACATGAACGAGAGCGGTCGCGCGGTCGGCGCGGCCATGCAGTTCTACAAGGTGAAGCCGGCGCAGGTGGTCGCCTTCTACGACGAGATCGACCTCGCCCCTGGACGCTTCCGGATGAAGACCGGCGGCGGCGCGGCCGGGCACAACGGCATCCGCTCCATCACCAGCCAGATCGGGGCGGAGTTCCGGCGCGCCCGGATGGGCGTGGGACACCCCGGCGACAAGGACCTCGTGCACGCCTACGTGCTGGGGGACTTTGCGAAGGCGGAGCAGCCGTGGGTCAAGGCGCTGGTGGAGGCCTGCGCCGACGCCCTGCCCCTGCTCGCGGCGGGCGAGGACGAGAAGTACCAGACCGAGGTGCTGAGGCTGGCCCCGGCTCCGAAAGGCGATCCGCGCAAGCCGCGCGAGGCCGACTGACGCACCCCCTGTCCGGGAACAACGAACCTGCTAACCTCGCTTCGTTGACCAGTGGGGGCTGGACGTGGGGTTCATCAGGATCAGGCTGCTGCTGGGCGGGCTCACCGCGCTGGCGCTGACGATCGGCGCGGTGATCGCCGCCCGCTAGAACTTCCCGGCGCGGAAGTCGTCGAAGGCCTGCATCACCTCTTCGCGCGTGTTCATCACGAACGGACCGGCCCATGCGACGGGCTCGTTGAGCGGCCGTCCGGCGATCAGCAGGAACCGGCTATCGCGCTCCGCCTGCACTTCCACGCGCTCGCCTTCGCCGAGGAAGGCCACCGACGTGGCTTCGGCGCGTGCGCGGGCGATCCCGACCGCACCTTCGAACACGGCGACCATGGCGTTGCGCTCAGCGCCGAGCGGCTCGACGAACGTCGCGCCCGCGGGCAGCGTCACGTCGAAGTAGAGGGCGTCCACCGCCCCGCCCTGCACCGGGCCTTCTGTTCCGAGCGACGTGCGGCCGGCGATCACCTTCACCTGGGCGCCACCTTCCCGGGCCTCCACCGCAATCCGGGAGGCGTCGAACTCCTGGTAGGCGGGCGGGCTCATCTTCAGGTGCGAGGGCAGGTTCACCCAGAGCTGGAAGCCGCTCATGCGGCCTTCGGTCTGCTCAGGCATCTCCGAGTGGACGAGGCCGGAGCCCGCGCGCATCCACTGGATTCCGCCGGTCTCGATGACCCCGGCGTTGCCCTTGTTGTCGCCGTGCCGCATGCGCCCCTCGAGCATGTAGGTGACCGTCTCGAACCCGCGGTGCGGGTGGTCCGGGAAGCCGGCCAGGTAGTCGGCGCTGTCCTCGCTGTTGAAGAAGTCCAGCATCAGGAACGGGTCGAACATCTGGGCGTCCTGCGTCCCGAGCAGGCGCGTCATGCGCACGCCCGCGCCGTCGGAGGCGGGCTGGCCGCGCACGATCTTCAGCACCGGGCGGACGGGACGGACGGCTTGGTCGAGCATGGGCGGCTCCCTCGAAGGCACGAACTATATCGGTGACTGTTGCAGTTGTTTCAACTCGCCCCCTCCCCTTCCCGCGCCGGGGCTGATACAGGGCGCCCTTCCCGCTTTTCGTCCTCCCCGGAGCCGTCGCCTTGGCGCTCAAAGTCGCGATCGTGGGCCTGCCGAACGTCGGCAAGTCCACCCTGTTCAACGCCCTGACGCAGACGGCGGCGGCCCAGGCCGCGAACTATCCGTTCTGCACCATCGAGCCGAACGTCGGCGACGTCGCGGTGCCTGAGCCGCGGCTGGAGAAGCTCGCCGCCATCGCGAAGTCGAAGGAGATCATCCCCGCGCGCATCAACTTCGTCGACGTGGCGGGGCTGGTGCGGGGCGCCAGCAAGGGCGAGGGGCTGGGCAACCAGTTCCTGGCCAACATCCGCGACACCGACGCGGTGGCCTTCGTCGCGCGCTGCTTCGAAGGCGGCGACGTCACACACGTCGAGGGCCGGGTCGATCCCATCGAGGACCTGGAGATCATCGAGACCGAGCTGATGCTGGCCGACCTCGAGAGCTTGGAGAAGCGGGTCGACAATCTTTCGAAGCGGGCCAAGGCGGGCGACAAGGAGTCCGCCGCCACGCTGAAGCTGGTCAACCTGGCCCTGGAGCAGCTGAACGCCGGACGCCCGGCGCGCGCGGCGCAGGTGGCGAAGGAGGACGAGAAGGGCTGGCGCATGATGCAGCTGCTGACCTCCAAGCCGGCGCTCTACGTGTGCAACGTGGACGAGGAGAGCGCGGCCACGGGCAACGCGCTGTCGGAAAAGGTGGCGGAACGGGCGGCGCGGGACGGCGCCAAGTGGGTGGTGATCTCGGCCAAGATCGAGAGCGAGATCGCCATGCTGCCGGAAGAGGAACGCGCCGAGTTCCTGGAGGCGGTGGGGCTCGAGGAGCCCGGACTGAACCGGCTGATCCACGAGGCCTACGCGCTGCTCGGGCTGCAGAGCTACTTCACCGTGGGGCCCAAGGAGGCGCGGGCTTGGACCATCAACGTCGGGACCACCGCGCCCCAGGCGGCGGGTGTGATCCACAACGACTTCGAGAAGGGCTTCATCCGCGCCGAGACGATCGCCTACGACGACTACGTACGCCTGGGCGGCGAGGTGCCCGCCAAGGAGGCCGGCAAGATGCGGCTCGAAGGCAAGGAGTACGTCGTCCGGGACGGCGACGTGATGCACTTCCGCTTCAACGCCTAGGCCGCGGAGGCGAGCGCCTCCCGGGCTTCGGCGGCGATCTCGAACGAGCGCAGCCGGGCGGCGTGATCGAACACCTGCGACGTCACCATGAGCTCGTCGGCGCGGGTGCGCGCGACGAACGCCTCCAGCTCGCGGCGAACGGTGTCGCGCGAGCCGATCGCGGAGCAGGACAGCACCTGGTCCAGCATCGCGCGCGCCGCGGGCTCGAGCCGGTCGGCGTAACCCTCCACCGGCGGCTGCAGCTTGCCGGGGCGGCCGGTGCGAAGGTTGACGAACGCCTGCTGCATCGAGGTGGCGAGGAAGCGCGCCTCCTCATCGGTGTCGGCGGCGAAGACGTTGTAGCCGAGCATGACGTAAGGGCGGTCGAGCTGCGCGGACGGCTGGAAGCGATGCCGGTAGAGCGCGATCGCCTCCTCCATCTGCGCCGGCGCGAAGTGCGACGCGAACGCGTAGGGCAGCCCGAGGGCGGCGGCGAGTTGCGCGCCGAAGAGGCTCGAGCCCAGGATCCAGATCGGCACGTTCAGACCCGCTCCGGGGACGGCCTGAACCCCCTGCCCCGCCTGCGCGGGCTGGAACCAGGCCATCAGCTCCATCACGTCGCGAGGGAACTCGTCCGGATCGGAAGCGAGGGTCCGGCGCAGGGCTCGCGCGGTGAGCTGGTCGGAGCCGGGCGCGCGTCCGAGGCCGAGGTCGATCCGGCCGGGAAAGAGCGACTCCAGCGTGCCGAACTGCTCGGCGATCACCAGCGGTGCGTGGTTCGGCAGCATGATACCGCCGGCGCCGACGCGGATGGTGGAGGTGCCCTGCGCCACCCAGCCGATGAGCACGGACGTGGCGGCGCTGCCCACGCCCGGCATGCCATGGTGCTCGGCCAGCCAGAAGCGCCGGTAGCCCCAGCGCTCCGCGTGCTGCGCAAGGTCGAGCGTGTTGCGGAAGGACGCGGCTGCGTCGCCGCCCTCCACGATCGGCGACAGGTCGAGTACGGATAGCGGGATCATGGGGGCGATATAGGGGGCGGTATCATGAAGGGGCAGGAGTTCACGCCGAAGAGCCGCGCCGACGGCTTCAGGTTCGGCGCGTACCATGTGGACGCGCAGGCGCCGCGCCGGGGCGGGCTGGTGCTGATCCAGGAGATATTCGGCGTCAACGCCAACATGCGCGCGCTGGCGGACTCGTTCGCCGACGATGGGTTCGAGGTGATCGCGCCGTCGCTGTTCGACCGCATCGTCCCGGGTTTCGAGGCCGGCTACGGGCCGGAGGGCGTCGGGCGCGGCCGCTCGCTGGCGGAGCAGACGGAGTGGCGCACCGTCGCGGGCGACGTGCAGGCGTGCATCGACCAGCTGCCGCAGCCGGTGTTCGCGGCGGGCTTCTGCTGGGGCGGCAGCGCGACGTGGGTGGCGGCCGCGCGGTGCGGTGGCCTGGCGGCGGCGGCGGCGTTCTACGGTCGCTTGATCCCCGACCTGCTGGACGAGGAGCCGCGCTGTCCGATCATCCTGCACTTCGGCACGCGTGACGAGAGCATCCCCGCCGAGGCGGTGGAGAAGGTGCGGTCCGCCAAGCCGGACGTGCCGATACACATGTACGACGCCGCCCACGGCTTCTTCTCGGACCGGCCCGACCACGATCCGCAGGCGGCGGCGCAGGCGCGCCGGAGCACCCTGGAGTTCTTTGCGCAGCACGGCGGCTGAGGCGCGGCGCCGCAGGGGCTTCCCGCGCCGCCGAGGGGCGTGGAAAGTGGCGCGATCAGGGGAGCGTGTTGATGCGGGGAAGCTCGAGGATCGTCGCAGGAGCCGCCGTAGCGGCGCTGGCGCTGAACTGCGGAGCGGCCGCGGCGCAGATGCTCGAGGCGTCCGCGCCGGTTGAGACGCTGGACTCGCAGCTGGACACCACGCGCCCGTGCGACCCGCTGAAGGAGGAGTACGTCGTCGACTACGTGAACGGCTTCCTGACCAGCTGGAAGACGTGCGGCCGCGGCGGGGTCGCGGAGGTGGCGGAGGTGCTCACCGCCGGCCCGTCCCGGAAGCTGCTGAAGGGGTGGTCCGGACTGGTCGCGGACGCCGCGACGCTGCGGCTGGTTGTCGGGCCCGTGCGCACCGGCGGCGAGTTGCTCAGCGTGCAGGTGCGGCAAGCCGTGGCGGGCGCCCTGACCACGGAGGTCGATGTCCGAACCGGGCTCGGCGGGCGCAAGAAGGTCCTGACGCTGCCGCCTGGCACCCCCGTCTACGGCCTCGTGCGGGAGGCGGTGAGCGATGATCGGCTCGCGGCGATGGCGCCGAAGTACAACTGGTGCGCCGTGCAGGCGGGCCAGGCGGTGTGCTTCCCTGACTTCGGGCGGCGCAGGGACACGCTGAAGCTGGGCTACGGCGTGCAGCGCAGCCCGGCGGACCAGAGCCCGCTCGCCCCCGCGGCTTTCGGCAACGAGATGCTGTGGGCCAAGAGCGCCCCGGCCCAGGTGCAGCTGGCGCAGGCCGCGTTCGCGGCGCCCATGACGCTGCGGGTGCGGGTCGTCGGCGTCACGCCCGAGCGGCTGGAGCTGAAGGCCGAGGTCGAGGACGGCGGCAAGATCCGGACGCTGCGCTCCGCCACCCTGCGGCGAAACGCGGACGGCTCGGCCACGCTGCCGGCGTTCGGCGGCACGATCGCGCTCGCTGGCGCAGGAGACGCCGTCACAGCGTCGCTGGCCAGCCCGCCGGTCGCGGACGCGGTGATCCGCTTCCTCTGGGCCTACGACCTAAACTAGCGCCGGGCGGCGGCGGTCTTGTCGCGCTCCGGCCGGAACTCGGAGGTGGTGCGGTAGTTCGGCCAGTCGCGCGAGTTGGCGAGTTCGCGGCCGACCTCGAACAGCACCATTGCGTCGAGCGCCATGCCGTCGAAGTTCCAGGTCGCGGGATCGTACTCGTCGGCGGGCTGATGGTAGGCGTCCCGACGGTAGGTCGCGTCGTACGCCTCGCCCGCGGCCTTTCCGCCCTGAAGCAGGTCGGCGCCCGAGTCCACGTACAGCATCGGCACGCCGCGCTTGGCCATGGGGAAGTGGTCGGAGCGGTAGAAGTAGCCCGCCTCCGGGTGGGCGTCCGGCGCGATGACCCGGCCGCGCGTGGCGAGAACCCGCTCGATCCGCTCCTCCAGTTCGCTCTGCCCGTAGCCGATGACCAGCATGTCGTGCGCGGGGCCGATCGGCGACCAGGCGTCGATGTTGAAGCCGGCGACGGTGCTCGCGAGCGGGTAGACGGGGTTGGCGGCGTAGTACTCGGAGCCCAGGAGGCCCTTCTCCTCCACCGTCCAGGCGCCGAAGACAACTGAGCGCTCGGGACGAGGGCCGGAGGCGAAGGCGCGGGCGATCTCGATGATCGCGGCGATGCCCGTCGCGTTGTCGACCGCGCCGTTGTAGATGCGGTCGCCCTGGGCGTCGGGGGCGCCGACGCCGAGGTGGTCCCAGTGGCCGCCGTAGAGGATGGTCTCGTTCGGCCGCGTGCGCCCCGGCAGGCGGCCCAGCACGTTCCTCGAGCGGATGTTCGACTGCCTGACGGCGTAGTCCGCCGAGAACGTTGTGTTCGCCAGAGTGACAGGGCGGAACTCGCGGCTCTGCGCCTGACGCTTGAGCGCCTCGAAGTCCTGGCCGGCGCTGCGGAACAGCTCGACCGCGGTGTCGCGCTGGATCCAGCCTTCCAGCAGCGGGTGGGTCTCCGCCGGGTTGGCGCGCACGATGTCGAACATCGTGTTGGTGTTGGAGTTCTTCACCGTCGCCCAGCCGTACGAAGCCGGCGCGGTTTCGTGGACGATGAGTAGGCCCGCGAGGCCCTGGCGGGCGGCCTCCTCGTACTTGTAGGTCCAGCGGCCGTAGTAGGTCATGGCCTTGCCGCCGAAGTCGCCCTGCCCCGTCTCGAAGTCGGGGTCGTTGACGAGCACCACGCCCACCTTGCCGCGCAGGTCGGCCCCTTTGAAGTCGTCCCAGTTCCTCTCCTTGGCGAGCACGCCGTAGCCGAGGAACACCAGCGGCGCGTTCTGGATGTTCACGCGGTCGACGTTCTGCATGCTCGCGCGAACGGCGATCTGCTCCCCTTGCGTCAGCGGGACGCGCTGGCCGCCGACCGTGAAGGCGAGGCTCGGCGTGCCCGAAATGTCGGACTGCAGGAGCGGCACTTCTTGGAACCAGCTGCCGTCGGGGCCGCCGGGCTGCAGGCCGGCTTCGGCGAACTGGCGGGCGATGTAGTCGACCGTCTTCTGCTCGGCCGGCGTGGCGGGGCCGCGGCCCTCGAACTCGTCCGAGGCGAGGACCTGGACGTGCTGCGCCAGGCGTGCGGGTTCAATGGCGGTCGCGACGCCGCCGGTGTCGGCGGGCGGGACGGCGGCGCAGGCGGTGAGCGCGAGGGCGGCGAAGGCGGTGGCGACGAGCTTCATGGAAGGCGCTCTCAAGGTCACAACTCGAAGATGGTGTAGGGCCTCCCGAAGCACTGCATCAAGAGCGGCGCGGCGCAGTTGTGCACCGGCACTCCGCGCGGCGTGCGGCCCGCGTAGGTGCCGCGGTGCGCGTGGCCGTGCACGGCTAGGCTGACGTTGTCGTACCGGTCGATGGTCTCGGCCATGCGGGACGAGCCGAGGAAGGGGAATATCTCCAGCGGCTCGCCGACCAGCGTGTCCGGGATGGGCGAATAGTGCAGCACGACCATCGTGCGCTCCGTCCGCAGCATGCGCAGAGAGGTCTCGAGCTTCAGCGCCTCCTCGGCGCATTCGTGGACGAACCGCTTTAGATAGCCCTCCCCGAACGAGCTCAGCATGAAGCGTCCGAAACCGCCCATCGCCCCCATGCAGCCGGCGAAACCGACGCCGTGGATCTCATAGCCCTCGCCGCCGTCGAGCAGGCGAACGCCGGCATCCAGCAGGATGCGCTTCACCTCCTCCGGCTGGCCCACCTCGTGGTCGTGGTTGCCGAGGACCGCGACGACGGGAATGGTCGCCGCGCGCAGGTCCTCCGCCAGGATCTCGGCTTCCCGGATCTTGCCGTAGTTGGTGAGGTCGCCCGCCAGCACGAGCACGTCGGCCTCGTGGCTGATGTGACCGAACAGGTCGCGATAGGGGTGCTGGGCGGTTTCGCCCACGTGGAGGTCGCCGATCACCGCCACGCGCACGGGGCGCGCGCCTTGCTCACTTGATGGGATCATGTCGCTCCGTCAGGCCCTTGCCGACGACGTCGGCGAAGCCCCACTCGGTGATGTCGGTCACGTAGTCGCGCGGGCTGAACAGCCGGCCCCGGCAGATCTTCACCTGCGGCGGGGGCATGGTGAGGTGCGCCTGCAGGCGCGCCATCAGCTCCTCCATCAGCCAGCGCGGCACGAGGTGGCGCTCGGTCGGGTAGATGAAGCGGAAGTTCAGGAGGTGGATCAGCAACACCTCCCAGAAGCTCTCCATGTAGGCCAGCAGCCGCTTCCAATCGATCTCGTCGCCCTTCTTGAGAATGACGTGGACCACGTCCGCGCCATCGTAGCGGTAGCGGTCCTGCAGGAAGGCCTTCGACCACACCAGCTCGGTGGGCTTGGTGATGCGGGCGCAGGTTCCGTAGACCTCGATCTCGGGCGCGCCCTCGAACCACTCGTCGGTGATCGGCACGTCCGCGGTCGAGAAGTTGAAGATGACGTCGAAGAAGTGCTTGCCGCTGTAGACCTTGCCGATCCAGCGCTCGTCCTCGACGGCGATCTCGTACCCGCGCTCCTGGAAGTAGGCGAGGATCCGCGGGTAGTCGCCGGCCTTGCAGAAGACGTCGAGGTCCTTCGTCGGGCGCACGATGCCCGTGTAGGCGCTGACCGCGTAGGTGCCGGAGAGCAGGAAGGGGATGCCCGACTCGACGAGCATACGCAGGCTCTCGGCGTAGAAGGCCTGCGCCTCCGGGGGCGGCTCGAAGGCGGCGTCTTCAAAGTGGAGCATGCCCGCTGAGAACGGCCCGAAGCTCGGCGGGTTGCCTATTCCTCGATCAGGGGACGGACGTCGGGCTCCCGCTCGAGCGCGCGGCAGAGCAGGGTCTGCGCCACGAGCAGGCCGACGCCGGCGGCGTAGGCGGAGAAGATCCCGGCGGGGTAGCGCCCGCCGTCGTCGAAGCGGTGGATCTGCAGGAAGATGAAGCCCGCGGCCGCCGCGAGCACGCCGAGCCCGCCCGCAACCGACATGGGCGTCTGGCCGAAGCCGGCGGCGAAGGTCATCCAGACGTAGCGCTTGAGCATGCGGCGGATGGGCGTGGCGGTGAACACCGCCGCCAGCGTCATGCTGAAGAAGGCGAAAGGCGCGACCAGGAAGACGAAGGCCTTGAGGCGGGGGTCGCCCGGCAGCGCGTCGAAGGCGCGGACCACGGCGAGGGCGTAGATCAGGAAGCCGAACAGGCAGGCGGACAGCTGCATCCGCTTGAAATTCCGCCAGGCCCGGGTGTGGAGCATGCGCGCGTGCCAGTCTTCCCGCGTCCCCTCCCCTTCAAGATAGGCGCCGGGCCGCGGCGCCGGCGCTACACGAATGGGTGATTAGTGGCCCTCGAACTCCAGCAGCGAGGAGACCGGGACGCCCATGGCGCGGACGCGGTCGGCGCCGCCGAGCTCGGGCAGGTCGATGACGAATCCGGCGGCGACCACCTCGGCTCCGCCCTGCCGGAGCAGGTTGATGGCGGCTTCCGCCGTGCCGCCGGTGGCGATGAGGTCGTCGACGAGCATCACCTTATCGCCGGCGAGACAGGCGTCGAGGTGCATCTCGATGGCGTCCACGCCGTACTCCAGTGCGTACTCGACCGAGATCGTCTGGTGCGGGAGCTTGCCGCGCTTCCTGAGCGGGATGAAGCCGGCGGAGAGCTGGTGGGCGACGGCGCCGCCCATGATGAAGCCGCGGGCCTCGACGCCGGCCACCTTGTCGATCTTCGCCCCGGCGAAGGGCTGCACCAGCTCGTCCACCGCGCGCCGGAGGGCTCGGGCGTTCCCCAGCAGGGTGGTGATGTCGCGGAACTGGATGCCCGGCTTGGGATAATCGGGGATGGTGCGGACGACGTCGCGGAGGTTCACGGCTTCCCCTTCCCGTTGGCGAGCGCGTCTAGCGTGATCGTCTTCGGCGCCAGCACCAGGCCGTCCCGGGTGCGCTTCAGGCGGCCGACGACGTAGCCTTCGTGGCCTGCCGAAGTCGCCGGCCCACAGGCGGCGGTGCCCTGGACCGCGATGCGCACGGTGGGAGCGCGGTAGCGTCCCTGCGCGACCCGCCTCACGTCGGCCACGGCCACCGTCTCCGCAGGATCGACCGTCCGGACCACCACCCAGAGGACGAGATCTCCTGCCTGCGCGAACGCGGGCGCCTCCCGGTAAAGGAGCATCCGCTGGTTCCCGCCGTGTCGGCAGGCGTAGGCGGGTGACGCTGCAGCGAGGGCCGCCAGCACGGCGGCCGCGCCGAACAGGCGGGCGTTCATCAAAGGACCCTCCCCGCCACCACCTTCAGCCGTCCTGCCAACTCCGGATCCCGCGCGCCGGGCGCGGTGATGATCGCGTGCTCGAGCGCGGCGTCGATCGGTGACGGCTGGCGTTCGCCGGCCAGCCGGGGTGCCAGCAGCTCGAGCAGGGCCTTCGCCGCGGCGGTGTTGGCGATCAGGTGCTCGATGACGTGCGAAACGTCCACGCCCTCGCAGTCGGGTCGCCAGCAGTCGTAGTCGGTGACCATGCAGACGGAGGCGTAGGGCAGCTCGGCCTCGCGGGCGAGCTTCGCCTCGGGCATGTTGGTCATGCCGATCACGTCACAGCCCCAGGAGCGGTAGAGCTCGCTCTCGGCGCGGGTGGAGAACTGAGGGCCCTCGATGCAGAGGTAGGTCCCGCCCTCGACGACGTTCGCGCCCGCCTCTCGGGCGGCGGCGGCCGCGAGCGCCGAGAGCCGCGGGCACGTGGGGTCGGCCATCGACACGTGGGCGACCAGCCCCTCGCCGAAGAAGCTCTTCGGGCGGGCGACGGTGCGGTCCACGTACTGGTCCACGACGACGAAGGTGCGCGGCGGCAGGTCCTCGCGCAGGGAGCCCACGGCCGACAGCGACAGCACGTCGGTGCATCCGGCCGCCTTCAGGGCGTGAATGTTGGCGCGGGCGTTGACCTCGGACGGCGGGATGCGGTGGCACGGACCGTGGCGCGGGAGGAAGACCAGCCGGACCCCGCCCAACTCGCCGGAGACGAGCTCGCCGGAAGGCGCGCCCCACGGGGTGTCGACCGTCTCGCGCCGGACGTCCTGCAGCCCCTCCACGTCATAGAGGCCGGAGCCGCCCAGGACGCCGAGGGTCCAGCCGCTCACCGCGATGTCAGTGCGCGACGTCGCGCCAGATGCGCCGGTAGGAGGCGTAGAGGAGGCCCGCGAACAGCGTCAGGTAGGCCACGACGGCGAGGCCCGTCCGCTTGCGCTCCTCCATCTTGGGCTCGGTGGCCCAGGCGAGGAACGCGGCCACGTCGCGCGCCTGGTTGCGCACGGTGGACGGCGTGCCGTCGTCGAAGGTGACGAGGCCGGGGCGCAGCGGCGGGGCCATCGCCAGGAAGCCGCCCTTCGGCACGCTGTGGTGGTCGCCGGTCCAGTAGGGAGCGAGGTCCCCGGGATAGTACTTGTTGTAGTACTGGCCCGCGTTGACCGTGAGCCCCTTCGGCGGTGTCGGGTAGCCGGTCAGCAGCGAGTAGATGTAGTCCGGGCCGCCCGCGCGCGCCTTGGTGATCACCGACAGGTCGGGCGGCAACGCGCCGCCGTTCGAGCCGCGCGCCGCCGCCTCGTTCGGGAACGGCGACGGGAAGCGGTCGGCCGGCGTGCCGGGGCGGGTGATCGCGTCGCCCGTTTCGGAGTCGACGTCGGCGATCTGGTACTCGGCCGCGATGGTGCGGACGTAGGGGTTCTCGTTCGGGTTGGGCTGGTCCTTCTCGTAGAAGGGGCCGCCCGGTATGCCGAGGTGGCGGAACGACACCAAGTTCATCGAGTGGCAGGAGGCGCAGACCTCCCGGTACACCTTGAAGCCGCGCTGCAGCTGCGCCTTGTCGAACTGGCCGAAGGGGCCCTCGAAGCTGTAGGCGACTTTCTTCGGGTGCTCGGCGCCTCCGGCGGCCAGGGCGGGAGACCCGGAGGCGGCGGCCGCCAGGAACGCGACGGCGGCGAAGCGGCGCATGATCGTGAAACCCTTCATCGTCAGCCCCGCGTCTCGGGCTGGGCCGTCGCCGGGCGCGGTGCGAAGCCGCCGCGCTGGGAAGGCGGAGACGCGCCCCCGTCCCCGCCGTCGCCGCCCGCGTGCGACAGCACCGGCGCGGAGATGGACGGCGGAACCGGCAGAGGACGCTCGAACAGGCCGAGCGGCAGCTGGGCGGCGAACCAGCCGAAGTAGAGCGCCGTCAGGATGCGCGAGAGCCAGAGATAGTTGAGGCCCATCGGCTCACCGTCGCCGTTCTCGGCCACCGTGAACAGCATGTCCTCGGGCAGCTGTGCCCCGCACCAGCCCAGGCCGAGGCAGGTGACCACGAAGAGCCAGAACAACAGCTTGGCGGTCGGGCGGTAGCGCAGCGAGCGCACCCGCGAGGTGTCCAGCCACGGCAGGACGAACAGCGCCCCGATGGAGGCGAACATCGCCACCACGCCCAGGAACTTGTCAGGGACGGCCTTCAGGATCGCGTAGAACGGCAGCAGGTACCACTCGGGCACGATGTGCGCCGGCGTCACCAGCGGGTTGGCCGGGATGTAGTTGTCGGCGTGGCCGAGCGCGTTCGGATTGTAGAACACGAACACGGCGAACATGATCAGGAAGACCACAATCGCGAAGCCGTCCTTCACCGTGTAGTACGGGTGGAACGGCACGGTGTCGCGCCGCTGAAGGTCCTGCGGGATCAGGATGCCCACCGGGTTGTTGTTGCCCGGCACGTGCAGCGCCCAGATGTGCAGGATCACCACCCCGGCGATGATGAACGGCAGCAGGTAGTGGAGCGCGAAGAAGCGGTTCAGCGTCGGATTATCGACCGCGAACCCGCCCCACAGCCAGGTGGTGATGCCCTCGCCCACCACCGGGATCGCGCCCAGCAGGTTGGTGATCACCACCGCGCCGTGGAACGACATCTGACCCCACGGCAGCACGTAGCCCATGAAGGCCGTGGCGATGAGCAGGAAGAAGAGCACGCAGCCCAGCAGCCAGATCATCTCGCGCGGCTCCTTGTAGGAGCCGTAGTAGATGCCGCGGAAGATGTGGATGTAGGTGGCCAGGAAGAACATCGAGGCGCCGTTGGAGTGAACGTAGCGGAGCATCCACCCGTAGTTCACGTCGCGCATGATGCGCTCGACCGAGGCGAAGGCGTGATCGACGTGCGGCACGTAGTGCATGGCCAGCACGATGCCGGTGAGGATCTGCACCGCCAGGATTACGGACAGGACGCCGCCGAAGGTCCACCAGTAGTTTAGGTTCTTCGGGGTGGGGTAGTCGACGAAGCTGTCGTAGCCCAGCCGGACGATCGGCAGCCGCGCGTCCAGCCATTTCTCGATGCCGGTCTTCGGCTGGTAGGTGGAGTGCCCGCTCATGTCAGCCCACCCGTACGCTGGTGGGGGACAGGAACTCGTATTCCGGGACGGCGAGGTTCAGGGGCGCGGGTCCTTTGCGGATGCGGCCGGAGGTGTCGTAGTGCGAACCGTGGCAGGGGCAGAACCAGCCGCCGTAGTCGCCGGTGCCGAAGGTGGGCACGCAGCCCAGGTGCGTGCACGAGCCGACCAGGATGAGCCACTGCTCGTTCCCCTGCTTGACGCGTTCGGCGTCCGGCTGGGGATCCTTCAGTTCGCCGAGGCGCACCTGCTGGGCGCGCTGGATCTCGACCGGGGTGCGGTTGCGCACGAACAGCGGCTTGCCGCGCCACTTCACGGTGATCTGCTGGCCGGCGACGACCTTACTGAGGTCCACGTCGATGGAAGCCAGCGCGAGCGTGTCGGCGGCCGGGTTCATCTGGTGGACCAGCGGCCAGGCGATCATCGCCGCCCCGCCCACGGCCGCGGCGCCGGCCGCGACGTGGATGAAGTCCCGGCGCGTCGGGACGTGCTGGGCCGCCTCCACTCCGGTGATGGTTTCGCTGGGAGCGCCGTCGCTCAACGGCTTGTCGTCGAGCTTGCGGTCCGTCGGCGGTGTGTCGGCCAAGTAACGCCTCTTGCGATCGGAACCGCGACCCGTGCCGGAGCGGCCCCACGACTGGATTCGGCGCCGGCTCGCGGCCGTCGCTCTGAAGTGGGCTCCGCTTAGAATGCGTCTGGCCCTTTTTCAACCGGACATCCCGCAAAACGTGGGGGCGACGGTGCGCCTGGCCGCCTGCCTCGGCTAGCGCTGGACGTGATCGAGCCTTGCGGCTTCCCGCTGTCGGACAAGGCGCTGAAGCGGGCGGCGATGGATTATGCGGCCGAGACGCGCCTGCACGGCTCGTGGAGCGCCTTCCTGGCGGCCCCGGAGCGGGCGGAGGGACGGCTCGTTCTGTTCACCACGCGAGGCGCGACGGCGCTGCACGCGTTCGCCTTCCAGGCCGGTGACACGCTGCTGTTCGGACGCGAGAGCGCGGGGGCGCCGGCGGAGGTGCACGCCGCGGCGCAGGGGCGCGTCATGATCCCCGTGGCGGCGCGCTCGCTCAACGTGGTGACGGCGGCGGCGATCGGGCTGGCGGAGGCGCTCCGGCAGGTTGACGGCTTCCCCGCCTCCCCTCATCAGCCCGGCCATGTCGGAAGCTGAAGAGCGCAAGCAGCGGGCTCGCGCGTGGTTCGAGGCGTTGCGCGACCGGATCTGCGCCGCGTTCGAGCAACTCGAGGATGCGGCGCCGGCGGAGCTCTACGCCGGCGAGCCGGGCCGTTTCGAAAGGAAACCCTGGACGCGCGAGGGCGGCGGCGGGGGCGTCATGTCGATGATGCACGGCCGGCTATTCGAGAAGGTCGGCGTGCACGTCTCCACCGTCTTCGGCGAGTTCGCGCCCGAGTTCGCGCAGGGGATCCCGGGCGCGGCTGAGGATCCGCGCTTTTTCGCCAGCGGCATCAGCCTCATCGCGCACATGCGCAATCCGCGCCTGCCCGCGGTGCACATGAACACGCGCTACATCGTCACCACCAGGAGCTGGTTCGGCGGCGGCGCGGACCTGACGCCGACGTTGGCCGAGTTCCGGACGGACGAGGCGCCGGACACCTACTGGTTTCACCGGGCGATGCGGGAGGCGTGCGAGAAGTATGACCCGAAGTGGTATGACCGCTACCGGAAGTGGGCCGACGAGTACTTCTTCCTGCCCCACCGCAACGAGCCCCGCGGCGTCGGCGGCATCTTCTACGACCACCACGACACCGGCGACTGGGAGCGCGATTTCGCCTTCACGCGCGAGGTGGGCGAGGCCTTTCTGGCGGTCTACCCGGAGATCGTGCGGCGGCGGATGGGGGAGTCCTGGACGACCGCCGAGCGCGAGGAGCAGCTGGTCAGACGGGGGCGCTACGTGGAGTTCAACCTGCTGTATGACCGCGGCACGCTGTTCGGCCTGAAGACCGGCGGGAACGTGGAGTCGATCCTGTCGTCGTTGCCGCCCGAGGTGCGCTGGCCCTAGCGGGCCAGCCGGCGCAGGAGCGCCTCGCGGTCTTCCCCGAAACCGCTCGCGATCCACTCGTCCTCGAGCGCGCGCAACGTGCGGCCGACCTCCGGCCCCTTCGTCACGCCGGCGGCCATGACGTCTTCGCCGGTGAGCGGGAAGCGCGGCGGGTTCCAAGACGCGCTGAGGTCGAGCAACTCACGCGCCTCGGGCTCCATCTCGGGGCGCTCGGCCCATTGAAGGTAGACCCGGTCGCGGAAGACGGCCGGGCCCAGCCGGTAGAGGGTGGCCCTCCCCTCCTCGCGGCGGAAGCTGCGCGCCGGGCGGAGCGCCTCCACGAGACGATCCCGCTGCGCGTTCGAGAGCCGCAGACGGGCGGACATCTGCTGCGCGAGCGCGGGATCGTCGGGAAGGAGGGCCGCGAGGCGCAGCTCCGGGTCGCTGGTCAGCACCACGATCGCGCGGAAGCGGTCCCAGTTCGCCGCCTCCGGCAGCACCAGCGGCAGCACGCCGGCGTCAGCCATCAGCGAGAGCGAACGGCGCGGGTCGCGTGCCGCCAGCAGCTTCAGGAGCTCCTTCGAGACGCGCTCGGCGGAGAGCGAGGTGACGCCGTCCTTCAGACGGGCGCAGGCGGCGAGGCCCTCCGCTTCCGGATGACCGCGCCCGTACCACGCGAAGAAGCGGAAGAAGCGCAGGATGCGCAGGTAGTCCTCGCGGATTCGCGTCTCCGCCTCTCCGACGAAGACGATGCGCCCGGCGTGAGCGTCATCAAGGCCGCCGCCGGTCGGGTCGTAAACCTGCCCTTCGCGGTCGGCGTACAGGGCGTTGAGGCGGAAGTCGCGGCGGGCGGCGTCCTCCGCCCAGTCCTCGGTGAAGGCGACGACGGCGCGACGGCCGTCCGTTTCGACGTCGCGGCGCAGGGTGGTGATCTCGAACGGGCGGTGGTCGGCCACCGCGGTGACGGTGCCGTGCTCGACCCCGGTGGGGACCGCCTTCAGGCGCGCGCGCTCGAGCGCGGCGATGGTGCGGTCGGGCGTGAGGCGGGTCGCGATGTCCACGTCTTCGACGCGCTGGCCCATCAGGGTGTTGCGCACGCACCCGCCGACGAAGCGCGCGGAGTCGGGGCCGCCCTCCGCCTCCAGTGCGTCCAGGACGGCGCGGGCGGCGGGGTCCCGGAGCCACGGCGCGTCGAGCCGCGTCATCGGCTCCGCAGCCAACAGGCGACGGCCCAGGCGTGGCTCGGGTGACGCAGATCGGTGAGCGCCTGGAGCGGATCGAGCCAGATCAGCTCGTGATCGTCTTCGACCTTGAGAGTGCGGTCCTCGGCCAGCACGTCGGCGGCGAAGAAGGCGGCGAGGTTGTTCACCCGCTGCGCGTTGCGCTTGACGACGAACTGACGGGCGCGGGCGACGAGGGGCCCGGCGCGCACCGAGAGCCCGGTTTCCTCGCCGAACTCCCGTTCCATGGCGCGTTCGCCGCTCTCGCCGCCGTCGAGCGCGCCCCCCGGCAGGTCCAGGCGGGGGCGCTTGCCCTTGCGGGTGATGCGCACCACCGCCAGCCGGCCGTCTCGGTCGGCGAGGCCGAAGGCGCAGGGGCGGCGGCGGTACCAGCGCAGCGGCTCGCGCACGCCGAACTGGGGCTCCTCCTGCATCAGTCCTTGCCTTGCAGCGCCACCCAGGCATCGACCTCGCCGGACTCGATCTGCTGGATCGAAACCGGCGACCAGCCGACGGTCACGTCGCGGCTGATGGTCCAGGCGTCCGCCACCATGTCACGCAGGGCCGAGGCGCCGACGGCCAGCCGCTCGGCGGTGAACTCGCGCGCCTGCGGGGTCGCACCGCGGAAGGCTCCGGCCTTCTCCATGGCGTAGAACGGCACCAGGTGCGTGTTGCTGGCCTTGAGGTAGTCGCGCACGCAGGGCTCGGGCCAGCCGACGCAGGGCTGCGCCGGCTTCATGCGGCCGCGCACGTCCTGCAGGTTGACGTTGGCGCGCACGAACGCGCCCTCGAACATGCTGTGGGTGCCGCGGTCGGTGGTGAAGCCCTGCGGGTTCGGGTAGTCGCCCCAGCCGTTGTAGTGGATGCTGGTGTGCAGCGGCTGACTGCCGTCGCCGACGTAGTGGGCGAGCACGCCCAGATCGCGGAGGACCAGCGCCTCACGGCGAACGCGGTCCTGGCGGTACCACGCCTTGCGGGCGCGGTTGCGCTCCCGCTTTTCAGCCGCCACGAGCGCGCGCCAGTAGGCGAAGTCCTTGGCCAGCTGCTGGCGCGCGTCGATGATCGCGTAGTAGAGCGCGCCCGCTTTCGTGGTGTCGGTGCCGGAGGCATGCAGCGCGGCCTCGTACTCCTGATAGGTAGCGGGCATGGCGTCGATCGGCGGGCCGCCCAGGATCTTCCCTTCGTCGTCGATGTCGATGAAGTGGTACGGCTCGCGCATGGCGTCGTGCAGTTTGCCGACGTCGCCCTTCCAGCGGTCGGGTTCGCGCGCCAGCTCGCCGATGTCGCGGATCGCCTGCGGCGAGCGCACGAACGCGGGCAGCGTGTTCGGGAAGGCCTCGGCCGCGGCCACGCCGATGAGGCGGTGGCCGGTGGAGCCCCAGGCCCACGCCTGGCCGGACCAGGCGACCATCAGGGCCGCGGCGGCGGCGGCGAGACGCTTCATCGGTTACTCCGTTCCGGGGGCGAGCGTGACGTGCAGGCCGTCGAACTCGGGCGACATGATCAGCTGGCAGGACAGGCGCGAGTTGGAGCGCACGGCGAAGGCTTCGTCGAGCTTCTCGTCTTCCTCTGCGCGTTTGGGCGGCAGGCGATCCTGCCAGGCCTCCTCCACGTAGACGTGGCAGGTGGCGCACTCGAGGGCGCCGCCGCATTCCGCCTTCAGCGGCAGGCCCGCGTCCTTGACGATCTCCATGATCGTCCAGCCCTCCAGCGCGGGCAGGCGGTGCTCGACGCCGGCCTGGTCGGTGGCGTGGATGTGGAGCTCTTCCTCGTCCATCAGTCGCTCAGGTCTCGGCTCAGGCCCAGCTCCGCCTCGCAGCGCGCGACCCACGCCTTGACCCCCGGATAGCGGTCGAGGTCGAAGCCGCCGGTGTCGGCCCAGCGGGTATAGGCGACCAGCGCCACGTCGGCGAGGCTGAGGCGGTCGCCCGCCAGCCAGTCACGGCCCTGCAGCCCCTGCTCCATGCGGGCCAAGGCCGCGGAGCCGCGGTCGAACAGCTTCGGATCGACGTCCTCCGGCCGCTTCTTCAGGCAGACGAGCTGGAAGCGACGCACGGCCACGTAGGGCTCGTGGCTGTACTGCTCCCAGAACATCCACTCGAGCATGCGGGCGCGCTCGAAGGCCTCGGCGGGGATGAGGTCGGAGCCTTCGGCGAAGTGGAGGATGATGGCGTTGGACTGAGCCAAGGCGCGTCCGTCGTCGAAGACCACCGCCGGCACCTGGCCCGCCGGATTGACGGCGAGGAACTCCGGCGAGCGGGTGCGGCCGGTCATGATGTCGACCTCGTCCCAGCTGAACGGGATCCCGAGGCGCTCCAGCACCCAGCGGACCTTCAGGCAGTTGCCGGAGGTGCTGTCGCCGTAGACCTTCAGGGTCATCGAACCCCGAGCTTCTTCTGCAGGTCGCTGGAGGAGGTGGTGTACTGGAAGCGCAGCTTGCGCTCCGGATAGACGTGGCGGAAGGCCTCCTGCGCCATCAGGGCGGCCTCGTGGAAGCCCGACAGGATCAGCTTCAGCTTGCCGGGGTACCAGTTGATGTCGCCGACGGCGAAGATGCCGGGCGTGGAGGTCTCGAACTTCTCGGTGTCCACGGGGATCAGGTTCTCGTGGAGGTTCAGGCCGAACGTCGCGACAGGCCCCAGCTTCATGGTCAGCCCGAAGAACGGAAGGAAGGCGTCGGCTCGCACGGAGTGGCGACCGCCGCCGGCGTCCTCGAGCAGCACCGCTTCGAGCCGGCCGCCGTCGCCCTGCAGCTCGACCGTCTGGCCGATCACCAGGTCCATCTTCCGCTCCTGCACCAGCGCCCGCATCTTTGCGACCGAGTGCGGCGCGGCGCGGAAGTCGTCGCGCCGGTGGACCAGGGTGACGTGGGCCGCGAGCGGCTGCAGGCTCAGCGTCCAGTCGAGCGCGCTGTCCCCTCCCCCGGCGATGACCACGTGCTGGCCGCGGAAGGCGTCCATGCTGCGCACGGCGTAGTGCACGCCCGCGCCGGGGCCGGCGCCCTCGAACGCCTCGATGTTCGGGATCGGCGGCTTCTTCGGCTGGAAACTGCCGCCGCCGGCCGCGATGACCAGCACCGGAGCCTCGATGGTGGTGCCCTGGTCGGTGGAGAGCCGCCACTTGCCGTCAGGCGTCTTGTCGAGTGCGACCGCCATCTCGCCGAGGTGGAAGGTCGGTGCGAAGGGCGCGATCTGCTCCATCAGACGGTCGGTGAGCTCCTGCCCCGAGACCACCGGCAGCGCCGGGATGTCGTAGATCGGCTTCTCCGGATAGAGCTCGGCGCACTGCCCGCCCGGCTTGTCGAGGATGTCGACGAGGTGGGCCTTCATGTCGAGCAGGCCGAGCTCGAACACCGCGAACAGCCCCACCGGCCCCGCGCCCACGATGATCACGTCGGTGGCATGACTTCCGCCGGGCGCCACCGCCTGCGGCGTCGCGATGAAGGGGCTGTCGTCCATGGCGCGGCTGACATAGGCCGCCCCCCGTGCAGGGCCAAGCCTTGTTTCCGTGGCCGGGCGGAGCCTAGAGGAGCCGCATGGACCCCGACGCGCTCTCCCCCCTCGCCCGCCAGGTCGCCGCCGAGCTGGAGGTGCGCGTGCCGCCCGACCGCTGCGAGACCATGGGGGAGGTGCGCGCCGGCGTAGACGCGCTCGACCGGGCGTTGGTCGCCATCGTCGCGGAGCGGCAGCGGTACATGGGCGCCGCGGCGCGCATCAAGCCGGATCGAGAGGCCGTGCGGGACGAGGCGCGGATCGACGACGTGCTGAGGAAGGTCGGCTCGGCAGCCGTCGAGGCGGGCCTCGACCCGATGATCGCCGGGCCGGTCTGGCGCATGCTGGTCGACCGCTGCATCGCGTACGAGTTAGGCGAGTTCGACCGGCTGCGAAGCTAGCTGGCGTTCCGCAGCCCCTGCAGCAGGCGCTCGTGCTGATAGGCGGCGACATCGCCGAGGGCGGCGTCGAGCGCGTCGTGAACGAGGGCGAGCAGCGGCGGCGAGCGCTCCGGCTCCTTCTCGCTCTTCTCCGCGACATCACAGGCGTCGGCCAGCGCGAAGGCTCCGATACCGCGCGCGGCGCCCTTCAGGGTGTGGACGGCGTCGCCCCAGGCGCGTCCGGCCTCCGGATCGATCATCGGCCGCCAGAGCTCGACCTGCTCGCGGAACAGGCCCAGCACCTCGTCGACGAGCGCCATGTCGCCCGCGGCGTAGTTCTCGAGGTAGGCGAAATCGACCGCCCCCGTGATGTCCCGTCTGGCCATGACCGGTCCTCCCGACGAACATGGTGAACGGGGAGCTTTACCGGCCGGTGAACGCCGCCTTGCGTTCAGGCGCGCTTTCCCTATTTTGCGCGGCTCGCCGCCCGGCCCGCCGGAGCGGCTACGGGTGTATAGCTCAGTTGGTAGAGCAGCTGACTCTTAATCAGCGGGTCCCAGGTTCGAGCCCTGGTACACCCACCATTTCCCCTTTTCAGTGACATATCGAGGGGGGTCTAAACGGCCCGATGTCGCGCACACCTACTATGTGCCTGATCAACAATGGGGTTTCGATAGGCCACGCGCTTAAAGAGTTCGCGCCATCTGTCATGATGGCAGCGATTCCAGAGGTGGACGGAGCGGTGACACCCACTGGTGACACCTGTGTCACCGGATTAACCCCGCTCGGTTCGGACCCTTGTTTATAAAGCGCTTTTCGGAGGCTGCGCCTGTCACCGCGGAGGTGACATGCCGGAGGTCGGTGTCATGCGCGGTGACACTGCCGATCAGCAATTCACCACCCGCCGAATTGCTCTCCCTCGGCGATCGCTTGATTGGCACGAATTCGCCTTCTGTTTCAGATGTGAAACGGGGGAATCGAGCGATGGACCTCCGCAGCCGCCCGATCCATCGGGATCAACCCGCCTGCTGTCTCAGAAATGAAGCCGCGGAGGCTGCAATCGAAGCCAGAGACCCGATTGACGGCGATACCGTCGGTGGAATCCCGATCCGCCTTCCGTTTCAGATGTGAAACGGGCGAATTCGCACCACGGCCAGGCGAATGGCGGTCGGCAGCCTTCCGGAGTTATCGGATCCCGCGCCCCGCCGTTTCAGATGTGAAACAAGAACAGCGACCGGCACCGGGGATCCGGATCCGCGACGATCAAGGCCCCCGTATCAGATGTGAAACGGTGAACCAGTGACTGACCAGCGATCGGATCGATTAGGATCGGGGGCGACCCGCCTGGTCTGATCCACTCGGTCGCCGATACGAAGGGGCGGTTTGCCGATCGGGCTACGCTATCGCAGCCCCGCGGGCTTTCATCAGCTCCTCGTCGATCAAATCCCCCCAGCGATCGAGGGCCTCCTTCCGCTGATCGAAGAGCTCATTGCGAGCGTAGACCCGCGCAATCGTGGACGTCGTCGACGAGCCGGCGTGATTGAGGCAGCGATCCGCTACTTCCGGCGCGATGTGAAGGATGTCCGACGCCGCGGTTGCGAAGCTACGGCGGAAGTCGTGGACGCGCCACGCAGGCAAGTCGGGATCGGTACGGGCGATCAGCTGGTCGAGTCTCCCCTTGGCCTTTGACCAGCCGGAGATCGGGCGCTCGCCGTTGGTGGTGAAGACGTACGGCGACTCCGGCCGCAGCCTCGCGTCCAGCGCCTGCTCGATCACGTGCCTCGCCCGGCGGCTCAGCGGCACCCGGATCGGTCGATGGTTCTTCGAACGGGTCGCTGGGATCGTCCAGCAGCCAACGTCCGCGCCCTCCGGCAGATCGAGTTCGTCCGTCCGCATGGCGCCCACCTCGTCGCGGCGGGCGGCCGTCACGATGAGGAACCGGACGGCGTGGGCGAACGGGTACTGGAGGAGCCCTGCGGCTTCCCAGATCACCGCGAGCTCCGGGAGGCTCGGCGTGCGCTCACGCGACCTCTCGCGGGAGGGCGGTCGGATCAGGGCGGCGGGGTTCGCATCCATGTAGCCGTGCGCCACGCTCCAGGAGAACAGCCCCTTGGCGTAGGCGAGCGCACGGTTCGCGTGGACCGGAGCGTCCGCAGCGAGGTGGAAAATCGCCTGACTCACATCTCGTCGGGTGAGTGCCTCCACCTGACGCTCGAGCAGACTTTCTAGGCCGCGGCGGAGCGTTCGGTACGTCGCCGGACCCCGCCTCAGCTGCGACAGATGTCGATCGGCATACCGTTCGAGCAGATCGCGCACCCTCAGACCTGAAGCATCCCCTCCCCTGCGCCTGATCGCGCCGGCTGTTTCGCGGGCCCGTGAGACGCTCACCGCCGGCCAGTCGCCCAGCCCTACGTCCACATCGCGCCCCAAGGGATCGGGGGCGAGAAGCGACCAGCGTGCCATTCGTTTCCCGGCGCGAAGCCGAAGGCCCGGTTCGAGCTCGTCGGCCAGTTCGAGCCGGCCGCTCCGCTGAGGACTACTCAGCGCCTCCGCGATCAGGGCATCGGTGAGGATCTGAGGCATCGATCAGAATTCCTCGGCGACGAGCACGTACGCGCCGCGCGGATCCAGCTTTTTGGTCAGGGCGGCGGCGTGGGCGACGTCGCTGAGAAGATTCAGCAGGAACTCGGCAAGCTCGGCTCCGGTCGCGGCCACGCGCACCCAGGAGTTGTCGACGTACTCGACGGCCTTCCCGCATCGGGCCGCCCAGGCCTCGACGACTGGGATCCAGTAGTGGTCGCTCCCCGCCGGCCGTCCCAACTTACCGATCGTCTCTTCCGACCCGGTGGGTTTCCCACCAACCGGGGCCGCCTCTATCCACGCGCTGCTGAACGTCATACGCAGAGCGGTACCATATTACCGCCCCGAGGAAAGCTGTTTGTTTGAGCTAGCTTAGCCATGGGCGGCTGCGCCGAATGCGATCGACGGGTATCGGTATCGGAGGGCCTGGGTTGGCGACACGCGCCGTGCGGCGCTAGCTCAGGACGCTTGCGGAAGTCGCCTCACATTGAGCAGAAGCCGGAAGCGCACCCCTCATCGAGGCAAGGCGATCTCCAGGCGGTGAAGGGGGCGACGACACCCTTGTGCTGCGCCCGAGACAAAAACTTTGCCGCACACCCCCGCGCGGGTCGGCAAGTGGACACCCGCCACTCTCTAAGTATAGAAGGGTGGATAGGCTTACAGGCCAGATTTGTCGTCGCCTTATTGCGGCGTATGAAGAAACGTCTCGACACCTCACGAGGCGCTATGCTCGGTTCGCCCACTCGCGGATCGCTGGGGAAAGGAGTGCCTGTAAGCCGCCCCCTCCGGAGCTGCCAGTTTGTCGACCTTAGGCGCACTACGTTCGGCTAATTCTCTGATCGACGTTGCAGCGCTCCTGGACACCCCGACGCCTTCGCTGATCCGCGTACTCTACAAAATCCCGGAAGCGAACAAGTACCGCACCTTCACGATCCCGAAGACCGCTGGCGGCGATCGCACGATCCACGCGCCCGTCGGCAAATTGAAAGTTTACCAGCGCGCCCTGGCGGACCTTCTCTACGCCTGCGACGCGGAGCTGCAAACGACCCGAGGCGCCCCGCTGTCGCATGCTTTCCGGGAGGGGCAGTCCATCGTCACCAACGCTGCGGCGCACAAGCACCGGCGTTACGTCCTGAACCTCGACTTGGAAGACTTCTTCCCGACGCTGACATTTGGTCGCGTCCGCGGCTTCTTCATCAAGGACCAGTCGTTCGCGCTGCAGCCGGGCTGCACCACCATTCTCGCGCAGATCGCCTGCTTCCAAGGTGCCTTGCCCCAAGGCTCTCCTTGTTCTCCAATAATCTCCGACCTAGTCGCCCGCATCCTCGACCAGCGGCTGGTCCGCTTTGCAAAGCGGCACAGGGTCACCTACTCGCGCTATGCCGACGACATCACCTTTTCGACGAACGCGAAGTCATTTCCGCCTGAACTGGCGACCGGCGGCGCGCACCCGGCCGATCCATGGGTTCTCGGTCAGCCGCTGATCGACAAGATTCAGGGCTCCGGGTTTCAGATCAACGCCGCCAAGACGCGGATGCAGGTGGCCGCGTCGCGCCAGGTCGTCACCGGCCTGACCGTGAACGAGAAGGTCAACATCTCGCAGCAGTACTGGCGCGGCGTGCGGTCCATGTGCCAGTCGCTCTTCAAAACCGGCGGATACTACAAACCCGCCTCCGACCCGGCCGCGCCGAACGCGGTGATCACGAGCCTGAGGCCGCTGCGCGGCGCGCTCGGTCACGTCTACCACGTCAAGAGCACGTCCCACATCCGACCGGTCGCGCCCCCGAACAGCAAGAAGAAAGCGCCGCTAGTTTTCGGCCAGACAACGTTCGAAGACTTCTACTTCTACGATTACTTCATCGCGCTTGAGCTACCCCTCGTCATCACCGAAGGTCACACCGACCCGGTGTACTTGCGCAACGCCATTCGCCGACTCGCCGCCGCCCATCCCAAACTTGGCGTGAACACCGCGCACGGCTTCGACTACAAAGTCCGCTTCTTCAACTACGAGAACACAGTCCGCAAGCTCCTGCGCATGGGCGGAAGCGATCCGCTGAAGACCTTGGCGATCACATATGAAACGCGCCTGTCCCGCTACGATCATCGCCCCTTACTTCACCCAGTAATCATCCTGCTGGACAACGATGCGGGAATGGCCGGCTTCACCGCGGCGGTGCGGCAGACCCTCGGCATCACGGTCGACCTCAAATCAACGGCCACCCACTATCACCTGACTGACAACCTCTACGTGGTGAAAACGCCGGAGCTCGGGGCGACCAGTCAGACGTGCATCGAAGACCTTTTCGGTCCTTTCAAGTCTCAGCCGTTGAACGGCAAGGTGCTCGAGTTGGACACGCAGAAGTTCGACCGCTCGAAGCATCTCTCCAAGGACGAGTTCGCCAGAAAGCTCGTCGCAAAACAGGCCGGCTCCATCGATTGGTCCGGCTTCACGCCGCTTCTCCAACGCATCGAAGCCGCCATGGACGCTCACTACGCCGCCGTGGCCGCCTAGGTCGCCACCGCTCAGGGGCTTTAGCGTGGGCGGCGGCCTCGCCACCTCAGGCCGAGACGTGCGCCGCAGAGTTTGCCGCCGCAGGGAGAAGTAAAGGAGCTTCGGGCTCTGCTTCGCTTGCCCACCATCGCGTCAGCTTTCCACCAAATGACGTGGCCTAAGCTTCGCCTCTGGGGCTCACCGGAGCCGATCCCGAAAGCGGACTCGAACAGAGTCCGCTAAGGGTCAGAAGCGGACTTCCAACTTGCGCTCTCCGCCGCCGACATTGGGCCCCCGCTGATTTGCACCAAGCTTTGAGTTTGTTGGGGTACTTGTCGGCCTGTCACGCCGGCGATCGGGGCTTGAGGCAAATTCGAAAGTTGGCGGTCGGGCGTCCCGTCGGCGAACCGAAGGGTGCGGAGCCGCTGTTTCAGACGCACGGGCGCTGCCGCTGAGGCCGGGAGGCTGGGGGGCTCACGGGCCCGGAGCCGCTGTAGTGCAGGCAACGCTCCAGCCTCGGCTGACACATGTCCGCTCATCGCCAGAAGCGGACACCGAGAAGGGGCCGCCACACGCGAGCCCCCGACCGGCACGAGTGAAGCGGGCGGACCCAGGGAGCGCTCTCCCGAGGATGAAGAGCTCCGCCGAGCCCTAACGGCTTTCTCGCGCGCGGAAGAGGTCTACAGCTACAGCTGAACTACGGCCCGGCGGCTCCTGTGGCAGGATGGGCTTCGATCCTGAGATGAGAGGAGCAGGCGGATGACGGGATGGCTTGCGGCGGCCATGCTGACGCTGGCGCAGGCGACGGCCCCGCCGAGCGCCCCGCCCTTCACGGTCACCGGAACCGAGGCGGCTTCGCTGTCCACAGATGAGCTGGCGCGGCGGCTGCTGCCCCAGTTCGCCGACAGCGTGCGCGAGCACCAGGTGAGCAGGGCCATGGACGCGCCGAAAGTCAGCGGCGTCAGCTTCCATACGGCCCCGAGGTTCGCCGGCACCTTAGGCGTCTGCGCGAAGACGGCCTATCACGTGGCGCTCTCGGCGGACCCGCGCGCGCCGGGCCCACCGGAAAACCCGTTCGAGCAGCGGCTGGTGGCGGTCGCCATCGACCGGCAGGATCTCTACGGAGTGAACGACCAGCTGGGAGCGCGGGGCGATCCGCCTCTGACGGGCAGGGTCGACGTAGCCGCGGCCTGCGCGGGCGCGGCGGCTCCGCGGTCGTACTTCACCGCCAGATCGGCGAACGAAGCGTATTGGGCCGCCTCGCACCTCATCCGCGCGTCCGCTGCCGCGCGGGCGCGCTCGCAGAGCCTGCACCTTACCTGCGAGCACATGTGGGACGACGGCTGTCGCGACCCGTACGTCACGCTCGGGCGTTTCACGCCTGCGCACCTGCTCGGCGTGACCTCGACCCGCTGCCCGAAGGAGGTGGCCGCAGGCAGCGCCTTCTGCCGCGAGCTGACGCTCGCGCACCGCGACGACCCGCAGGTGGTCTGGAGCGTTGTGATGGGGTTCTACAACGAGGACCTGAAGGCGGTCCGGCTCTACGGCATGGTGATGCCCGTGGTCTGAAGCCAGCCTCAGTGGACGGGGGTGGACCCGACCTCGGCGGCACAGGCTGGCAGGAGCCCAAAGCCGAGCGCCTGGTGAAGCCTTGCGTCCAGAGGGATGGAGCCGAAGCCTCTCGAGAACCTAGAGACCCGCTGTGCAAGCTGGTGTTGAGAGAACTGGAGCGGGGCCCCGTGACACCCGCTCTGACCGAGGTGGCGAGAAGCTACTGTTAATCGATGCGGCGCCGCTCATGGCCCTCGTCCTCGTGCCGGAACACCTGCCATAGCTCCGGCGGTCCACCGACTGGCCGCGCGCCACTGGTAGAAGTGCTGGATCTCATCGGCAGGTCAGCGCATCGGAGACCTCGCCGACCTCGAGGCGCTGCTGAAGGACAAGGACGTAGACGCGGCCCTGAGACGGCCGAGGACAGCATGGTCGCCCTGCACCTCGGAAGGGGTCATCGGGCCGCTCACCTGCGTCCCCTACAGGCAGATCAACTCGACAGGCCTGTTCGCTCCCCGGACGGACAGGAGGCTCTGGTCTGGACCTCGGTCGCAACGAGCCCGCCGGCGATCGTCCGGAGTTACGCCTGTCGGATGCGGCGAGTGGGTGGAGCCTGGCGCGTGGTCCGGTGCGCCGACCGGCCCGGCGGGTAGGCCGGAAGCCGTCACTCAACAAGGCGTACTCGTAAGTCCCCGGGTCGCCGCGGACGACGGCGCATGACCGGAAGCCGTGCTAAGCGGGCATCGATGCCCTTCGTCTCTGACAATGCCCGGCAAGTCACTGAAGACTCCGCTCGTGGCGTCGTGCTGGTCAGGGAGAGCATGAATCCGGAGGGTGTTCACCCCTTCAGGCTGAACAACTCTGCAGGCGGGAGCATCCGTTTCCATGCTGAGCAGATCGGCGCCCGAAGCCTTGAGGGGCCGCTGCCGCCGTCGGCGAACGAGCGTTGCTCATGGCCCGGTGTCATCTTATGGGGTGTCGGTTCCTTCGAAGATGGTCCGTTCCCCTGGGGCGGGGGATGGTTATCCAAGGTCGAGGCCATGGAGCTGATCCGGGAAGCGCTACAAGCGTACGGCGACGGCCACGGAGCCGTGGTTCCCGCACTCGTCGAAGTGTCCTTCGATCCTGGTACCTAGGCCCCACCGACAGTACATTCGGAGATGAGCCGGACCGGTCCAACGGGTGACAGAGGTGACGGTCTAGGTCCCCTCCGGCTTGCGGCGATCAGGCTGTCGCGGAGGTGCTCGTAGTGGCCCCCGCTCCTCCAGACGCGGACCTGCTCGAACCCGCCGCCCGCGGCGGGGCCGACGCCGGAGGGCGGGAGAGCCAACCCGCAGCAAGCCAGCACGGTGACGACCGTTCGCAGCAACACCGAATGAGCCCACCAGCGTCTCGATTCGATAAGGCTCGCCGAGCGGCGCTTTTCGCCCGCCGGCGTCGCGCGAATTGCCCGCAACGTCCTCTATGGGTCAGAAGCGCACATTCCCCTGCGCTTTATGGCGCACGCAGATGTGGTCCGCTATTCGCCAGGAGCGGACCTCGTTCGCGGGGGATGTGTCTCCTCACGGCGGAGGTGCGCCGACTAGCGGAGGCCTGACCGCCCCCGCGCATGGAAAGCGAGCGCGCATCACGGCCGGCAAGGCGGTGCGCACCGGCTGCTGCTGCTCATCGGCGGGCAGCGCGCGGAACGCGGCGACCAGCTGCGGCAGTCCCATGGAGCCGTTCTTTGGGGGGCAGAAGCTCGGGCCCCGCCCCGTCGACCTACGGCTCGCCTCAGCCGCCTTGAGCGCGTCGCCTGACCGCTTCAGCTCCATCAGCGCCGGACGCGTCCGCGGGCTCACTAGCGCGGCCATTCTGATATGGCCGTCGTCCAGCCGCCGGAGCAGTTCGGCCACCGTCATGCCCTCCTCCGCCGCTGCAGGCGATGCCAAGATCGTCACCGTCGCGGCGGCGATCCATATGCGGCACAGGCGCATGTCGCTTCCTCCCTGTTGCGCAGTCCTCGTATCGCATGTTACCTTGCGAGACAAGATGACCGGTCGACGGAAGGTCCAACCTGAAGACGCGCAGTCGAGCGCTCAGTGGGTGCGCGCGGTCTCGGAAGTCGCGCTGCTCTCCATACTCGGGGAGCGGCCGCACTACGGGCTCGAAATCTTGGACCGGCTGCGGAGCGAGGCTGCCCTGCAGATCGCGGAGGGCACCATCTACCCGCTGCTTCACCGGCTCGAGCGCGCGGGGCTGGTGAGCGCGGAGTGGTCGATCAGCGAGGCGGAGCGGCCGCGCAAATACTACGCCCTGACCCCCGCAGGCGCGCGGGAGCTGGAGGCCCAACTCCGCGAGTGGGGCCGGCTGAGCAGGCGGCTGGAAGCGTTTCTTGGAAGGATGGCAGGATGAGCGAGGCTGGCGACCAGCGCGCAATCGCCGGATGGCTGCGGCGCTTCAAGTGGTCCCTCGGCGGCATGCCCTCCCCGGAGCGCGAGGACCTGGTTGCGGAGGTTCGCGCCCATCTGGACGAACGAATCGCGGCCGGCGTCGGGGTCACCGAGGCTCTCAACGGGTTCGGAACGCCCGAGGCATACGCCCGCAACTTCGTTGAGCAGATGGAGTTGGCGCGCGCGCTCACTGGCGGGCGCTTCCCTTCCTTGTTGGGGGCGGTGGCCCGGCGGGTGCACCGCAGCGCGGTGGCTGCGGCGGCCTTCATCGCGGTGCTCCTCTTGGCGGGACTTGCAGGGGGCATATGCGTCACCGCCGCCGTGAAGCTCGTGGACCCCGTTCATGCCGGCCTCTGGTTCGGCGAGGGCGGATTATACTTCGGCCGCGAGCAGGAGCCCGGCCGCATGCGCGAGTTGCTGGGACCGTGGATCTTCCCACTAGCTCCCGTCAGCGTGGCGCTCGCCTGGGTGCTCGCCCGGCTGGTGCTCATATCGTCGCTCCAGGCTGTTCGGAGCAGCCGCTGACGCGCGCGCCCGGCTATTAGGGGGCTCGGCCTCCAGCCCCGAAGGTCCGCTTCAGGTCAGAAGCGGACCCTCTGTTGGGGTGACGAATGCGCGGGAGGATCACCGCTTCACTGTGCCCCCTAGCCTAGGCAAGCCGCCCCAAGCCTGGACCGAAGATGGCAGCGTAGATGGCCAGTGCCGCTGTGGCGCCCATTATCCACGGCCACGAGGAAGCCACTGGGCCTGCTGAGCGCGGAGCCTGCCAAGTCCGGGCGTGCACGAAGAGATAGCCGAGTGGCGCCAGTCCTACCGCCCGCGCCGCCTCCAGAGCTGACCCGTCCCCGGTCCGAAGCGCTGCACACGCAATCACCGCCAAGGCACCGGCCATATAGGGCACCAGAAAACGACGCCGAGGCTGCACGCCAGGATCTATACTTCTCGCGAGGAGCCACGCGATGCGCATCAGCGCCGCGTAGCCGATGACTCCAGCCAGCACAGCGACCGGGCGCCACACTGTGGGCCAAGCAGCCTGAAGAGCCGCACCGCCCCAATCGCCGGTCGCGGATAAGCCGTTCACGACGAGCTGTGCGGAGAACCAGAGCAGCGCGAACGATCCCAGCAACAAGCCGGCTAGCCGGGCTCGGATCGCTAGGCGAGGGGCCCAGGCGGCCATCCCCAGCCCTACGAGCCCGACGAGCAGCCCTCCAATAGGACCCCCGACGTCGGTCAGCACACCGCCACCGGCGCACCGGAACCAGATGACGGTCAACAACGTGACCTCGCCACCCATCAGCATGCAGGTGCCGCCGTGGCCGAGCGCCTCGTGCCCGAGCGCTGCCGCCAACGCAGCTAGCACCCCGAGGGACGAAAGGGTGGCGAGATCGTCGGCTTCCCGGTTCATCTCGACTGCAGCCTACGACGACTCGACCGCAGGGCTCCGCCTCATGTCCGCTTCTCGCCAGAAGCGGACGGTGCCTTCAGCCTCGGACGCATTTTCATGGGAGAGAACCGACGAGGGACTGCCACATCCGTCCCTCGCAACGCCTGCGCCGACGTCTCGTCCAGCACGCCGTCTCGTCGGCCCAGCCGACATCACAAGCTCACCAAGATCGTTGTGCCTTCGCCGGGGGCGCCCAATGCGATGTCGCCGCCGTGTGCGAGCACGATCTGGCGCGCGAGGCTGAGGCCGACGCCGGTGCCCGTCGACTTGGTGGTGAAGAACGGCCTGAAGATGAGCGTCGGGTCGTCCAGCTTCACCCCCGGTCCATTGTCCTCCACCGCGATCACGGCCCCTCCCGCCGGCGCCACCGCCGCGGACAGGCGCACGCGCGGCGGGCCTCCGCCCTCAAGGGCGGCCTCCGCGGCGTTGGCCAGAACGTTGATCAGCGCCTGCGACAGCAGCTCCGGATCCAGCGCCACCGTCAGGTCCGGCCGCGGCGGCTCCACCTCGAGCGGCACGCCGCTCCCCTCCCAGCGGCTGCGGAAGAGCAGCGCCACGTCGTCCAGCAGCGCCGACACGCTCACCTGGCGGAACCGCGGGTCGGGCAGTCTGGCCATCTCGCGGTAGGCGTCCACGAACCGCAGCAATCCCTCGGAGCGCCGGGCGATGCTGTCGGCCGCCTCGCGCGCCTGGCTCGTAGCCGGTCGGCCCTCATCGGCGAGCAGCTCCGAAACGGTCTGCGCGAGCGACGTCACGGGCGTGAGGGAGTTCATGATCTCGTGCGAGAGGACCTGGATCAGTTCCTTGAGCGCCGCCGCCTCGGCGGCCTGAATCTCGGCCTGGATATCGACCAGCGCCGCCACCCGCACCATGTCGCCCTCGCTGACCAGCTCCGACACCGTCAGCGCATAGGCCCGCGCCGAGCCGCCGGTCTCGAGCACCACCGTCTGCGGCCGCCCGGGCGTGGCGCCGAGGATGGCCGGCACTAGCGCGGCGGGCGGTTCCGCCACGAGGTCGTCGGCGCCGAAGAACCGACGCGCGGCGAGGTTCAGGGCGCTCAGCGAGCCACGGGCCCGCAGTGCGAGCAGCGGCACCGGCGCGTGGTCCACGAAGGCCCCAAGCGCGCGCGCCTCGCGCTCCCGCTGGAGCACCGCTCGTGACCAGGCGGACTCGGTGACGGCGTCCATCTCGCGCCGCGCGTAGGTGCGCACCAGTGCGTGCGCCGCCGCCCACGCGCCGACGAGGACACACACCGCGCAGGTGGCGTAGTAGCCCTCGCGCCACGCCGTCTCCCCGCCGATCCCGGCCAGCAGCAGCACGATCAGCTGCCAGACCAGCGGCGGGACGAGCTTAGAGTCCATGCTTCTCCATCCGCCGGTAGAGCGCCGCTCGGGTCAGCCCCAAGTCCTTGGCGGCGTGGCTGACGTTGTACTGGTGGCGCTGCAGCGCCTGCTCGATCAGCCATCGCTCCGAGCGAGCGAGGTTCAGGTCGCCGCCCCGCGTCGCCTCCGCCGTCCCCGTGGCGCGCTCCGTCAGCGGGAAGTCTCCGGGCTCGTAGGCGGGACCGTCGCTCAGGATCACCGCCCGCTCGACCGCGTGCCGCAGCGCCCGCACGTTTCCGGGCCAGGGGTCGGCCTTCAGCGCCGCCGCGGCCGCCGGCGACAGCGGCTTCTCGGGCCGGCCGTAGCGGCGCGCGTAGTGACGCAGGAAATGGCGGGCGAGCTCGACTGGATCGTCGCCCCGGTCGCGCAGCGGCGGCAGACCGATCTCCACGGTGTTCAGCCGGTACAGCAGGTCCGGTCGAAGCGTGCTCTCCGAGTAGAGCTGTCCGCGAGGCATGGTGCTGCTGGCGACGATCCGCGCGTCGATCGCCAGCGGCCGGTCGCCGCCGACCGGCGTGATCTGGCCGCGCTCCAGCGCGGACAGCAGCTTCAGCTGCAGCGCCTGCGGCAGGCGGCCGATCTCGTCCAGGAACAGCGTGCCGCCGTGCGCGGCCGCGAACCGGCCGCTGTCCGGGTTCGCGCGCTCGCCGAACAGCTCGGCCTCGATCTCGCCTTCCGGCGCCGCGCCGAGGTCCACCGGGATGAACGGACCCGCCGCGCGCTTCGACGCCTGGTGCAGCGCGCGGCCAACCAGCTCCTTACCGGCGCCGTTCTCGCCGAGGATCAGCACGTTCGCGTCCGTCGGGCCGGTGCGCGCGACCAGCGTGCGCAGGCGCGTCATCACCGCGGAGGAGCCCAGGATCGCCGCCTCCCCGCCGAACGCCTCGCGCACGAGCGCCGCGTTTTCCGCGCGGACGGAGAACGCCCGCCGACGCTGCCGTCGCAGTTCGACCGCGGTGCGGACGGTGGCGGCCAGCCGGTCGTTGCTCCACGGCTTGGTGATGAAGTCGCTGGCGCCCGCCCGCATGGCGGCCACGGCGATGTTGATCCCGCTGTGCGCGGTCACCACCACCACCGTCGCCTGCGGGTCCTGCGCCAGGATCTCCGCCAACGCGCGCAGGCCTTCCTCGCCGGTCGTCGCCCCGCGGCTGAAGTTGAGGTCGAGCAGGACCGCGTCGACCGCTGCGGCCCCCAGCAGCGCCAGCCCCTCAGGTGGGTTCGACGCGGTGAGCACCTCGAAGCCGTGCCGGGTCAGCAGCATGCGCACGGCGGTGAGCACGTCCGCGTCGTCGTCGATGTAGAGGACGCGCCCGGGGCGCGAGTCGGTCGGCATTGTCCGCCAGCGGTCACTCAGGTGTACGATATCGGACAGTGCCTACCTGCCCCGTTCAAGGAAGTCTAGGAAAACACCCACGTTTTTGCCTGCGGGCAACGCGCGGTTCTACTCTGGTGCATGTCGGGTGTGGTGTCATTCCAGAGCGGCGGCGACGCGCCGTCCATGGACCGGAAGATCGAGCGCAAGCGCTGGCGCAAGTATGCGCCGTGGGCCGCGGGCGCCGCCGTGCTCGCCGGCCTCGCCGCCGTGTACCTCGCCTTCGCGCCCGGCGGCGGCGCCAAGGCAGTCAAGGCTTCCGAGCTGGAGATCACCGAGGTCAAACGCGCGCCTTTCCACGACTACGTGCCCGCGCGCGGCGAGGTGACGCCGCTGCAGACCGTCTACATCGCCGCCGTCGAGGGCGGGCAGGTGGGCCGCCTCGTCGCCGCCGATGGCGACGTGGTGCAGGCCGGCGCCCTCCTGGCGGTGCTGGTCAACCCGCAGCTCGAGCGCGAGGTCGGCGCCCGCGAGGCCGACGTCACCGGCCGCATCGCCGACGTCCGCGGTCAGATGCTTCAGATCCAGCGCAGCGGCCTCGACCGCGAGCGCGAGGTGAACCAGGCGCGCTTCGAGCTGCTGCGCGCCGAGCAGAACCTGCAGATTCGCCGCAGCCTTCACCAGAAGGGCTTCCTCTCCGACGCCGAGCTGGAGACCATCACCGCGGAAGCCGCGCACCACCGCACCCGCGTCAACGCGCTCCGGTCCGGCCGCGAGCGCGAAGCCGCCATGACTTCGGTGCAGGTCGGCGAAATCCGCCAGACCCTGGCCCAGCTCCAGGAGAACCTCTTCGCCGTCCGCCGCAGCCTTGACGCACTTCAGCTGCGCGCGCCGGCGCCGGGCCGCCTCACCGCCTTCGAGCTGCAGCCCGGGCAGACGGTCGAGCGCGGCCAGCGCATCGGCCAGATCGACACCGAGGGCGCCTACAAGCTCACCGCCCGCGTCGACGAGTTCAACCTCGGGCGCGTCAACCTCGGTCAGACCGCCACCGCCCGCCACGAGGGTCGCGTATACCGGCTGCGCGTCAGCCGCATCCTGCCGCAGGTGAGCCAGGGCGGCTTCGTAATCGAACTCGCCTTCGAGGGCGGCCAGCCGCCATCGGTTCGCCGCGGCCAGACCCTCGACGTGGAACTGACGCTCGGCGACACGGCCCCCGCGCTGATCCTGCCCAACGGCGCATTTGTCGAGGCCACCGGCGCGCGCTGGGTCTTCGTCGTGGAGCCCGGCGGCCGCCGCGCCGAACGCCGCGCTGTCCAGACCGGCCGCCGCAATCCGCTCGAGATCGAGGTCCTGGGCGGCCTGAACCCCGGCGAGCGGGTCGTCACCTCTTCCTACGACGGGTTCGCCAAGCAGACCCGCCTCATCCTGCGCTGAAGGAAAGCCCCATGATCACACTGGCGAACATCCAACGCCTCTACCGCTCGGACGAGGTCGAGACGACCGCCCTGCGCGACATCGAGCTCACTGTCAGCGAAGGCGAGTTCGTCGCGGTGATGGGCCCGTCGGGCTCGGGCAAGTCCACGCTGCTGAACGTGCTGGGCCTGATCGACCGCCCGACCGGCGGCCGCCACATCTTCCTCGAGCAGGAGGTCGGCGACCTCAATGAGGCCCAGCGCGCGCGCCTTCGCCGCGAGCACATCGGCTTCATCTTCCAGAGCTTCAACCTGATCGACGAACTCACCATCGCCGAGAACATTGAGCTCGGCCTCACCTACCGCGGCGGCTCCGCGAGCGCGCGCAAGGCGAAGGTCGCCGAAGCCATGGACCGGGTCGGCGTCGGCCACCGGGCCCGTCACTATCCGCACCCGCTCTCTGGCGGCCAGCAGCAGCGCGCCGCCATCGCCCGCGCCGTCGTGGGCGAGCCCCGCCTGCTGCTCGCCGACGAGCCCACCGGCAACCTCGACACCGCAAACGGGGCCCAGGTGATGGACATCCTGAAGGGCCTCAACGCCGAAGGTGCGACCATCGTGATGGTCACGCACTCGCCCAGCCAGGCCGACGAGGCCAAGCGCGTCGTCAACATGCTCGACGGCCGCATCGTCGTCACCGCCCGCCGCGCCGCCTGAGGAACCCAGACCGATGCTCCGCAGCTACCTGCTCACCCTCTACCGCTCCCTGACGCGCCACCAGCTGTTCGCGCTGCTGAACATCTTCGGCCTGGCCGTCGGCATGGCGGTCTTCCTCACGCTCTCGATCGCCGTTCGTTTCGAAAACAGCTACGACCGCTGGATCCCGAACGCGGAGCGCACCCACCGGGTCAGCCTCGTGTTCATGCCGTCCGGGCGGACGCCGGAGCCCTTCGCGCTCGCACCCGGGCCGGTCCTGCCGAACCTGCAGGCCGAGTTCCGCCAGATCGAGGCCGGCGTGCGGCTGCTCACCGGCACGATGCCGGTGCGCCGCGGAGAGCAAGGGGACTATGAGGAGCTGGTCTTCGCCGACTCCACCTTCTTCGACGTGTTCGACCTGCCGCTCGCCGCCGGCAGCAAGGCGCAGGCGATTGCGGACAACTCCCGCATCGTCGTCAGCGAGACGATGGCCCGGAAGTACTTCGGCAGGACCAATGTCGTGGGCGAGCGGATCACGGTGATGACCGAGGGCACGCCGCGCGACTACCGCGTCTCGGCCGTGCTGAAGGACCTGCCCGAAAACACCCACCTCAAGATCGACTTCATCGCGCGCCTCGACGAGGCCGTGCTGCCCGAGCGCGCCGAGTATCTCGACGTGTGGAACGCCACGAACTACGCGACCTACATCCGACTGCCCGACGAGGCTTCGGCCCAGCAGCTGCAGGCCGCGCTGCCCGGGTTCCTGGCGCGTCGGGGCGGCAGCGACATCGACGAGTGGATGGACCTGAAGCTCGAGTCCGTGCCGGACATCCACTTCAACCCGGCGACATTGGCCTCCATGAAGCCCGGCGTGGACCGGCGCTACGTGACGATGCTGCAGGTCATCGGCATTCTCACCCTGCTGCTCGCGGTCATCAACTACGTGAACCTCTCCACCGCGCGGGCGGTGCTGCGGGCGCGTGAGGTCGCGCTGCGAAAGGTGTTCGGCGCCACGCGCGGCGCGCTGGTCGCGCAGTTCCTGCTGGAAGCGGTGCTGCTCAGCGTCGCCGCCGGGCTCATCGCCGTGGCGCTGGTCGAGCTCTCGCTGCCGCTCGTGAACGCGGCGCTGGGGCAGCCGCTCGAGCTCAGCTACTTCGGCGACGACGGCGTGCTGCCGGTCTTCCTGGCCATCGTGGTGGCGGTCGGCGTCGCGGCGGGCTTCTACCCCGCGCTGGTCATCTCCCGCTACGAGCCCGCCGGCGTGCTGGCGTCCGCCCGGGCGCCCGGCGGCGGCCGGATGGCGGGCTTGGTTCGCGAGGTGCTGGTCGTGGCCCAGTTCGGCGTCTCCATCGCGCTGCTGATCTGCACCGCGGTGGTGTTCGCGCAGGCCGACTTCGTCCGCCGCGCCGACGTGGGCTTCCAGCGCGAGCAGGTGATCGTGGTGAAGGAGGTGGGCAGCAAGGAGGTGTGGCCGCGCGCCCGCGCGCTGCAGGAGGCCATCCGCCGGGTGCCGGGCGTGGAATCCGTCACTGTGGCCGGCCGCTACCCGGGCTGGGGCGGCGTGGGGAGCAGCTCGAGCTTCGTCCGCGAAGGCCTGAAGGGCGAGCCGCCCACGCTGTCGCTCGAGGTGATCGGTGACCAGTACCTGGAGACCTACGGCATGCGGCTCGCCGCGGGCCGCAAGCTCGGGACCGCCCAGCGCCTGGACGACGCCTCCGGGCCGGGCAGCGAGGAAGCAATGGACCAGACCGGCCTCAACATCATGATCAACGAGTCCGCCGCCCGCGCGCTGGAATTCCAGCGGCCGCAAGAGGCTCTCGGCAAGATCGTCCGCCAGCAAGGCGGGGCCGCGCCGCTCCGCGTGGTCGGGGTCGTACGCGACGCCGCCTTCGGCTCGCCGCGCGAGAAGGTGCCGCCGATCTTCTACGTCAAGGATTCCACGGGCGTGCTGGGCACCATGGGCAACCCCACCCTCGGCGTCCGCTTCCGCGGCGATCCGAAGTCGATGATGCCGCGCCTGGAAGCGACGTGGCGACGGGTGGTGCCGGACGTGCCGTTCGAGGGCGAGACGGTCCAGGCTGCGCTGAACACCTTCTATGAGCCGGAGGAGCAGCGCGGGCGGCTCGTCACGCTGGGGGCGATCGTGGCCTGCGTGCTCGGCTGCCTCGGCCTCTACGGGCTGGCGGCCTTCACCAGCGAGCGTCGGACCAAGGAGATCGGCATCCGTAAGGTGCTCGGGGCTTCCACGGCCGACGTATTCCGCCTGCTCGTTGGACAGTTCCTGCGCCCGGTGATCATCGCGAACCTGATCGCCTGGCCTGTCGCCTTCTTGCTCATGCGGGAGTGGCTGAACGGCTTCGAGCAGCGGATCGAGCTGAACCCCGCCTACTTCCTCGCCGCAACGGCTCTGGCGCTGCTCGTGGCGCTGCTCACCGTCACGGGGCAGGCTCTTCGGGTCGCACGATGCGATCCGGGGCAGGCCTTGCACTACGAGTGAGTCCGGGCCGGCTAGCGGTCGCGCGAGCCGCGGCCGACCGTCCCGAAGCATGGCGTCCGCTTCGGGTCAGAAGCGGACTCTCTACTGCCCTTCCAACCTCAGTCCTTCGTCCGCTCCTCGCCAGAAGCAACGTGGGCTGAGAGCGGACCGCCTGAAACTGAGAGCAAAGCCAACACTCCCCGGCTTGGCGTCCCCAGCGAGCGCTAGCGGAGCCCTCCCGGTTGACGTGGCGATCGCTCGCCGGCCGCTCCCGCCGCCCGCCTGTTCCGGCTAGGCCCGCCTCGTGCGTGTCTTGATCTGCACCGTTCCTGCACGCCTTCCACGTGAGACCCCCAAACGCCCTCCCTCACCAGAGGACGTAAGCCGCGCATAACGAGGCCGGACGGCAGGAGAATGGCCTTGCTCCGATACGCGGATGAACGGGTCGCGCGCAGCTCGCCGGCCTCCGGTGGCCGAGCCGAGGCCCCGCTGCTTCCCTACCCCGACCCTCACCACCTCTGGGGTCCCGAAACGGGACGTCGCCTCGCCCGAACCGCAGGCGTGCACCTAGTCGCAGGCATCGCGGGCGGGCTGCTGGCGAGCAGCGGAGCGCCGGCGCTGCAGGCGGCCGGGCTCGGGCTGATGCTGCCCGGCGGCGGCTTCCTCCTCTGGACAGGCGGCGAGGGTGCGGACGCACTCGTCCATCTCGCGCTCGCGGTCGCCGCCTTCGCGGCGGTGCTGGCGGGTCTGGCCACGTGGTTCGCCACGGGGGCGGTGGTGCTTCCCTTCGGGCTCTGGCTGCTCGCGGCTGCCGGGGCAGGGCTCATGGGGGCAGGCCACCATCACGGGCATGCGGTTCGCGCGGAGGCGCTCTGGCTGGTGCCCGCAGCTGCGGTGGCCGGGTGGGCGACCGCGCTGCTCCTGAGCCTGGTGAGCGCCCGCGCTGGACTCCGGGAGCGGCGGCTTCGGAACGCGCAGATCGCCTCGACGGCGCCTCGCCCGACCCCGCTCGAGCCGGCGGAACCGGAGCTCACTCCGGAAGAGCTGCAGCTGATGCGGCTGGTGCTCGACCGTGCCCTGCAGCCGGTGGAGGACTTCCGGGGGTTCGAGTGGCGCGACCAGTTCCAGACGGCCGCGGTCCGCTACCAACTCAACGTCGCCTCGTACGCGCTGTCGATGGCGCAGTACACGCGCCTGCCGGCCTTCCAGGGATACCTCACGCAGGCGCAGCTGAACCTGGCCGCCAAGCAGCAGGACCACCGCGTCTGGGACTACTGGCGGCTCGAGAACCTCTGGGGGAACCTGCGCAACGGCGCGGACCCGATCCCTCGCGACAACATCATGTTCACGGGCTTCCTGGCGACCCAGCTGGCCTGCTTCCACGCCGCCTCCGGCCGTCGCGCCTTCGACGAGCCCGGGAGCCTCAGGTTCGAGACCCCGGCTGGCGAGGTCTTCGCGTACGACCTGGAGCGGCTCGCCGAGATCCTGGCCGAGGGCTGGCGCACAGCGCCGCTCGGCTTGATCGCCTGCGAACCCAACTGGGTCTACCCGCTGTGCAACGCCATCGCCGCGGCCGGCGTGCGGGTCCAGGACAACCTCGCGGGCGCACACCGATGGCGAGCGGCCGAGGGGCCCTTCCTGGCGGCGCTCGAGCGCGAGCTGATCACCCCGGCCGGCGACTTCGTACCCTGCCGGTCCAGCTATCTCGGAGTGGCGCTGCCGCAGATCGGCGGTGCAGTGGGGCAGGCCTTCCCCTGCTTCTTCCTGAACGCCGCGCTGCCCGCGCTGGCGCGGCGTCACTGGCTCGTGCTCAGAGACAGCCTCCTGGCTGACGATTTCCGCCGGCGGCTCTGGCGGATCGACGTCGGCAACTACGGCTTCTCGCGGGCTTCCAGCTTCGCGGCGACGGCTGCGGCCGCGGTGGAGATGGGGGATCTCGAGGTCGCCGACCGGCTGCTCGGCGCGCTCGACGAGGACTGCCCCAGGCGGGTCCTCGACGGGGTCGCGCACCGCCCGGACGCCTCGCTTTGGGCCCACGCCGCGGAACTGCTCGCGCGCGCCGGCCGCGCCGACGCTCTTCGCGATATGGCCACCGCGACGCCGCGTGCGCCGGCGCTCGAGCCGCACATCGCCGACGCTCCCTACCCCGGCGTGCTGGTCGCCGCCGCGCGCGCCTCGCGAGGCGCGCTCGAGGCGGTGCTGCACCCGGGCGCCGGACCAGGCGTGCAGACCGTCCGCC
>DASVVG010000078.1:0-4387 GCA_036386655.1 Caulobacteraceae bacterium | reverse complement strand
AGTCCCGCCGCGCCGCCGCCTACGAGCTGCTCAGCCTGATCAACCAGCGCTGCTGGCTCGGCCATTTCGAGGTGTGGACCGAGGACGGCGAGATCATCTACCGCCACTCCATGAGCCTGCCGACCGGTGACCGTCCGACGCTGGCTCAGGCCGCCTCGATGATCGACTGCGCCGTCGAGGCCGCCGACCGCTTCCACCCGGCCTTCGACTTCCTGCTCAAGGGAAAGTCGCCGGAGGACTCGATGGCGGCCTGCATGTTCGAGACGATCGGCGAAGCCTAGCTCGTCCGCTCGTCGGCGTGGGCGTTGTCCCGCTCCTGACGCGGCGTGTGGTCCGCCACGCCGACGTGGTGGCGGTAGACCAGGTTCCAGCCCTTCCAGCCGTTGAAGAGCAGGAGCAGCACCACCACGCCTGAGAGCACGACCCCCGTGGGGGCGATGGTCGCCGCCGGATCGTCGTGGCGCAGGTACCAGTTGACCGCGTTCAGCGCGACCGCGGCCAGGTTGCCCAGCATGTGCTGCCAAGCGTCGCCGATCTTCTGCACGCGTCGGTCGCCGAAGAAGTCCGCGAAGCCCGCGGCCGCAGCGGCCAGCGCGCTCACCACCCCCGCGCCGAGCAGATAGACGCTCGCCCGCGCCCAGCCCGGATCGTCGTTGCTCAGGTAGACGAGGTCCACGACGAAGGTGCTGACGAAGAACACGATGGGGAAGGGGATCAGCATCGGGTGGATCGGGTGGTCGCCGATCTTGGCGGTGCTCTTCGGATTCACCCCGGTTTCTGTGGCCATGGCTAAAGTCCTCCCTCTGTTCTGCTGAACACCGGCGCCGCCCGAACGTTGCGCGGGCCCGCTCGCGCGCCTATCCCGCGCAGCGATGACTCCCGTGCTCCTCCTCGGTGCCGGCCGCATGGGCGGAGCGCTGCTCGACGGATGGCGGCGCACCGGCGCCGTCGCCGCCGCCGATCTGGTGATCGCCGACCCCTCACCGGGGCCGGAGGCGCTGGCCGCCGCCCGCGAGGGCGCCCGGCTGCGCCCCGCGGACCCGGAGATCTCCTCCGCGCAGACGGTGGTGCTCGCGGTGAAGCCCCAGCTCTGGCGCGCCATCGCCACAGCCTACGCCCAGCGTCTCGCCCCCGACGCCGTCCTGCTGTCGATCGTCGCCGGCGCCCCCGCCTCGGCGGTGTCGGCGGGCTTCGGCGGCCGTCGAACGGCTCGCGTGATGCCGACGACCGCAGTCGCCGTGGCCAAGGGCGCGGCGGCGATCTTCTCCGACGATCCTGAAGCGTGCCGCCGCGCGCACGCCTTGTTCGACCCGGTCGCCACCACCGCCGACCTGAGTTCGGAGGCGCTGATGAACGGGGCGACCGCCGTCGCCGGTTCCGCCCCAGCCTACCTCTACGCCTTCCTCGAAGCGCTGGAGGCCGCCGGGGTGTCGCAGGGCCTGCCGCCCGACGGCGCCCGCACGCTCGCCCGCGCCACCATCGTCGGGGCCGCCGCCCTGCTGGCCGAAACCGGCGCCGAGCCGTCGCAGCTGCGCGCGCAGGTGACCTCGCCGGGCGGCACGACGGAGGCCGCGCTCAAGGTGCTGCTCTCCGAACGCGGACTGGAGCCCCTGTTGCGCGAGGCGGTGGCGGCGGCCGTGCGTCGCGCGGAGGAGCTCGGCGGCTGACGCCGCTCAGTGGCCGTCGATCTCGCGCAGGACCTGGCGCATCGAGGCGCCGTTCGGCCGCCGCTCCGGATCGAGCGCGGTCTGGATGTCCAGGAAGAACGTTCCGCAGCTCTCCAGGATCTGGGCATACGCGTTCGCGGGGGGCGGGAGCTTCGACGCGAAGCGGCCCACGCCAACGAACAGCTTGCCGAACGCGTCCGCGGCCACCTGCGATCCCGGCTGGATGTTGTCCGGGTTGTTGAGGACCGTCAGCGCCTCCTTGATCTGGATGATCGCCGCAGCGTCCAGGCAGAGGGACTTCCCTTTCTCCAGGGGTTCCTTGACCTTGCCGATAGCCTCGGAGGCCTTCGAGAAGGTGTCGAACGACCGGTCGCTCTGGACCAGCGCCACGTATTTCGCCTTGCTCGTGTACTGCTCGGCCTTGTCCAGATAGTCGATGACATTCTCGAGCGTGTCGCTGCCGGAACAGATCCCCACGAACGTCTTCACCTTAAGCCACTGCGCGTCCGTCCATTCGGTCATGTGTTCACCCCCTCCGCGCTCGTTCCCCCAAGCGTGGGCCTTCATACCGTGAAAGGTCGCGCGCGTCATGAGGCGAGCTTCATCTGCGTGGCCGGAGGCGCTATGGCGGCGGCATGAGCGATCTCCTCGACCGCGCCGTGGACGCTGCGCTCGCGCTGGCGCGCGAGCGGCCGTGGGGCGACATCGTGCTGCGCGACATCGCCGCCGCCGCCGACGCGCCGTTGGCACAGCTCTACCCGCTTGCTCCGAGCAAGGCCGCGCTGCTCGACCACATGTCCCGTCGTTTCGACCTGCAAGCCCTCGAGGCCGGTGCCGGCGACGACCTCCACGACCGGCTGTTCGACGTCGTCATGGCCCGCGTGGAGGCCATGGAGCCCCACCGATCCGCGCTTAGCGCGATCGCCCGCTCGGAAGACCCGGCCCGGCTCGCGCTCCGCCTGCCCCGCACCGCCCGCGCGTTGCTCGAAGCCGCCGGCGTCGACACCCAGGGCTCGAAGGGCGCGGTGCGCATTGCCGCGATGACCGCGCTCTGGACCCGCGTGCTGCAGGTCTGGCGCGACGACGAGGGCGCCCTGAACCGCACCATGGCCGAGATCGACCGCCGTCTCCGGCAGATGCGTTCGGGCCTCAAGCGGCTCGGCGCCGGCTTCTAGCCTGGCAGCCGGAGCACGGCGCGGAGGCCCCCCAGCGGCGAGCGATCCAGCCTCACGTCGCCGCCGTGGCCGCGCGCCACGTCGCGGGCGATCGCCAGTCCGAGCCCGACGCCCTTAACGTTCTGGTTGCGCGACTCGTCCAGCCGGCTGAACGGTTTGAACGCTTCCTCGTGACGCTCGGCAGGGATGCCCGGCCCGTCGTCGTCGACGGTGATCTCTAGTCCGCCGTTCGCTCGACGGCGTGCGGCCACCTCCACGCGCTCGCCATGGACCGCGGCGTTCATCACCAGATTGGCGACCGCTCGCTTCAACGCGTTCGGCCGCACGTCGGCGGTCAGCGCCGGATCCGCCTGCACCCGCACCCGCGCGCCGGCTCGCTCGGCGCCCTGGCTCACCTCGTCCAGCAGCGCGCGCAGCCCGACGGTCTCCACCTCCTCGCCGGTCTGGCCCCGGGCGAAGGCGAGGTACTCGTCGATCATGTGCTCCATCTCGAGCACGTCCTGCTTCATCGCCTCCAGCCGCTTCGACGGCCGGGCCAGCGCCAGCTCAAGCTTCAGCCGTGTGAGCGGCGTGCGCAGGTCATGACTGACCGAGGCGAGCAGGGCGGTTCGCTGGTCGATGTGGCGCTGGATGCGCTCGCGCATGTCGAGGAAGGCGCGCGCCGCCTGCCGCACCTCGCGCGCGCCGTGCGGCTTGAAGGGCGTGTCCGCGCCCTTGCCGAAGGCCTCGGCGGCTTCCGCCAGTCGTTCGATCGCGCGAACCTGGTTGCGGATGAACGCGATCGCCATCCCCGTCAGAATCACCGTGGCCAGCGTCAGCCACAGCACGAAGATGTGCCCGTTGGTGGCGAACGCCCGCTCCCGCGGCGCGATGATGCGAAGCACGCCCTGGTCGACCTGTACCCGGACGTCGACGTAGGCGGGGTACCGCGTGGTGTCGAACCAGAACGGCCGGTCGAGCCGCTCCTGCAGGGCGCTGCGCAGCGTCCAGTCCAGGTTCTGGAACAGCTGGAAGCGGTTCGTGGTGGGCAGGCGCGAGCCCTCCTGCAGGGCGATGTTGAGGTCCATCGTCCGCTCGGCGCGTTCGCTCACCACCGCCAGCGTCCGCGACGTGGGATCCTGCTCGTACGCCTCGACGGCCCAGGCGATCTCGCCCGCCAAACCCTGCGACAGGCGGCCCGTCACCGTCTGCCAGTGCGCTTCGAAGAAGCCCCAGGTGACGGCCGCCTGCATCAGCGCGATCGGCAGGATGATGATCAGCAGCGCCCGCCCATACAGCGAGGTCGGCAGCCAGCGCTTGAGGCCGAGGTTCCGCCGCCGCCGGCGTCCGGCGCGTGCGGGCTCCGCCGCGGGGGGGATCGGCTCGCCGCCGGCCGCCGCGGCGGAATCCGGCGGCTGGACGGGCGGGGGTTTGGGGCGCGAGGGCAGGGCCATGTCAGTCAGGGGCCAGCATATAGCCCACGCCCCGCACGGTTTGCAGGTAGCGCGGGTTCTTCGGGTCGGCTTCGAGTTTTCGCCGCAGCCGCGTCACCTGCACGTCGACCGC
>DASVVG010000077.1:0-3072 GCA_036386655.1 Caulobacteraceae bacterium | reverse complement strand
CATGGGTCCGGTTTGGCGCCGACTCCGGGTCGGCGCCAAGGCGTCATTCAGCCGCTTCGAGGCGGACCAGCAGCGTGCCCTCGGAAACCTGGGCGCCGGTTTCGGCGGCGACCTCGGCGACCTTGCCGTCGAAGGGGGCGGTGAGGCCGTGCTCCATCTTCATGGCTTCGAGGGTGACCAGCTTGGCGCCCTTGGCAACGGTCTCGCCGGCGGCGACGTGGACGGCGATGACCCGACCGGGCATGGGGGCTGAGACGGCGCCGGAGCCGGCCTCGGCCTCGTGGTGGGCCTCGTAGTCGGGCTCTTCGAATACGAACGCCTGACCTCTGCCGAACGCAATGAAAGCGCCCGCGACCTCCGGCGCTCCGTAGCCGACAAACGGGTCGAGGGAAGGATCGAAAGGTCGTTCGATCACTTCGTCCCCGATCTGGAGGCGCAGAGTCGGCCGCGGGCTTCCGTTGACTCGGAACCCGGCCAATCCATCGAAGCTGTTCCACGGCGACGGCGGCCGATCGCGTTCCCCCCGCGTGACCATGCGCTCGACCAGCTGGCGCACCGCCTCGGCCACCGCTTCCTCAGGCGGGTCGAACGGAACGAGGAGCTCGTCCTGGCGCGCCGGGATGAAGCCGGTGTCCACGTCGGCCGCGAGGAAGTCCGGGTGCTCCAGGCAGCGCACTAGGAAGGCGGCGTTCGTCCGCACCGGCCACACTTCAACCTGACCGCATGCGTCGGCGAGCGCGCGCGCCGCGGCCTCGCGTGTGGGCGCGTGGGTGATCACCTTGGCGATCATGGGGTCGTAGAAGACGGACACCTCGCCGCCTTCCTCGACCGCCGAGTCCAGGCGGACGGCAGGGCCGTCGTCGATCGACGGCGGAGACCCGTCGCGCGGGGGGCGCGGGATCGGATGCCCGGCCGGCGACGGGAGAACGAACCACTCGAGTGGCCCTGTGCTCGGCAAGAACCCGGTCGACGGGTTCTCGGCGTAGAGGCGGGCTTCCATGGCCCAGCCATCGATGGCGAGCTGGTCCTGGGTGAGCGGGAGGGGCTCGCCGGCGGCGACGAGCAGTTGCCACTCGACGAGGTCCTGGCCGGTGATCATCTCGGTGACGGGATGCTCGACCTGGAGGCGGGTGTTCATCTCCATGAACCAGATGCGGTCGGCGCGGAGGCCCTGGCTCGCGTCGGCGATGAACTCGACGGTGCCGGCGCCGCGGTAGCCGACGGCCTGGGCGGCGCGGACGGCGGCCGATGTCACGGCGGCGCGGGCGGCCTCGTCCATGCCCGGGGCGGGCGCCTCCTCGATCACCTTCTGGTGGCGGCGCTGGAGCGAGCAGTCGCGCTCGAACAGGTGGACGACGTTCCCGTGGGCGTCGGCGAAGACCTGCACCTCGATGTGGCGCGGGCGGGTGACGTAGGTCTCCAGCAGCACGCGGTCGTCGCCGAAGGCGGCCGCGGCCTCGCGCCGAGCGGCGCCTAGGGCGGAGAGGAAGTCGCCGGCCTGCTCGACCTTGCGCATCCCCTTCCCGCCTCCGCCGGCGACGGCCTTGATCAGGACGGGGTAGCCGATGCCGTCGGCCTCCGACTGCAGCCGGGCGTCCGACTGGTCCTCGCCGAGGTAGCCGGGGGTGACCGGGACGCCGGCCTGGGACATCAGCGTCTTGGCGGCGTCCTTCAGGCCCATGGCCCGGATGGCGGACGGCGGCGGGCCCACCCAGACGAGGCCGGCGGCGGCGACCGCCTCGGCGAATTCGGCGTTCTCCGAGAGGAAGCCGTAGCCGGGGTGGATCGCGTCGGCGCCGGTGTCGCGCGCGGCGGCGAGGATCAGGTCCTGGCGGAGGTAGGACTCGCGAGCCGGAGGGGGCCCGAGGCGGACCGCCTGGTCGGCTTCGTGGACGTGGGGGGCGTCGGCGTCGGCGTCCGAATAGACGGCGACCGTCTCCACGCCCAGCCGGCGGCAGGTGCGGATGACGCGGCGGGCGATCTCGCCCCGGTTGGCGATGAGCAGGCGTCGGATCATGGCCGCGGCTTAGCCCACCGCAGCCCCGGCCGTCACGTGAACACGCCCAGGAGGACCACGCTGAGGAGGAAGAGACCGAAGGCGACGGAGCTGAACAACCCGAGGAACACTCCCCGGATCACCGCGCCCGGCCAGCTCAGCGCGTACGCTCCCTTCAGGTGGACGACGGCGTGCACCGGCGCGATCACCATCAGCGCTCGCGCCGCCCAATTGGCGGCCTGTCCCGGCAGCGCCATGGCGAAGGCAATCAGCACGGCCAGGAAGCCGATCCCGTAGAGGGCGACCACGGCATGGTCGTAGAGGCTGTAGCCGCGCTTGAAGAGCAGCAGCACCCACAGGATGACCATGGTGATCGGCACGAGGGCGAAGGAGAGACGCGAGGCGAGCTCCTCGATCCGCTGATTGGTGGCCTCGGTGTTAGAGAAGGCCTTCTGGAGACGCTGGTTGGCGCGCATGGCGAAGGCGTCGGCCCCCTCCATCTGCTCGGGGGACACGCCCTTCGCGGCGGCCTCGGCGCGGACGCGCTCCTCCGCCTCGCGCAAGCGCTGCTGGTTGCGGGCGCGGATCTGTTCGCGCGTCATGCCGACGCTGACCCCGGCGTTCAGCCCCTGGCCCTCGGGCGCCGAGACCTCCATGCCCTGGGGCAGGTTGATGAGGTGCCGCCCGGTCACGGTCGGCATCAGGAACACCAGGAACACGGCGAACAGGAAGAAGTGGAGCGGCGCCACGAACCGCACCCGCTGACCCTCACGCCAGCGGCGGCTGAGCTGCCCGGGGCGGAAGGCGACCAGAGGCAGGGTCCGCCAGAGCCGCCCGTCGAAGCTCGCGATGCTCTCGAAGAACTCCCGGAACAGGTGGCGGAGCTTCGACTGCAGGTGCGCCTTCTGCCCGCAGGCGTGGCACCAGTCGCCGATGAGCGCCGTCGAGCAGTTGGCGCAGATCGCGTGCGCCTCGGCGGCCTCGACCGGGGTTTCGGGCTCCAGCGCCGGAGGGGCGGCCGCGTCGGTCACAGCGCGCTCAGCATCACGATGGCGACGAGGAAGATCATAAGGCCC
>DASVVG010000076.1:0-10938 GCA_036386655.1 Caulobacteraceae bacterium | reverse complement strand
GCTTTCCGCCACGCTCCAGCAGGTCGGGACGGGAGTCGGGGATGCGGAAGATGCTGGCGGTCTTGGCCGCGGTGGCGAGCGCGTGGGCGGGGGCGGGGGCGGCGCAGGACCTGCCCGACCCGGAGGCGAACATCGTCGAGGAGGTCGTGGTCACCGCCCGCCTCCCCGGCCCCGCCTGGTGGCGCGTCTCGGACGCGGACACCACCGTCTACATCATGGGCGGACCCGAGGGCTCGCTGCCGCCCGGACTGACGTGGGACAAGTCGGTGTTCGAGCGGCGACTGGAGCGCGCGCACACCTTCATCACCGGCGCCTCAATCGTGATCGGCATCTCCGGGCTCCCCGCGATCCTGAAGCTGCGGTCCCAGCTGAAGTCGAAGGAGCCGCTGGAGACGATGCTGCCCCCGGACCTGCGCGCTCGCTTCGTGATCGCGCGCGAGCGGCTCGGCCAGCCGGCCAAGCGCTACGCCGGCTCCGGGCCCCTGCTGGCGGGGCAGCAGCTGGTCGGCGACAGCAGGGAGAAGGGCCGCTGGCGCAACATCCGCGGCGAGATCGAGAAGGCGGCGAAACGCCGTAGGCTCAAGCCCTGGACGTCGGCGGAACTGGACGGACGGCCGTTCCTCAAGTCGGCCATGGCCTCGCTGACTCCCCAGGTGCAGTACCAATGCCTCGAGGCGGCGCTCGACGACGTCGAGGCTGGGCGGCAGGCGCGGTTGGCGGGCGAAGGCTGGGCCCGTGGCGACGTGCGCGCCGCGCTCGAGTACCCGCGCAGCTTCAACCGGTGCCTGCTGCTCCTCGGAGGCGGCGAGCGCATGTGGCGGCTGGCGACGCACAACCAGGCGCGCGACGTCGAGGTCGCGCTGAAGCGGCCGGGACATGCGGTGGCGGTGATCGGGCTGCGCCGGCTGCTGGCCGACGACGGCGTGCTCGAGCAGCTGCGAGCGCGGGGCTACACGGTGCGCGGACCGGGAGAGCCGGGCTGAAGGACTGGAGCTCGGCTGCAGTCGTAGCCTCGACAACTCGGATGCTCTCTGCTCACCTTCGCCTCGGGAAAGCGGAGGAACGCCGATGATCACCGCCCTGCTCGCGAGCGCCCTTCTGTCCACGGCACAGGCGCCGCCGCCCGAGGCCGCGGAGGTGAACGAGGTCGAGCCGCTCGTCGTGATCGGCAGGCCCGACGAGGCGGCCAGGGCGCTGAAGGCGTGCCGCGCCCGGAAGTGCCCGCCGCGGGAGGACATGCTGCTCTCGCTGCAGCTCACCGAGGAGAGCTTCCTGCGGGGCGATTACAGGCTGGCGCGCGATACGCTGCGGGATGCGATCGGGCGGCACCACCACCGGGGGGACGCCCATCCCGTTCTGCTCGCCGGACTGCACAAGGCGAACGTCACCGTCAACACGCACATCGGGTACGGCGAGGACGCGGCGCGCTCGGCCCGCCAGGTCCCCGACCTGCTCGCCCGCAAGTACGGGCAGGACAGCCCGGAAGCCATGTGGGCGCGGCTGGAACGCGCCGACGTGCTGGCGCGGACTCGGTCCTTCGCGTCCGCGCGACGCTACTACCGGGAACTCCGAGAGGACGCGGCCGCCGCCGGGCACCTGCCGCTCGTGTGGTCGGTCGAGATCCGCGAAGCGTACCTTCCCGCCCAGGCGGGCGGGGTCCAGACCGCCAAGGCCAACCTGCAGCGGATCATCGACCAGGCGCAGCCGCACGAGCGGCTCAAGGCGCTGGCCGCGCGCCTGAAGCTGATCAGTCTGCACCGCCAAGTCGGGGAACACGAGGAGGCCGGCCGCCTCGCCGCCGACGTCGCGGCTCGAGCGAAGCCGACCGGGCCCGAGCCGACGCTGCTGTGGGCTCCGCCGATCGAGGTCGAGCATGGCCCTGTCCACGTCGGCGTGGGCCAGCCGCCGCCCGTGGCCGATCCCAGCGACTGGATCGACGTGGGCTACTGGATCCGCCCCGACGGGCGCGTGGAAGAGCCCCAGGTCCTGAAGGGCGGAAGCAAGAGCGACCGCTGGCAGCCGGCGGTGCTGGACGCGGTGTCGCGACGGATTTACGCGCCCGTCAAAGGGGACCCCGCGTTCGGCGGACGGGTCTACCGGGTGGAGCGGATCGCCTACACCGCCCTGCGCCTGCCGCCGCCGATCGGCTCGAGGATCAAGACCCGCAGCCCGTACAGGCAGGTTTACGGTCTCGACATCACGCGGGCCGGGAAGAAGCGCGACCCGGGCTGAGATCAAGAAAAAGCCGGGCCCGCGTGAGCGGACCCGGCTGGAGAGGCGTCCCGCCGGAGCGGGAGGGCTGCGGGCGCGAGCGCCCGCAGCGGATTACTTCACCTGGATCTGGGCGCCGGCGTCTTCGAGGCGCTTCCGGATGTCTTCCGCTTCCTGCTTGGAGACGTTCTCCTTCACGTTCTGCGGAGCGCCTTCGACGAGGTCCTTGGCTTCCTTCAGGCCGAGGTCCGGACGAACGGCGCGGACTTCCTTGATCACGTTGATCTTCTTGTCGCCGCCCGAGGTCAGGACGACGGTGAACTCGGTCTGCTCTTCGGCGGCCGCGGCCGGAGCGGCGTCGCCGCCGCCGGCGCCCGGCATCGCGCCGGCGAAGGCCATGGGCGCCGCGGCCGACACGCCCCAGCGCTCTTCGAGCATCTTGGACAGTTCGGCGGCTTCGAGCACCGTCAGGGTGGAGAGGTCGTCTACGATCTTGGACAGATCAGCCATTGTTCAATTCCTTGGAGTGGTTTTCGGGAGTGCGGAGATGACCTAGGCGGCGGCCTGTTCGCCCGAGCCGTTCTTTTCGGCGTAGGCGGCGAGGACGCGCGCGATCTGGGCGGCCGGGGCCTGGACGACCGTGGCGATCTTGGTCGCCGGGGCGTTGAGCAGGCCGATCAGCTGGCTGCGGATCTGGTCCAGCGACGGCAGGGTCGCGAGCGAGCTCACCCCCTTGGCGTCCAGAACCACGTCGCCCATGACGCCGCCGACGACAGTGAACTTGTCGTTGTCCTTGGCGTACTGGGTGACGACCTTGGCGGCCGAGACCGGGTCCGGCGCATAGGCGATGGCGACGGGGCCCTTGAAGAGGGCTTCGCCCGCTTCGCCGGTCCGGCCGTCCATGGCTTTGTGCACCAGGCGGTTCTTGACCACCTTCAGCTTCGCCCCCTGCGAGCGCAGGCGCCCGCGGAGGTCGGTCATTTCCGCAACGGTCAGACCCAGGTAGTGGGTCACGACCACGGCGCCGGCGCCTTCGAACACGCCCTTGAGCGTCTCGATCGACTCGGCCTTTTGTGCGCGGTCCATTGCGGTCTCCGGTTACTGTTGCGCCGCCGGGACCATCCCGACGCCGCGCCGCACGCGCCGGATTGCTCCGGAACGGCGGGTACTCAGACCTGTCCAAGGAATGCTCGACAGCCGGCCGGTCCGCGGATGCGGAGGGGCCGGTGGAATCTCGCTCTTCCCCGTCTCCCCGCGGCCAGACGAATTAAGACCCGAAGGTCCCGCGGTTCTCGGACAGGATCGGCGGCAGGAGGGGTCCCCGGCCGCCGAGAAGGCGCGCTCTCTACAGGAAGAGAGCGCCGAGCTCAATGGGCCGCCACCTCAGCGGGTCGGAGTCCGCGGTCGGTTCGGCCCGGCTCATATCGCGGAGTGCAGGAGCCAGGTGTAGGCCACCGATGACAGGACCAGGATCGCGAAGGGTATGGAGGCCATGGCGTAGGCGCGCCGCGGTGCGGCCCTGGCGAGCGCCGCGACGTGGATCAGCACCCCGGCGACAACCGGGACGTAAAACCCCGGCGCGAATAGATCGAGCAGGACGTTCATGCCGACGAGCAAGACGCCCGCGGCCCAGAGGAGAAAGAGGAATCCCCCGCCTGCCCGGCGCGCGCCGCTCCGCGCCCCAACGGCGATGGTCACCAGCGCTACGAACAGCGTCGGAACCGGGAGCAGTAGGGCCACCCCGACCCCGGTCGCGAGGCCGAGCCAATCCATCAGCTGAACGTTGCGGATCGCGGCTCGGGGTGCGGCTCGCCCAGCAGGTTGATCTCCATGCGGCTCCAGCCTGCGCCGTGGTCGCCGGTCCAGTGCGCGGCGGGGTGCAGGGCGTGGCCGTCGTAGCAGAGCTTGCGGACGATCTCCGCCGGGCGGAGGTGCCAGCTGGCCCAGGCCAGCGGGGTGTCGCCGTGGGCGTCGCGCGCCTCCCGCGAAGCGCCGGCCTCGAGCAGCCGCTGGACCGTCTCCGCGCACCCGAAGGCCGCCGCCCGGTGGAGCGGCGTTTCGCCCCGGGTGCGGCTGTCGCGCGTGAAGCAGCCCGTCTCGGCCCCGGCGGTCGTGGCGACGTTCGGGTCGGCGCCGGCGCCGAGGAGGACGGCCAGCACCCGCTCCGCAGCCGGCCCGCCGACGCGGCAGAGGGCGGCGTGAAGCGGCGTTTCGCCGGTCTCCGGCAGCGGGTGGTTGGGATCGGCGCCCTGCTCGATCAGGAACTGGCAGAGCCGCCAGTAGCCGTGGAAAGCGGCCCCGTTGAGATCGAGGTTCGGGCCGAGCGAGGCGAGCGTCGCGCCGGCCTCCAGCAGCTTCCGGACGGCGCTCACGTCGCCGTAGTAGGCGCACCAGCGGATCAGCGGGACGCCAGCTTCGTCAGGGGCGTCGGGCGATCCGCCGCCCGCGAGGTGCTCGAACACCAGGTCGCAGCGTCCGGTCCGGATACGGTCGAGCATGTCGCCTGCTCCCTGGTTGCCGAGGCCGCCGTTCTACCGCTCCCGGGAGACGCTGGCGAACGGCGGGCGGCCAGCCCCGATTGACGCGCTGGATTACACGCGTAATCTGGCTGCGCTACAGACGTAACCGAAGGAGAGCCGCCATGACCAAATCGCGTGTGACGTCCTGTGTTGCCGCTTTCACTCTGGCGATGGCCGCGCCCGCCGTCGCGCTGGCCCAGGCGCCGCTGTCGCCCGCCGGCGTGTTCTTCGACGCAAGCCCCGAGGTGAAGCTGGTGATGGTGGTGCTGCTCGTCGCCACGATCGCGGCGGCCGTGGTCGGCGTGCTGAAGCTGGTCTCCGGGCCGCGCCTGACGGGAGGTTCGGCCTACCTGTCGGCGCTGCGCGTGGGCGGGCCGCTGCTGGGGTTGCTGGGGGCGGCCTACGTCGGCCTCTTCATGTTCATCGCCATCACGAACGCGCCGACGCCGCCGACCATGACGGAGCTCGCGCCAGGGATCGCCGAGGTCGTGATGCTGCTGGTGCTGGGCTTCCTGGCCGGCGCGGTGGCGGTGGCGTTCCACTGGGCGGTGGAGGCGCGCATCGACCGAGCGGTGCTGAAGCCCTGACGCGCATCCACGTCACCGAGGCGGAGAGCGCGGTGCTGGCGCCGCTCTGGCGGCTGGGACCCCTCTCCGCCCGCGACCTGATCGACGCGGTGAAGGCGCGGCAGGCCTGGGGCGACGCCACGGTGAAGACGCTGCTGGGCCGGCTGATGCGCAAGGGCGCCATCCGGTCGGAGAAGGCGGACGGGCGGCAGCGCTACCACGCCGCGCTGAGCCGCGATGACTACGTGGACGGCGAGGTGAAGGCGCTGGTGGAGCGGCTGTTCGACGGCGACATGTCGGGGCTGCGCGCGCACCTCGACGGGCGCGGCGGCTGAGGCTCAGGCCGCGGCCCAGCTCCGGATCAGCGCCTGCAGCTCGGGCTCATCGACGGCGTCAGCGGCCGCTGCGGGGGTGAACCAGCGGCGGGTACGCTCGGCCTTCTCCGGCCACTGCGACAGCTCGGTTTTCACCTTCATCGGGAAGACCTGCACCTCGCAGCGGAAGGCGAGGCTCTCGGTGAAGGCTTTCAGATAGCTGTAGGCGCCGATCGGCTCGCGGGCCACGTCGCCACGGACGCCGGCCTCCTCGAAGCCCTCGCGGGCGGCGGCCTTCCAGGGCGGGAGCTTCTTCATCGGCCAGCCCTTGGGGAGCACCCAGCGGCCGGTCTCCCGCGAGGTGATCAGCAGGACCTCGCGGCCCCCCTGCCCCTCGCGCCAGGGCAGCACGGCGTACTGCAGGCCGAAGCCCTCGTCCGTCCGCGCCGCCTTGCCCCAAGCCATGTTCACGCCGCACCCGCACAAGCGAAACGGGCGCCGGGAGACCCGGCGCCCGTTCTGAGCGTACGTGATTCCGACGGCGAGTCCGTCAGGAGGCGGACAATCAGGCGCTCAGCGAGGCCGGATCGATCTTCACGCCCGGGCCCATGGTGGAGCTGAGCGAGATGCGCTTCACGAAGGTGCCCTTGGCGCCGGTCGGCTTGGCGCGGTTGAGCGCGTCGACGAAGGCGCGGACGTTGGCCAGCAGGGCGTCCTCGGTGAAGGAGGCCTTGCCGACGCCGGCATGCACGATCCCGGCCTTCTCGACGCGGAACTCGACGGCGCCGCCCTTGGCGTCCTTGACCGCCTGGCCGACGTTCATGGTCACGGTGCCCACCTTCGGGTTCGGCATCAGGCCGCGCGGGCCCAGCACCTTACCGAGGCGGCCCACCAGGGCCATCATGTCCGGCGTGGCGATCACGCGATCGAAGTCCATGAAGCCTTCCTGGACCCGGGTGACCAGATCCTCGGCGCCCACCACGTCCGCGCCTGCGGCCGTCGCTTCGTCGGCCTTGGGACCGCGGGCGAAGACGGCGACGCGGACGTCGCGGCCGGTGCCCGACGGCAGGTTCACGACACCGCGGACCTGCTGGTCGGCGTGACGGGGGTCGACGCCCAGGTTGACGGCGATCTCGATCGACTCGTCGAACTTGGCCTTGGCGTTGCCCTTCACCGTGCGGACGGCTTCGTCCACCGGGTAGTTGCGCTCACGGTCGATGGTGAACGCCTTTTCGCGCTTGCTCTGCTTCGGCATCGGATCAGCCCCCCACCACTTCGAGACCCATCGAGCGCGCCGAGCCCGCGATGATCTTCGCGGCCTGGTCGAGGTCGTTGGCGTTCAGGTCCTTCATCTTCAGCTCGGCGATCTCACGGCACTGGGCCATGGTCACGCGGCCGGCTACGTCGCGGCCGGGCGCCTTGGAGCCCGACTTCAGCTTGGCGGCGCGCTTGAGGAAGTAGCTCGCCGGCGGCGTCTTGGTGACGAACGTGAACGACTTGTCCTGGTAGACGGTGATCACGGTGGGCAGCGGCGTGCCCTTCTCCATGTCGCCGGTGCGCGCGTTGAACTCCTTGCAGAAGCCCATGATGTTCACGCCGCGCTGGCCCAGGGCCGGGCCGATCGGGGGCGAAGGCGTGGCGGAGCCGGCCTTCACCTCCAGCTTGATGTAACCGAGTATCTTCTTAGCCATTGCAGTCTCCTGGACCCGTCATATGGGGTCGGGTGAGCCGTGGTGCGGGGTTGGCGCCCCTCCCACGGATTTGCGCGGAGGACCCGGTCTCTAGGAGACCTTCTCCACCTGCGCGTACTCGAGCTCGACCGGGGTCGCGCGTCCGAAGATGGACACGGTGACCTTCAGGCGGGCCCGGTCTTCGTCGACCTCTTCCACCGAGCCGTTGAAGCTGGCGAAGGGGCCGTCGATCACGCGCACCGCCTCGCCGATGTCGAAGCGGATGGTCGGCTTCGGCCGCTCCACGCCCTCTTCGATCGAACCGATGATGCGCTGCACTTCCTTCTCGGTCACCGGCATCGGCTTGTTGCCGGAGCCGAGGAAGCCGGTGACCTTCGGGGTGTTCTTGATGAGGTGGTAGGCCTCGTCGGTGAGCTCCATCTTCACCAGCACGTAGCCGGGGAAGAACTTGCGCTCGGAATTCACCTTCCGGCCGCGGCGGATCTCGACCACGTCCTCGGTCGGGACGAGGATCTCGGAGAACACGCTCTCCAGGCCCTGGATGCGCGCCTGCTCGCGGATGCTCTCGGCCACCTTCTTCTCGAAGTTCGAGTACGCGTGGACGATGTACCACTTGTGCCGCGGGTTGGCGGCGGCGGCGGGCGCGGTCTCGGTCTGAACGTCGGTCATGGGATCAGCTCAACAGCCGCAGCAGCTGCTGCAGCAGGAAGGACAGGGTGCCGTCGACGACGGCGAAGAAGATCGCCGCGATGACCACCATGATGAACACCATCACGGAGGTGATCCACGTCTCCTTGCGGGACGGCCAGGTGATCTTGCGGCCCTCGGCGCGGACCTCGTTGACGAACTGGCCGGGGGGGACCTTCTTCTTCGGCTCGGACGGGCGCGCCTTGCCGGCGGCCACCGGCGGCGTCACGACGCCCGTGCCGGTCGCCGTCTGGGCCGCGGCGCCCACGGCGCGCGTCTCGGCCTGACGGAAGACGTCCCGCGGCGAATTTCCGCCGCCGCCCCGGTTGCGGGGGTTCCTGGCCATGCGAAGGCTGCTCCGAACTCGGTTTCGAGGAAACGGACCGGAGATGGGGACCGGACCGGCTCTTCGTTAGATGGTGGCAGGAGTGGAGGGACTCGAACCCCCGGCCCTCGGTTTTGGAGACCGATGCTCTACCAGCTGAGCTACACTCCTCCAGCAAACGGGCAGCGCGCCGGAAGGCGGCAAGCCCGCCGGCGCGCTCGGCTCGTCGCCGGAGCGGGGGATGTATCAGCGAGCCCCCGGGCGATCAAGCGCGGCGGGAGGGCGCGGGGGCCCCGTTGCGGGTCAGCCGGCGGCCCGCTCGGCGCCCCAGGCGAGCACCTGCGCGGGCAGCCCGAAGGTGCCGTAGACCAGCAGGTAGGCGTACATCGAGGCGAGCACCCGGTTGCCGCGGCGGAGGTTCAGGACCACGCCCGCGACCAGCGGCCCGGTCAGCGGCCCGAGCACCAGGAACGGGCCCACGCGCCGCGCGCGGCTGTCGGAGTCGACGGTCGCCGTGAGCGCGGCGTTCAGCTTCTGGACCATGCTTCGCACCGGGCGGACCTCGCGTCGGCGCTCTGCACGAAGCGCGCCGCCGGTAACGAAACATTAACCTTGGCCGTAAGGCAAGCTCAGTAGCCTTGGCTCAGTAGCCTTGGATGCGCCCTTCGCGGCAGCGCAGGTTGGTGTAGTCCCAGCGCACTTCGGACAGCACCATGCCCTGCTGGCAGTAGCTCGCCATGTCGACGGCGGCACGGCCCGTCGCCCGAATGGCCCACTCGCTGTAGGCGGGCGGCGCCGGCTGGGCGCCGGAGATGTTCCAGGTCTGGCCGTTCTGCGCGCGCAGGACGCTGCAGCGGGCTTCGACGCCGGGCACGACGCAGCCGATCGTCTCGACGTACTGGCCGGGCTGCGGCGGGTAGCCGGGACCGGGGCCGGGGGCCGGGTAGCCCGGACCGGGGGCGGGATGGCCGCCGCCGGGATAGGCGGGGTCGTAACCGGGATAGTAGGGGTCGCACGCACCGACCGCGGCGGCCGCCGCGACGATCAGGCCGGCCTTGGTGACTGCACGCATCGTTTCCTCCACCGCACAGCTTCCCTCGCGATGTGGAACAGAGCCGCGGAGCGGCGGTTCCGGATTCGCCTCAGGCGCGAGCGGCCGCCGGCGGATCGAGGCGCCCTCCTCCCGCGTTCTGCTACGGAACGGGAGAGCCGGCATGCGTGAAACGGAATCCGAGCGGGCGCAGGGCGGCGCCTACCCCTCCGACTACGACAACATGCGGATCCCGCAGGCGGACGGGGAGCCTCCCCGCCCCGCCACCGAGCCCGAGGGCTCGGAGGGATCGAGCGACAGCGACAAGCACTGGACCGACCCGGCGACGGGCGCGGCCCACGAAGGGCAGCCGGACCGGGATCCCGGCTCCGCCGGCTAGACCTGCGCGGCGGTCGCGATGTTGAAGGTCTTCTCGCGCTCGGCGAACGTCCACGGGCGCGGCGTGAGGCCGACCCGCTTGGCCACGCCCGCCGCGGCCCACATCAGGGCGCGGAGAGGTGTCGGGATGAGGCGCTGCGGCAGCGGCGGCAGTCCGCGGCTACGCAGCAGGCCGTTCAGCATCAGCGCGCCCGACGCGAAGCGCGTGGGCCAGCTGAGGAATTCGATCGAGAGGGAGACGTTGAGGCCGTCGAGGTTCTCCACGCGGTGCGGCGCGTGGACCGGCCAGGTGACAGCGTCGCCCGGCTGGAGCTCGCAGATCGTAGCGTCGGCGTCCCACTCGCGGCGATAGGGCAAGTCCTCCGTGGTCGTCTCGAGCACGATCTGCTCGAGCCGGTCCTGCGGCAGGCGTAGCTCGTCCTTCGGATAGACGTAGAGCCGCTTGCGACCGCGTAGGTGGAACAGGACGATCGGCACCGGATCGGCGTGGTAGGGCACCCGCGCGCCGGGGGCGGAGATCAGCAGGTTGGCGCTCAGCACCCTGGGCCGGAAGCCGCGGACCTCGCCCGCCATGCCGTCCAGGCAGCGGTCCACCAAGCCGCCCAGACCGTCGTGCCGGCGCTGGACGGAGGAGACCTGGAGCCAGAGGCGGCCCGCCTTCACGGCCTGCACGATCTCCGCGCCGTTCAGCCCGCCTCGGGAGCCGGTGCGGAAGCCTTCCACCGAAGCGTCGTCGCCGGGGTAGAGGTTGATGATGAGCTGCCCGTCGGGGCAGGCGTCCAGCATCTCGGCCAAGGCGTCGTCGGTGAACAGCCCGGAGTCGGCCAGGCGGTGGGCGAACCGGAGGGCCTTGCGGCCGAGCGCCTGCTTCTGCTCGGCCGACCAGGCCGGGATCATGGCGTCGGTCATGCAGGGGCCCTCCTGGGTGCGGCCACGGCACGGGGCGGGGCGCTCGCCTCCCAGGAGAGCAAGGTTCGTTCCAACCGTGGGCCCGCCGTCGAGAGCGGCGGGAGTCGCCGCCCGCGCCCCTCAGCGGCCGATCTGGACGCTGCCCATGCCGGAGGCCGAGCGCCGGATCACCTGGCCGGTCACCTGGGCCACCCGGACGTGGGCGGCTCCGCTCGCGCTGGCGTCGAGGCTCTCGGCCGAGCCGCCGTAACGGATGACGCCCGCGCCCGAGGCGTGCGCCTTGAGCA
>DASVVG010000075.1:0-3807 GCA_036386655.1 Caulobacteraceae bacterium | reverse complement strand
GAGAAGGTGAACCGCGGGTTCGCCGTGCCGGGCCAGGAGCCGTCGTCGGGGACCTCACGGAAAGTGATGTTCGCGATCTCCGCGATCATGGCGAACACGTCCCGCGCCGCCGCCCGCTGCGCCGGCGAGAAGCTGACGAACCCGTTCCAGTCGCTCTCTCCCGCCAGGTGAGCCGGCGTCGTCCCGTAGAAGCTGTAGAGGACCTCCCCCGGCCAGCGCGCGTCCCAGCGCGTCAGGGCGTCGACGATCTGCGGCAGCGACCAAACCGGCTTGGTCCCAGGCAGCCCGTCCAGCCCCTCACCCGCGTGCTCGCGCCTTTGCGGCCCGGCCGCGCACGACGGGCACCCACACCCCAGTGTCCCCGGCATGCCCGCCTCCGCTCCCCGGTCGCTTCACGCGTGACCAGTAGGAGCTTACCAGACTCCGCGGGCGGGCGCGACTAGTCGTCGCTAGCGCGTGAACTTCTGGTGCTTCAGGCGGTGCGGGATGATCGAGTCCACGCCCAGCCGGCGCATCTTGTCCTGCTCGTAAGCTTCGAAGTTGCCCTCGAACCACTCCACGTGGCCGTCGTCCTCGAAGGCGAGGATGTGCGTGGCCAGCCGGTCCAGGAACCAGCGGTCGTGGCTGATCACCACGGCGCAGCCGGCGAACAGCTCCAGCGCCTCCTCCAGCGCCTGCAGCGTCTCGATGTCGAGGTCGTTGGTCGGCTCGTCGAGCAGGATCAGGTTGCCGGCCTCGGCGAGCGTCTTGGCCAGGTGCACGCGGTTGCGCTCTCCGCCCGACAGCAGCCCCACCTTCTTCTGCTGGTCGCCGCCCTTGAAGTTGAAGCTGCCGACGTAGCTGCGCGTGTTGATCTCGCGGTTGCCCACCTTCATCACGTCGAGCCCGTGGGAGATCTCCTCCCAGATGGTCTTCTTCGGGTCGAGTGCGTCGCGGCTCTGGTCCACGAACGCCAGTTTCACGGTGTCGCCGAGGCGCACCTTCCCGGCGTCCGGCTGCTCCTTGCCGGTGATCAGCTTGAACAGCGTCGACTTGCCCGCACCGTTGGGCCCGATCACGCCGACGATGCCGTTAGGCGGCAGCTTGAACGACAGGTCCTGGAACAGGATGCGGTCCCCGTAGCCCTTGGTCAGGCCCTCGACCTCCAGCACCAGGTTGCCGAGCCGCGGCCCGGGCGGGATCTGGATGTGCGCATGGGTCTGCGCGGCGCGCGCGTTCTCCTGCTCGCGCACCATCTCGTCATAGGCCGCCAGACGCGCCTTCGACTTCGCCTGCCGCGCCTTCGCGCCGGAGCGCACCCACTCGAGCTCGCGGGTGAGCGCGCGTTGCCGCGCCTCGCTTTCGCTCTGCTCCTGCACGACGCGCTTCTGCTTCTGCTCCAGCCACCCGGAGTAGTTGCCCTCGTAGGGGATGCCCTTGCCGCGATCGAGCTCGAGCGTCCACTTGGTCACCTGGTCCAGGAAGTAGCGGTCGTGGGTGACCAGGATCACGCAGCCCGGGAAGGCCTCCAGGTGGTGCTGCAGCCACGCCACCGACTCCGCGTCCAGGTGGTTGGTCGGCTCGTCCAGCAGCAGCATGTCGGGCTTGCTCAGCAGCAGCCGCGCCAGCGCCACGCGGCGCTTCTCGCCGCCCGAAAGGTTCGTGACGGGGGAGTCGTTCGGCGGGCAGCGCAGCGCGTCCATCGCCATCTCGACGCGGCTGTCGATGTCCCACAGGTCGCCGGCGTCGATCTTCTCCTGGAGGGCGTTCATCTCCTCCATCAGCTCGTCGGTGTAGTTCTCCGCCATCTCCAGCGCGATCGCGTTGTAGCGGTCGAAGATCTTCTTCTCCTCGCACTCGCTGATCACGTTGCCGTAGACGTCGAGCGAGGGGTCGAGCTGCGGCTCCTGGTGCAGGTAGCCCATCTTGGTGCCGTCGGCCGCGCGCGCCTCGCCGGTGAACTCCTTGTCGAGCCCGGCCATGATCTTCATCAGGGTCGACTTGCCCGAGCCGTTCACGCCGACGACGCCGATCTTGGCGTCCGGGTAGAAGCTCAGCCAGATGTTCTCGAAGACCTTCTTCCCGCCGGGATAGGTCTTCGACAGGCCCTGCATGGAAAAGATGTACTGGGCGGCCATAGGTCGCTCGCGCTCGTCTGTTCGGGTGTTCGGGAGAGCCGCGGATGTAGCGGCGCGGGAGCCGGAACGCTAGTGCGGCCTCGCCCGGACCGCGCGCGGAACGCCTCCGGAGCCGCCTCGTTGGACCCGAATGGACCAGCGGCGCGAGGAGAACCGGCGGCGGCTGGCGGAACTGGCGGCGGAGAACCGCCGCGCTCGGGCCGCCGCCGAGCCGGAGATCGCGCGCAAGGAGGCCGCGCTCGCCAAGGCACGCGCCGACCTCGCCCGGCTGGACGAGGAGAATGCGCTCCTCGAGGGGGAACTCGACAGCCTTCGAGCGGACTCCGCGGACGACGACGCGCCGGGAACCGGGACCACCTGACGCCCCGGGCGGCCCCGGACGGGAAGCTTGACAGCACCGGCGCCTGAGCCTCGATGGCGGGGTGCCCGCCGAACACCCGCTCGACCGCCCGATCTGGAGCGCGCTCACCAGCCGCCACGCCGCCCTGGCGCAGGGGGACCTCCGGGCGCTGCGTTACGCGCCGGAGTACGAGCCCTTCGGCGCCGCCGCCGACGCTTCGGATGAAGCCTTCGCGGCGCTCCGGGCGCTGGACGGCGCCGAGGACCCGCTGATCGTGGTCGAGGCCGAGCCCCGCCTCCCTCCCGACGCGCGCGTTCGCCGCCAGCCCGCGGTCAACCAGATGGTCTGGGCCGCCGACCGCCCCCCGACGCCGCCTCTGTTCGAGTACGTCGAGCTCGGCGATGGCGACGCCGCCGAGATGTTCGCGCTGGCCTTCCTCACGAAGCCCGGGCCCTACGCGGCCCTGACCCATCGGCTCGGCGGCTTCATCGGCGTGAAGGAGGACGGCCGCCTCGTCGCGATGGCGGGGGAACGGATGAAACCCGCCGGCTTCACCGAGGTCAGCGGCGTCTGCACGCATCCCGACCGGCGCGGCCGCGGCTACGCCGCCGGCCTGATGAGCGCCGTCATCGCGCGCATGCTCGCGCGCGGCGAGACCCCCTTCCTCCACGCCTACGCCGCCAACAGCGGCGCGATCGCCCTGTACGAATCCCTCGGCTTCGCCTTCCGCCGCGAAATGCAGATGCTCGTCCTGGAGCGCTGACGGCGCCCACCGGTCGCTCTCTCGAAAGAGGCGCGCCCGCGCCCTCTGCGGCATCGATCTCTTGGATGCGAGCGTGCCGGTCGGGTCAGGTCAGTCAAGGACCGGCCTCCGGCCGGCGGCGCCGCGGCGCGCCTCCGGCGCGTCCTTGAGTGACCTGTCCCGAACGGCTTCCATCCAGCAAGAGATCAATGCCCGCTCTCCCTCTCCCCTTGCGGGAGAGGGTCGACTCGCGAAGCGAGCGGGGTGAGGGGTTGCGCTGCAGTCGACTGCTATTCACCGGCGATCCCCGAGTTCTCCCCCCATCCGCTCATCCCCGCGAAAGCGGGGACCCAGGCGTTTTCAGCTGATCTGTTCACCGGCCAACAAAAGTTCAGCCGCGTGGTCCGCACCGCCCCTATCCTCACACCAGTCCGCCGCACGGGAGGGCGCTGAGGTCGACCAGGGCTTTCAGGCGGCGGGACACGGTTCGAGCGGGATCAGCGGCGGGGAGGTCAACCCGCCGGGTCCGGGGACTCCTCTGGTTCGGAGCCCGCCCGCCGCCCGCCGCACAGCACCGGCTAGCCCCTAAGAAGGGCGCCGACCGGGGG
>DASVVG010000074.1:0-2011 GCA_036386655.1 Caulobacteraceae bacterium | reverse complement strand
TGGCGGATCGACCGCGCCGCGGCCGGCCGCGCTCGGCCCCGCGGCTCACTCCACGCCTCCTGGCGTAGCCCTGGCACGCGACCCGCGCGGCTGCGGCTATCAGGCCACGAGTTGGACGGTGCCACTGCTCAGGCAGTATCTGCAGCATCGCCACGGCATTGCAATCAGCGCCCGCACGCTGCGCCGCCGTTTGCATGCGGCGGACTACCGCTGGAAGCGGCCCCGCTACGTCTATGCCGGGCGGGCAGTGCATCTGGCCCAGAAAAAGGGGGGATAATCCGGCGCCTGCGCGCTGGTTGGCATGCTGGCGACGTGCTGCTGTGCTGCGACTGGACCTTGCTGCGGCTGTTTCCTCCGCTGCGCGCGGCCTGGGCGGTCAAGGGCACACAGGCCACCGTGCCGATCACCGGTGCGAACGCCAAGCGGGTGCTGTTCGGTGCGATCAACCTGCAGACTGCGCACCGGGTCGTGCTCATCCGTCCCCGCGCCGGCGCTGCCGACGCCCAGGCATTCTTGCGCGAGCTACGACGCCGCTATCGCACCGCCAGCACGATCTGGCTGCTCGCCGACAGGGCCAGCGCACATACCGCCGTGCGCACCCAGATGCTGGCCGCCGCGCTTGGCATCCGGTTTCTTTGGCTGCCCAAGCAGGCTCCGGAACTGAACGCGATGGACCAACTCTGGCGTGAACTGAAGCGGCTCATCGCAGCCAATCGGCAGGCAACCTCGGTGAATGCTCTGGCCAGTGATGCCGCAGACTGGGTGGTGCGACTGACGCCCCAGCAGGCGCGCCGAAAGGCTGGGATGGCCTCGAAGCACTACTGGCTCAGGAACCTGGTAGAAACTTTTTGGCTACCTACTTAGCGGTAGTTTGTTAAAGCGGGAGATAGAGGTTGATCGGCACTCCTGATCCGACGGCCTCAAGCAGCGTTGCGAGTTCGGGCGGTGGCGGCGCCTGCGCCCAGGCCTTCCAACAGCGTGTGAGCCAGTGGAAAGGTGCCAGCCAGGCACGCACGGCTCGCAGCGCCTCCGGCCAGGAGAGGGAGTGCTGCGGGCGGCTTTTTTTTCCCCGCTCCGGTGCGGCCGGCTCGCGCAGGCTGCGATCCGGTGCGAACAGGGTGCGGCCCGGCCAGGTGTCCTTCGCGCGCGGCCTGCCACCAGCAGAAGCTGAAGGCCGCGCAGACCAGCAGCCAGTGCCGGCGAATGGCGGTATCGCCGCGGACCTGGAAGTCCGCCCACCCGAGCTCGCCTTTCACGGACTTGTAGCCCTGCTCGGTCCAGTTGCGCCACGCATAGAGCTGGGTGATCTCCTCGAGTGAGCTGCCCTTGAGGTTGGAGGAGAGATACCAGGTTGACTGCGAGGGAAGCCGGCGCCGGTCGGTGGTGACGCAGAGGGCGCGAACGGCCTTGCGCGGGCCGAAGTGCAGGAACGTCAGCTCCGCCACCCACCAGCTCTCCCGGTGTCCGTCCTGGAAACGCCGCTTGATCCGCTGCCATGCGGCGCGGGGCAGATCCTGGACCGCCTCCTCGAAGGAATGGGCCTCCTCGGCCCGTGCCCACCCTTGGCTCCAGGTGGCGCGATGGGCCAGGACATAGGGGATCTTGCCCTGCGTGAGCCGCCACTCCAGTTCAGGGTTGTCCCCGTAGAAGCAGTCGATGACGACGGCGCGGAAGGGAATGTTGGCCGTGCGCGCCTGCTCGATGAGGTCGAGGGCGATCTGCGGCTTGGTACGAAAGCGTGGATCCTTTGTGCCGGCGGCGAAGCGAGAGGCCGGCGTGTAGGGAGCGACGTGCAGCGGATAGTGCACCCGCCCGTCTGTCCAGAGAGAGGTGACGGCGACGATGCCGTTGTCGATCTTGCCGACCGAGCCGAGGTACTGCCGGCCGACGTGCGCCGTGGCCGTGCCGTCCTTCCGGTCGCCGGTGTCGTCGAGCACGAGCACGCCGCCGCGATGGGCCGCCGTGGTCGCCTCGCTCCGCAGCAGCTCGAGTCGCCGGGCGTTGAGCGCCT
>DASVVG010000073.1:0-28445 GCA_036386655.1 Caulobacteraceae bacterium | reverse complement strand
AGTCCCGCGGGGCCTCGACCGGCGCGAGGGGCTCGTCCAGAACGCTCATGTGCGGGTGAAGCGATGACGCCGGAGGTCTACGTCGCCCTGGGGAGCAACCTGCCAGGAGCGTTCCCCTCGGTGGAGGCTCTGCTGGAGGAGGCGACGCGCCGGCTTGGGCATTACGGGCTGCCGGTGGTCCGGCGCTCCTCCTTGTGGCGGTCGGCCGCTTGGCCGGACGCGAGCGAGCCGCCTTACCTGAACGCCGTCGCGCTTGTCGAGACGGTGCTCCCGCCCGCCAACACCCTGCGATCCCTGCACGCGATGGAGCGGGACTTCGGCCGCGCCCGGGACCTGCCGAACGCTTCGCGCACGCTGGACCTCGACTTGGTTGCTTATGGAGACCTTGTCTCGACGCCCCCGGGCCCGGCGATCCCTCACCCCCGCGCCCACGAGCGCCGGTTCGTCATGGGGCCGCTGGCGGAGCTCGCGCCTGAGTGGAGGCACCCCCTGAACGGCCTCTCCGCGGCGGAACTCGCCGCCTCGGCGGCCGTCGGACGGGACGCCGCACCTGCTCTGCTGCATTGCAACCCATGAGCCGGGTTGCTATTTTCAACGGCTGAACCCCGGCATTCCGGCATACCTGCGCGGACTCGCGTCCGCATCGCCTTGAGGACTCCATGGCCCGCGTCACCGTCGAAGACTGCGTCGAGAAGGTCCCGAACCGCTTCAGCCTGGTGCTGCTGGCGGCCCACCGGGCGCGCCTGATCTCCTCGGGCCAGCCGCTGGCTATCGACCGCGACAACGACAAGAACCCCGTCGTCTCCCTGCGCGAGATCGCCGACGGCGCGGTGCAGCCGGACACCCTGACCGAGGGCCTGATCGGCACGCTGCAGCGCGTGGACGAGCGCACCGAGGCCGAGGAAGAGACCGAGACGCTGGCGCTGCTCTCCGACCCGACTCACGCTCACATGAGCGAACAGGAGCTGGTTCGGGCGCTGCAGAGCGACCGTGACGGCGGGGCCCAGGAGGAGCGCTACTGACGGCCGACGCGGCAGAACTCCTACCGCTAGACCCGGCCGTCCCCGAAGGCGGGGCGGCCGCCGTTCCCCCGGCTGCGCGCAAGCACGCGCACAAGTACCTCCGCCAGTACGAACTGATCGACCGGGTCCGGAGCTACGACCCGACTGCCGACGAGGGCCTGCTCAACCGGGCCTACGTCTACGCGATGCGCATGCACGGGGCGCAGACCCGCGCCTCCGGCGATCCCTACTTCGCCCACCCCATCGAAGTCGCCGGCATCCTGACGGAGTACCGGCTCGACAGCGCCGCGATCGTCACCGCGCTCCTCCACGATGTGATCGAGGACACCTCCGCCGACCGCAACGAGATCGCCTCGCTCTTCGGCGAGGAGGTGGCGGAGCTGGTCGAGGGGGTCACAAAGCTCTCCCGCCTCGAGCTCCAGAGCGAGCACGCGCGCCAGGCGGAGAACCTGCGCAAGTTCATCCTCGCCATCTCGCGCGATGTGCGGGTGCTGCTGGTGAAGCTGGCCGACCGGCTCCACAACATGCGCACGCTCCACTTCATCGAGAGCCAGGAGAAGCGCGAGCGCATCGCGCGCGAGACGCTCGACATCTACGCCCCGCTGGCGCGCTCGATCGGCGTCCACCGCATCACGATCGAGCTGGAAGAGCTCGCCTTCGAGCACCTCAACCCGACCGCCCGCGACGCGATCGTGCGCCGCCTGGAGCAGCTCCGCACCGAGCAGGGCTCGGCCGTCGCCATCGTCTCCGGCGAGATCGGCACACGTCTGGAGAGCGGCGGGGTGCCGGCGCGCGTCTTCGGCCGCGAAAAGACGCCCTACTCGATCTGGCGGAAGCTGCAGCGGAAGTCGCTCAGCTTCTCCCAGCTCAGCGACATCTATGCCTTCCGGGTCATCGTCGACACCGAGGAGGACTGCTACCGCGCCCTCGGCGTCATCCACCGCGCGTGGCCGAGCGTGCCGGAACGGTTCAAGGACTTCATCTCCACGCCGAAGAGGAACAACTACCGCTCGCTCCACACGACGGTGGTGGGGCCTCGCGGCATGCGGATCGAGCTGCAGATCCGCACCGAGGATATGGACCGGGTCGCCGAGGAGGGCGTGGCCGCCCACTGGCGCTACAAGGACCGCGCCTACGGCTTCGACGCCGAGGCCGCGGAGGAGGGCGGAGGGCGCGATCCGCTGGTGAACCTGCGCCACCTCGTGCAGGTGCTGGAGCACGGCGGCGACGCCGAGGAGCTGGTCGAGCATGCCAAGCTCGAGATGTTCCTCGACCAGGTGTTCGTCTTCACGCCGAAGGGTCAGCTGATCAGCCTGCCGCGGGGGGCGATGCCGCTCGACTTCGCCTACGCGGTGCACACCGACGTCGGCGAGACCACCATCGGCGTGAAGATCAACGGCGAGCTGCGCCCGCTGCGCACGCCGCTGCAGAACGGCGACGTGGTCGAGGTGATCCGCGGAGCCAAGCCCGTGGTGCCGCCGGACTGGCGCTCGCTCACCGTCACCGGCCGCGCCCGCTCCGCCATCCGCAAGCACATCCGCCAGACCGAGCGCGAGGAGTTCGTGCGCCTCGGCCGCGCCGCCGTGGACCAGGCCTTCGCCCGCGTGGAGCGCAAGCGGACCGACGTCTCCCTGCGCCCGGCTCTGGATCGCTTCGCCGCGGAGAACGAGGACGAGCTGCACACGATGGTCGGCCGGGGTCGCGTCACCGCCCTCCAGGTGGTCGAGGCGGTGTTCCCGGGCCTGAAAGAGAGCGAGCGCGTGGCCGCCGCCGCCCGCACCCGCATCGAGGACGGCCGCGCCGCGCGTCTCTACGTGCGGGGAGGGGGCTTTACCCCCGGGGTCACCTTGCACTTCCACCATGGCTGCAGCCCGGTTCCGGGCGACCGCATCGTCGGCATCGTCGAGAGCGACGGGCTGATGGTCCACACCATCGACTGCGCCTCGCTCGCCGAGTTCGAGGATCGCGAGGAGCTCTGGCGCGACCTGCACTGGACCCCGGAGGCCGAGCGCAACACGCTCTCCGGCGCCCGCCTGCGCGCCACCATCCGGAACGCGCCCGGCGTCCTCGGCATCGCCTGCACCATCATCGGCGACGCCGGCGCCAACATCCTGAACCTGCGCATGGTCCACCGGCAGCAGGACTTCTTCGACGTCGACTTCGACATCGAGGTGAGGGACGCCCGGCACCTCGCCGACATCGCGGCGGCGCTCCGCGCCTGCCCGCCCGTGGAGACGGTCGACCGCGCCCGCGGCTAGACGTATTGCCCACTAGCAGCCCCTGTGAGAGGCTTCCGCAGGGGAAGACTCGGGGAGGGACACGTGCTTCTCGGCGGCATCGTGGTGGCGGCGGTTCTGGCGGCGGGTGCGGCCGGTCCGGCTCCTGTGGACGTGAGCGCCCGCTCCTTCAGCATCGACGAGGATCGCTGCGTCTGGATCTGGCGCGGCGACGCGCGCCTGAAGACCCGCGACGGCGTCCTGCGGGCCGACGCCATGGAGGGCTACGCCGCCAAGCTGGAGCAGGGCGGCCGCACCGTCTGCGGCCCGCTTCAGCGTATCGAAGCGGCCGGCAACCTCGTGCTGGAGACGCCGCGGGCCCAGCTCACCGGCGTCAGCTTCGCCGTCTACGACGTCGGCACCCGCTACCTCGACCTCTCCGGCGGAGCGTTCTCGGTCGACGAGCGCGACTGAGCCGGAGCTTTCCCCCACCGGCGGCGCGCCCTAGATGTCGCGCATGAACACCGATGACGTGCTGGCGGAGTTCCGGGCCGCGGGGGCGCTGCGCGAGGGCCACTTCGTGCTCTCGTCCGGCCTGCACAGCCCGGTCTTTCTGCAGAAGAACCTGGTCTTCATGCACGCCGGGCGGACCGAGCGGCTCTGCGCCGCGCTGGCCTCGAAGATCCGGGCGGAAGCGGGCGCCGTGGACGTGGTCGTCTCCCCGGCGGTGGGGGGCATCATCCCCGGTTACGAGACGGGCCGTCAGCTCGGCGTGCCGGCCATCTACCTCGAGCGGGAAGGGGGCGTGTTCAAGCTGCGCCGCGGCTTTCCGCTTGAGCCCGGCGCGCGGGTGGTCATGGTCGAGGACATCGTCACCACCGGCCTGTCGTCGCGCGAGGCGATCGCCGCGATCCGGGACAACGGCGGGGAGGTGGTCGCGGCCGCCTGCATCGTCGATCGCTCCGGCGGCGAGGCGCGCCTCGACGTGCCGCTGATCGCGCTCGCGCAGGTGAAGTTCCCCGTCTTCGAGGAAGACAAGCTCCCGGCCGAGCTCGCCGCCCTGCCGGTGGAGGACCCCGGCAGCCGCAGGATCGCGCGATGAGCGGTCGCATCCGCCTCGGCGTGAACATCGACCACGTCGCAACGATCCGGAACGCGCGCGGCGAGACCTACCCCGAGCCGCTGCGCGCCGCCGAGGTCGCAATCGCCGCCGGCGCGGATGGGATCACCGCGCACCTGCGCGAGGACCGCCGGCACATCTCCGACGCCGACATCGACGAGCTCTCCCGCCTGTGCCGCCGCCGGGGCAAGCCGCTCAACCTCGAGATGGCGGTCACCGAGGAGATGCTCGGCATCGCGCTCGCCCACCTGCCGCACGCCGCCTGCCTGGTGCCGGAGCGCCGCGAGGAGGTCACCACCGAAGGCGGCCTCGACGTCGTGCGCGGCCACAACGCCGTCACCGCGACGACGCGCTCCCTCTCGGACGCCGGCGTGCGCGTGTCGCTGTTCATCGAGGCCGCGCCCGAGCAGATCGACGCCGCGGCCACTGCAGGGGCCGCCGTCGTCGAGTTCCACACCGGCGCTTACTGCGACGCCGTCCGCCACGGGCATGTGGACCGCGCCGCCGAGGTGCTGGAGCGCCTGCGCGCGGGAGCCCGCCGAGCCGGGAACCTCGGCCTGGAAGTGCACGCCGGGCACGGCATCGACTACGCCACAGTGAAGCCGATCGCGGCCATTCCCGAAGTCGCGGAGCTGAACATCGGCCACTTCCTGATCGGCGAGGCGATCTTCGCCGGGCTCGACCCCGCGATCCGCCGCATGCGCACGCTGATGGACGAGGCGCGGGCGCTCGCCGCGGCTCACGCTTGATCGTCGGCATCGGCTCCGACCTCACCGACATCCGGCGCGTGAAGGCTGCCCTCGACCGCTTCGGCGAGCGCTTCGAGCATCGCGTCTTCACCGAGACCGAGCGCCGCCGCGCCACGCGCAAGGGCGACGCCGCGGCCACCTACGCCAAGCGCTTCGCCGCCAAGGAGGCCTGCGCCAAGGCTCTCGGCACCGGCATGCGGCAGGGGGTGGCGTGGCGTCACATGGGCGTGGTGAACCTGCCCTCCGGCCGCCCCACCCTAGAGCTGACCGGGGGGGCGGCCGCCCGGCTGAACGCCTTGATTCCGCCCGGTTGGCGCCCCGTCATCTGGGTCTCGCTCACGGACGATCACCCCTATGCTCAGGCCTTCGTCGTGATCGAAGCCGTGCCGGAACACGACTTGCTCCGGACCGGCCGAGAGGCTAGCGAGCTTTGACCGGACCCCGCGAGAATCCATGGCCATGACCGACGCCCGCCCCGCCCGGGGGCGCAAAGCCGCGAAGTCCGGCGTGCTCCACGAGACGTGGGAGATCGTGAAGACGATCGTCATCGCGCTGCTCGTGGCGCTGCTGCTGCGTGTGTTCCTGTTCCAGCCCTTCACCATCCCGTCGGCCTCCATGGAGCCGACGCTGCTGGAGGGCGACTACATCATCGTCTCGAAGTACGCCTACGGGTACAGCCGCCACTCCGCGCCGTTCAGCCCGCCCGTGATGCAGGGCCGGGTGCTGGAGCGCTCGCCCCAGCGCGGCGACATCGCGGTGTTCAAGCTGCCGCGCGACGGCCGCACCGACTACATCAAGCGCGTGATCGGCCTCCCCGGCGACCGGGTGCAGGTGCGCGAAGGCCGGTTGTTCGTGAACGGCGAGGCGGTGAAGCGCCAGAGCGCCGGTCAGGGCCAGATCGAGAGCCCCTTCGGCTTTGAGCGCTCGGTGCAGCGCTACCGCGAGACGCTGCCCGGCTCGAACAAGGCCTTCCTGACCAACGACCTCGGCCCCGACGGCGAGGTGGACGACACCGGCGTCTACATCGTGCCCCGCGGCCACTTCTTCATGATGGGCGACAACCGGGACAACTCGGTCGACAGCCGCTACCCGCCCGAGTTCGGCGTGGGCTACGTCCCGGCCGAGAACCTCGTCGGCAAGGCCGAGCTGATCCTGTTCTCGTGGCACCCGGAGGCCGAGCTGTTCAAGCCGTGGACCTGGTTCACCGAGGTTCGCCCGAGCCGGTTCTTCACCCCCCTGAAATGAACGCGCGCGCCGACGCCGTCGCGGCGCTGGAGCCGCGGCTCGGCTGGGAGTTCCGCGACCGCGAGCTGCTGGAGCGCGCCCTGACGCACGCCAGCGTCGGCGAGGGCGCCAAGCGCGTCCGCGACAACGAGCGGCTGGAGTTCCTGGGCGACCGGGTGCTGGGCCTGCACGCCGCCGAATGGCTGGTCGAGCGCTACCCCGCCGCCAAGGAGGGCGAGCTCTCGCCGCGCCTGCAGGCGCTGGTCAACCGCACCGCCTGCGCCCGCGTGGCCCGGCGCCTCGGCCTCGGCCCGGCGCTGCGCCTGTCGGGCGGCGAGAGCAAGACCGGCGGCCGTGAGAAGGAGGGCATCCTGGGCGACGCCTGCGAGGCGCTGCTGGGCGCCGTCTTCCTGGACGGCGGCGTGGAGGCCTCCCGCGGCGTCTTCCTGAAGCACTGGGAGGAGGAGTTCGCCGCGCTCGACGAGCCCCGCATCCAGGATCCGAAGTCCAAGCTCCAGGAGTGGTCGCTGGGCAAGAAGCGGACGCTGCCCATCTACCGGGTGGTGGAACGGACTGGGCCGGACCACGCTCCTGAGTTCGTCGTGGAGGTGCAGGTGGACGGCATCGAGCCGGAACGCGGCGAGGGCGGCTCGCGCCAAGACGCCGAGAAGGCCGCCGCGCTGGCCCTGCTTCAGCGCGAGGGCCGCGCATGAGCCGCGCGGGTTTCGCCGCCATCATCGGCGCTCCCAACGCGGGCAAGTCCACGCTGGTCAATCGGCTGGTCGGGGCGAAGGTCTCCATCGTCACGCAGAAGGTGCAGACGACCCGCTTCCCCGTCCGCGGTGTCGCCATGGAAGACGACTCGCAGGTCGTGCTCGTCGATACGCCGGGGATCTTCACGCCGCGCCGCCGGCTTGACCGGGCGATGGTCCGCTCCGCCTGGACGGGGGCGGAGGACGCCGACGCCGTCGTCCACCTGGTCGACGTGCAGGCCCAGATGGCCGCGGGCGAGGGGAAGGGCTCCGCCGCCGACCGCCGCGCGGTCGACGACGTCGACACCATCGTGGCCGGCCTGAAGGGCGCAGGGCGCAAGGCCATCCTGGCGCTCAACAAGATCGACGGGATCAAGCGCGACCGCCTGCTCGCGGTCGCCGACGCGCTCTTCCGGACCGAGGCCTACGAGGAGGTCTTCATGATCTCGGCCAAAGAGGGCTCCGGCGTCGACGACCTGAAGCGCCGCCTGGCCGAACTCATGCCCGAGGGGGAATGGCTCTACCCAGAGGACCAGACGGCCGATCTCCCCGTGCGCCTGCTCGCCGCCGAGATCACACGCGAGAAGCTGTTCCTGCGCGTCCACGAGGAGCTGCCCTACGCCGCCGCCGTCGAGACCACCGCGTTCGAGGAGAAGAAGGACGGCAGCGCCCGCATCGAGCAGACCATCTTCGTCGGCCGCGAGGGCCACCGCCCGATCGTGCTCGGCAAGGGCGGCCAGACCCTGAAGTGGATCGGCGAGCAGTCCCGCAAGGAACTCGCGGAGCTGCTCGACCGGCCGATCCACCTGTTCCTCCACGTGAAAGTGGACGAGAAGTGGCAGGAGCGCCGGGAGCACTACGCCGATGTGGGACTGGATTTCGAAGCCTAGCGGGCCCGCGGCCGCGATGCTGCTGCTGGCGGCCTGCGCCACTGCTCCCGTCGCCCCAGCCGAAACTCCCGACGAGGCCCACGCCGTGGCCCGCACCCTGGACGCGCTGCATGACGCCGCCTCTCGGGCCGACGGAGCCGCCTACTTCGCGCTCTTCACGCCGGACGCCATGTTCATCGGCACCGACGTCTCCGAACGTTGGACGCTGCCGGAGTTCCGCGCCTACGCCGACCCCATCTTCGCCAGGGGCAGGGGCTGGACCTACCGCGCGCGCAGCCGCAGCGTCCGGATCGCGCCCGTGCCCTGCCGCTGCGTCGCGTGGTTCGATGAGGTGCTGGACAGCCAGAGCTACGGCACGACGCGCGGCAGCGGCGTGCTCATGCGAGGCCCGGAGGGCTGGAAGGTGGCCCAGTACGTCCTGAGCTTCCCCGTCCCGAATGACCTCGCCAAGGACATGACGGACCAGATCAAGGCCCACGAGGCGAAGGACCAGCGGCCGGTCCAGTAATGGAGTTCGAGGACGACGCCTTCGTGCTGTCGGCGCGCGCCCACGGCGAGGCGGGCGCCATCGTCGACCTGCTGACCGCCGGGCGCGGCCGCTACGCCGCCCACGTGGCCGGCGGCGCCTCGCGCAAGATGCGGCCGTTCCTGCAAGCGGGCGCGCCGGTCACGGTGAAGTACCGCGCCCGCACGTCCGAGCACCTCGGCTCCGCCACGCTCGAGCCGACCGGTCCCGGCCCGTCCGCGCTGTTCGACGACCCGCTGGCGCTGGCCGGGCTCTCGGCCGCCGCCGCGGTCGCCGCCGGCGCGCTGCCGGAGCGCGAGCCGCACCCCGGCGCCTACGAAGCTTTTGCGGCGCTGGTCAGCGCCTTCGAGCACCCGGAGATCTGGCCCGCCGTGTTCGTGCGCTTCGAGGCCGGCCTGCTGGAGGAGCTCGGCTTCGGCCTGGACCTCTCCCGCTGCGCCGCGACCGGGGCGCTCGACGAGCTCGTGTACGTCAGCCCCCGTACGGGCCGGGCGGTCAGCCGCTCGGCCGGGGAGCCGTACGCAGAGCGCATGCTCCCTCTGCCGCCCTTCATGCTCTCGGCGCAGGGTGGCCTCGGTCCCGGCGACGTGGAAGCGGGACTCGACCTCACCGGCCACTTCCTGGCGCAATTCGTGTTCGCGCCGTTGGACAAGCCGCTGCCGCCCGCCCGCGTGTGGCTGATGGACAAGCTCCGCGAAGCGGGGCGGCTGTAGGCCCGGAGCAGTGTAGATTCTGCCGCGCTGGTGATTCCGTCGCCGGTCTGCTGAAACGCCGGGCCTCATGACAAAGCCGATCGATCCGAACCCCAAGGGCGAGCGCATCCTCGATGAGCCGCTCAGCGAGGCGCTGTCCAAGCGCTACCTCGCCTATGCGCTGTCGACGATCACCAACCGGGCGCTGCCGGACGTCCGCGACGGCCTCAAACCGGTCCACCGCCGCCTGCTCTACGCCATGAGCAACATGCGGCTCACGCCCGACGCCGCCACGCGCAAGTGCGCCAAGGTGGTCGGCGAGGTGATGGGCAACTTCCACCCCCACGGCGACAGCTCGATCTACGAGGCGCTGGTGCGCCTGGCCCAGGAGTTCGCCCAGCGTTACCCGCTGATCGAAGGGCAGGGGAACTTCGGCAATATCGACGGCGATAACGCCGCGGCCATGCGGTACACCGAGTGCCGCCTCACGCCCGCCGCCGAGCTGCTGCTCGACGGCATCGACGAGGACGCGGTCGACTTCCGCCCCACCTATGACGAGAGCGACAAGGAGCCGGTCGTGCTCCCCGGCGGGTTCCCCAACCTGCTGGCCAACGGCTCGTCGGGCATCGCGGTCGGCATGGCCACCTCGATCCCGCCGCACAACGCCGCCGAGCTGATCGACGCGTGCCTGCTGCTGATGCAGCGCAAGGACGCCACCACCGCCGACCTGCTGGAGCGCGTGCAGGGCCCGGACTTCCCCACCGGCGGCGTCTGCGTGGAGACCCGCGCGTCCCTGCTGGAGGCCTACGAGACCGGCCGCGGCGGCGCCCGCATCCGGGCCCGCTGGGAGAAGGAGGACCTCGGCCGCGGCGTCTGGCGCGTCGTGGTCACCGAGATGCCGTACCAGGTGCAGAAGGCGAAGCTGATCGAGGATCTGGCCGCCCTGATCGACCAGAAGAAGGCCCCGCTGCTGGCCGACGTCCGCGATGAGTCCGCCGAGGAGGTCCGCCTGATCCTGGAGCCGCGCTCGCGCACGGTGGATCCGGAGACCTTCATGGAGAGCCTGTTCCGGCTCTCCGACCTGGAGACCCGCTTCCCGATAAACATGAACGTGCTCGATGCGCGCGGCACTCCGCGGGTCATGGGCTTGAAGCCGGCGCTGCAGGCCTTCCTCGACCACCGGCGCGAGGTGCTGCAGCGGCGGTCGCGCTGGCGGCTCGGCAACATCGAGCGGCGTCTGCACATCCTGGAAGGCATGCTGGTCGCCTACCTCAACCTCGACGAGGTGATCCGCATCGTCCGCTACGAGGACGAGCCGAAGGCGAAACTGATCGCGACTTTTGAGCTGTCGGACCTCCAGGCCGAAGCCATCCTCAACACCCGGCTGCGCAGCCTCGCCAAGCTCGAGGAGATGCAGATCAAGGGCGAGCACGACACGCTCGTCGCCGAACTGGAGGAGATCACCGAGCTGCTGGGCTCCGAGCGCCGCCAGTGGAGCCGCGTGGCCGATCAGCTCCGCGAAGTCCGCAAGATCCTCGGTCCGGGCACCAAGCTCGGTAAGCGCCGCACGACCTTCGCAGACGCCCCCGTGGTGGACGAGGACTTCGGCGTCGACGCCTTCGTCACGAAGGAGCCGATCACCGCCGTGCTCTCGGAGCGCGGCTGGATCCGCGCGGTGAAGGGCAAGGTCGAGGATCCGTCCGAGCTCAAGTTCAAGGAAGGCGACAAGCTGGGCTTCCTCGTCCCGGCCTGGACCACCGACAAGATCCTGATCTTCGCGTCGGACGGCCGCGTCTTCACCCTGCAGGGGGACAAGCTGCCGCCCGGCCGCGGCCACGGCGAGCCGCTGCGCCTGATGATCGACCTCGACGAGCGGGTGAAGGTGGTCGAGGTGCTGGCGCACAAGCCCGGCCGCAAGCTGCTCGTCGCCTCGAAGGCTGGCTACGGCTTCGTCGTGCCGGAGGGCGAGGTCATCGCCTCGAAGCGGGGCGGCAAGCAGGTGCTGAACGCGGAGGGCACGGCCGCGTCGGTCGTCATCGAGGCGCAGGGCGACCACGTCATCACCCTGGGCGAGAACGGCAAGGTCCTGATCTTCCCGCTGGCCGAGCTGCCCGAGATGACCCGAGGCAAGGGCGTCAAGCTGCAGTCCTACAAGGAGGGCGGCCTGCGGGAGGTCCGCGTCTTCGGCAAGGCCGAGGGTCCCGCCTGGTTCGATCCCGCCGGCCGCCAGCGCGAGTGGAAGGACTGGCCCGAGTGGCTCGGCCGCCGCGCCAGCGCCGGCCGCCTCCCGCCCAAGGGCTTCCCCAAGCGCTTCGGCGGCCCCGCCCGCTAGCGGCTCAGCCGCCCTGGCGGTCCCGCTCCGACAGCACCACCCAGCCGCCGGGCTTCAGCACCTCGAGCGGCCGGAAGCGGGACTTGTAGTCCATCTTGATCGACCCCGAGACCCAGTAGCCCAGGTAGACGTACGGCATGCCGGTCAGGCTCGCCTGCACCACGTGGTCGAGGATGACGAACGATCCGAGGCTGCGCTTGTCGTGGGCCGGGTCGAAGAAGCTGTAGACCAGCGACAGCCCGTCCCCGAGCACGTCCACCAGCACGCAGGCGATCAGGTCGCCGGGGCCTCGGTCGTCCGACGGCAGCCGGTACTCGACCATGTGGGTCCTGACCGCGGTGTCCTCGACCATCGCCACGAAGTCGGGCCAGGTCATGTCGCTCATGCCGCCGTCCGGGTGCCGGCTGTTCAGGTAGCGCCGGAGCAGCTCGAACTGCTCCATCGTCGCCTCGGCTTCGACCAGGTGGCGGGACAGCCCGTCGTTGCGCTCGAGGATCCGCCGCTCGGAGCGGGAGAAGGGGTATTCCTCGGCGGGAATGCGCGCGCTGGTGCAGGCGTCGCAGCCCTCGCAGGCGGGGCGGTAGGCGATGTTCTGGGAGCGGCGGAAGCCCACCTGCGTCAGCGCGTCGTTGACCAGCGCGCCCTCGCTCAGCGGCAGGTGCGCGAAAACCTTCCGCTCCTCGCGGCCGGGCAGGTACGGACAGGGCTGCGGCGCCGTCAGGAAGAAGCGTAGCTGACGGGTCGCGAAGTGCTGGGTCACAGCCGGTGTGGCGCCTCCGGGACTCGATGCCCCGTCAGAGGATTTGGCGGCATGCCGGCGCTCCCTGCAAGGGGCTGCGGCCTCAAAGCCCGTGATCGGGAGGCAGAACCGGCGCCTCGCGCAGCTGCACCAGCGCGATCCGGCGGTTGCCCGCCAGGGTGGGGTCGTCCGGGAACAGCGGCTCGGAGGCCGCGCGACCGGCGACCTGGAAGAAGCGGTCCGGGTCCACGCCCGCGCCCTGCAGGATAAGTCGGGCGGAGTCGGCGCGGGCGGCGGAAAGGCCCCAGTCGCCCTCGGAGCGGCCGGTGGAGGCGCTGGTGTGGCCGGAGATGGTCACGCGGTTCGGCAGCTGGTTGACCACCCGCGCTACGGCCCGGAGCAGCAGGCGCGCCCGCTCGTTCGGCTTGGCCGAGCCCTGCGCGTACATCGACCGGCCCTCCTGGTCGACCAGCTGGATGCGCAGGCCCTCGGGCGTCACGTCCACGAGCAGGTGCTTCGAGAGTTCGGCGAGTTCGGGCAGATCCTGCATGGCCTGCTTCAGGGACGCGGCCGCCGAGGCGAACGCCGCTTCCTCCTGGCGCTTGCGGGCCTCGGCCATGGCGTCGTCGGTGACGCCGGTCTGCATGCCGTCGGTGTCGCCGGAGACGTCGGCGCTGTCGCCCCGCCGGGTGGTCTCGGGGGCGTCGGGGGCCATCTGCTCCATGACGGAGACGGACCCGTCGCTCTTCACCCCGTCGTCGCCCAGGGCGGTGCCGCCCAGAATGCCGCCGGAGCCGCTGGTGGAGGGGCTCACGGACGCGGGCGCGAAGTAGTCCGCGATCCCCTTCTTCTGCTCGGGGCTCGTGGTGTTGATCAGCCACATGAGCAGGAAGAAGGCCATCATGGCGGTCACGAAGTCGGCGTAGGCCACCTTCCAGGCGCCGCCGTGGTGGCCGCCGCCCTGAACCTTCTTGACCTTCTTGATGATGATCGTTTGTTCGCCGAGTGACACGCGCGCGCACCTTCTGAGCCGAGGGCAGGGTGGCGGTGCGCGGTTAAGATGTTGTTTCCCAAACGCCGCCGGCGCGGCCAGGAGCGGTGATGGCGAAGGTGGCGTTCGCGGGTCTGGGCGTGATGGGGTTCCCCATGGCCGGCTGGCTGATCAAGGCGGGCCACGAGGTCACCGTCTTCAACCGCTCCCCGGACAAGGCGCGGCGCTGCGTGGAGACCTACGGCGGCGCCTCGGCCGTGAGCCCGGCGGAAGCCGCGAAGGGCGCCGAGTTCTTCATGCTGTGCGTCGGTCGCGACGAGGACGTGCGCGAGGTGATCGCGGGGGCCGAATCAGGGCTGGCCCCGGGCACGATCGTCGTGGACCACACCACGACCTCTGCGGAACTCGCCCGGGAGATGGCGGGCCGGCTCGGCGGCCGGGGCGTGGAGTTCGTCGACGCCCCCGTCTCGGGCGGGCAGGCAGGGGCTGAGAACGGCCGGCTCACGGTCATGGCCGGCGGCGACGAGGCGGCGTTCGGCCGGGCGGAGCCGGTCATGCAGGCCTATGCGCAGGCGATCACCCGGATCGGCGACTCCGGCGCGGGCCAGCTCGCCAAGATGGTCAACCAGATCTGCATCGCGGGGGCCGTCGCGGGCGTGGCCGAGGCGGTCCACTTCACCAAGTGCGCGGGGCTGGACCCCCAGGCCGTGCTGGCGGCGGTGTCGAAGGGCTCCGCACAGTCCTGGCAGATGGAGAATCGCTGGCCGACGATGGTCGAGAACCGCTTCGACTTCGGTTTCGCCGTCGACTGGATGCGCAAGGACCTCGGCGTTACCCTCGAGGAGGCGCGGCGGAACGGGGCGCACCTGGCGCTCACCGCCCTGATCGACCAGTTCTACTCCGAGGTGCAGGCGATGGGCGGGTCCCGCTGGGATACCTCCAGCCTCGCCGCCCGCCTGGAGGCCCGCCGTTCAGGCGGCTAGGAGCCGCGCCGCCCTCGGGGCGAAGTAGCTGATCACGCCCGAGCATCCGGCCCGCTTGAACGCCAGCAGGCTCTCCAGGATCGCGCGGTCCTCGTCGATCCAGCCCCGCTCGCCCGCCGCCCGGATCATCGCGTACTCCCCGGAGACCTGGAAGGCGAAGGTGGGCACGCTGAACGCCTCCACCACCCGCCGCACGATGTCTAGGTAGGGCAGCCCAGGCTTCACCATCACCATGTCCGCGCCCTCGGCGAGGTCGAGCGCCACCTCCCTCAGGGCTTCGTGTGTGTTGGCGGGGTCCATCTGGTAGGTGGCCTTGTCGCCCCTGAGCAGCCCGAGGGTCCCGATGGCGTCTCGGTACGGGCCGTAGAACGCCGAGGCGTACTTCGCCGCGTACGACAGGATCATCGTGTCGCAGTAGCCGGCCTGCTCCAGCGCCGCCCGGATGCGGCCCACCCGGCCGTCCATCATGTCGGAGGGAGCGACGACGTCGGCCCCGGCGCCCACCAGCAGCAGAGCCTGCTCGATCAGGCGGTCGATCGTAGCGTCGTTGAGGACGCAGTCCCGCTCCAGGACGCCGTCGTGCCCGTGGTCGGTGAAGGGGTCCAGCGCCACGTCACAGATGATCCCGACCTCCGGCGCCGCCTCCTTCATCGCTCGGATCGTCTGCACGACGAGGCCGTCCGGATTGGTCGCCTCGGAGCCGCGGGCGTCCTTCTTCGTCCCGTCCACGTTCGGGAACACCGCGATGGCGGGAATGCCGAGGGCTTGGGCCTCGGCCGCGGCCTTCGCGGCTTCCGCGACGGAAAGCCGGTCCACACCGGGCATCGATTGCACCGGCACGCGCGCGTCGGGACCGTCGTGCACCACCACGGCCCAGATGAGGTCGGAGGGCGAGAGCGCGGTCTCCCGCACGAGCCGGCGGGTCCAGTCCGCCTGCCGCAGGCGGCGCAGGCGAAGGGCGGGATAGGAAGCTTGGGACAAGGCTAGCGGCTGAGGAAGCGCCCGACCGGCGAGCGGGAGAGGAGACGGCTCAGGCCGTACACGGTCGCGGCCAGATAGCCCACTCCTGCGCCGGCGCACAGGGCCAGACCCGCCAGCGCCAGCCATGCGCCGTCTCCGTCCCCCGTCCCGGTGGTCTGCGCGCCTCCCAGCAGCGCCCAGAGGGCGCCCGCCGCGACCGCCAGCACCGCGCCCCAGAAGGTCCAGAGCTGGAAGCGGAAGTGGGTGGCCGCCACGGGTCCGGCACGGTCCCGTCGCCGGGCCGCCATGACCGCTCCGGCGAGGCCGGTCAGGCCGAAGGTCACCGGCGCGGCCAGGTAGAGGCCGTAGACCAGCGTTCCGGCCGCGCGGTCGGCGTTTTCCCGCTCTGCGGGAGCGGGCACGGGGCGGGCGGCGAGCTCGGTCAGGGGGCGGTCTCCAGCCTCGGTTGGGGTCGGTTGACAGGTTGCGCCGCGGCGAGCAGTTGCTCAACCCCGCCACAGTTCAGGGGCTTACATGGACTTCAGCCTGACCGAGGACCAGCGCGCGATCCAGGACGCCGCGCGCGAGTTCGCCGAAGCCGAGATGGCCCCCCACTCCGCCCGCTGGGACGAGGAAAAGCACTTCCCGGTCGACGTGATGCGCAACGCGGCGCAGCTCGGGTTCGCGGGCATCTACGTCCAGGAGGACGTCGGCGGCTCGGCGCTCGGGCGGCTCGACTCGGCGATAATCTTCGAGGAGCTGGCCCGGGGCGACGTCGCGGTCGCCGCCTTCATCTCCATCCACAACATGGCGTCGTGGATGATCGACCGGTACGCGGGCGACGAGCTCCGCCGGAAGTACCTGCCCAAGCTCACCACCATGGAGCTGATCGCCAGCTACTGCCTGACCGAGCCCGGCAGCGGGTCGGACGCGGCGGCGCTGCGCACCCGCGCCGAGCGCGACGGGGACCACTACGTCCTGAACGGATCGAAGGCCTTCATTTCGGGGGCGGGCACGTCCGACGTCTACGTCGTGATGGCCCGGACGGGAGTGGAGGGGCCGAAAGGCGTCTCCACCTTCGTGGTCGAGAACGGCACGCCGGGGCTCAGCTTCGGGGCGCAGGAGAAGAAGATGGGCTGGAACGCCCAGCCCACCGCCCTGGTGAACTTCGACAATTGCCGGGTGCCCGCCGAGAACCTCGTCAACAAGGAGGGCGAGGGCTTCCGCATCGCTATGAGCGGGCTCGACGGGGGACGGCTGAACATCGGCGCCTGCTCGCTGGGCGGCGCAGGCTTCGCGCTCGACCAGGCCAAGGCGTACATGGAGACGCGCAACCAGTTCGGGCGGCCGCTGAAGGACTTCCAGGCGCTGCAGTTCAAGATCGCCGACATGGCCACGGAGCTGGAGGCCGCGCGGCTGATGATCCGGCGGGGCGCCGACGCCATGGACAAGCGCGACCCGAAGGCGACGCAGTACTGCGCGATGGCCAAGCGGTTCGCCACCGACGTCTGCTTCAACGTGGCCAACGAGGCCCTGCAGATCCACGGCGGCTACGGGTACCTGCGCGACTATCCCGTCGAGCGCGTGGTCCGCGACCTGCGGGTGCACCAGATACTCGAGGGGACGAACGAGATCATGCGCGTGATCACCGCGCGCGAGATGTTCAGGCAGTGACGCCTGAGTTCGGCGCGGCCGGCGGCGACGCGCCGGTGCTGATGCGGGTCGACGACCGGGTCGGCCGCATCACCCTCAACCGGCCGAAGGCGCTCCACGCCCTGAACGTGGAGATGTGCCGGATCATGCTCGACGCGCTTCTCGCCTGGCGCGAGGACGACCGCGTTCGGGGGGGGATCATCGACCACTCCGGGGAGCGCGGATTCTGCGCCGGCGGCGACATCCGCCGGCTGGCCGAGGGCGGTGCCTCGGCCGCGGCGCATGCGGTGGACTTCTTCTGCACCGAGTATCGGATGAACAGCCTGCTGTTCTCCTTCGGCAAGCCGATCGCCGCGGTGATGGACGGGATCGTGATGGGCGGGGGCGTCGGGATTTCGATGCCGTGCCGCTTTCGCGTGGCGACCGAACGGACCCTGTTCGCCATGCCGGAGACGAGCATCGGCCTGTTCCCCGACGTCGGCGGCGGCTGGCACCTGTCGCGGCTGCCCGGAGAGACCGGCACCTGGATCGCGCTGACGGGGGCGCGGCTGAAGGCGGCGGACTGCCTCGCGCTCGGGATCGCCACGCACTTCGTCGAGAGCGGCCGGGTCGAGGCGCTGAAGGCCTGGATCGTGGCGGACTTGGGCGGCGGGGACGACGCGGAGGCGCTGATGTGCGCCGCGATCGAGGGCTGCGCGGGCGATCCGGGTCCGCCTTCGGTGACGGCGCACCGCGCGGCGATCGACCGGCTGTTCGCCTTCGACACGGTCGAGGAGATCTTCGCCGCACTTGAGGCCGATGGATCTGAGTGGGCGCGCTCGCAGCTGGAGCTGCTGCGGACCAAGTCGCCGCAGGCGCTGAAGATATCGCTGCGCCAGCTGCGCACCGGGCGGAAGCTGAAGAGCTTCGACGAGGACATGGCGATGGAGTTCCGCATCGCCTCCCGCGCGGTGCTGCTGCATGACTTCCGCGAGGGTGTGCGGGCGGTGTTGGTCGACAAGGACAACACCCCGACGTGGCGGCCATCTTCGCTGGAGGGCGTCACGCCGGCGCTGCTCGATTCGATCTTCGCGCGGCTACCGGCGGACCAGGAGTGGACGCCGCTTCCCTGACCGGCCAAGCTGTCGCCGGAGCAGGGGAGGGGAACATGCGCAGACTACTGGCCGCCGCGGCGATAGCGGCTCTCGTGACGGGATGTGCGAGCACGCCCGCGCCGGTGGCTGTGGCGCCGGACGCGCCATGGATCGCCGCGGCCGTCGCCGACGCAGACCGCCCGCAGACCGAGCGCGACCGCGACACGCTGCGCAAGCCCGCGGAGGTGCTGGCCTTCGCCGGGATCAGCCCGGGCCAGGAGGTTCTCGATATCATCCCGGGGACCGGCTACTTCACCCGTCTCTTCGCGGAGGCGGTGGGCCCGACCGGCAAGGTCTACGCCTACGTTCCGACCGAGCTCGTGGGGAAGTTCAACTCGGACGGCCTGGCCAAGGGCCTGGCCGCGGCTTACCCGAACGTGGAGTACGCGAGCGATCCGCTGGCGCAGGCCGCGCCCGGTCCGATCGCGGACGTGGTGTTCACGGCCCAGAACTACCACGACTTCCACACGCCCTACTTTGAGGGCTCGGACATCGTCGCGATCAACCGTGCGCTCTACAGCGTGGTGCGACCGGGGGGCGCGCTGGTGATCATCGACCACGTGGCCCAGGCGGGTTCGGGACTACGCGATGTCAGCACCCTGCATCGTATCGACCCGGAGGCCGTGAAGCGCGAGCTATCAGCGGCGGGGTTCGTGCTCGAAGCGGAGAGCGAGATCCTGCGCAATCCGGCGGACCCGCGGACGGCGAACGTGTTCGACCCCTCCATCCGCGGCCGCACGGACCAGTTCATGCTGCGGTTCAGGAAGCCGGCCCGCTAGCGAAGCGCGGCGGAAGGCTCTAACCCTGCGGCCGTTCAAGACGGACGGAGTACGCGGATGCGCATCGCCTTCATCGGCCTGGGCAACATGGGCTCGGGCATGGCCGCCAACCAGGCGAAGGCCGGGCGGCAGGTCGCCGCCTTCGACCTGAGCGCCGAGGCGCTGCAGCGGGCGCAAGCTGCGGGCTGCACACCCCATGGGTCGGCGTCCGAGGCCGTCGTGGACGCAGAGGTGGTGATCACCATGCTCCCGGCCGGGCCGCACGTGCGGAAGGTCTACGAGGAGCAGGTGTTCGGGAAGGCTCCGGCGGGCGCCCTGCTGATCGACTGCTCGACCATCGACCCGGAAACGGCGCGGGAGGTCGCGGGACGGGCGCAGAACGAGGGCTACGTGTTCGCCGACGCACCGGTGTCGGGCGGGACCGCGGCGGCCGAGGCCGGGACGCTGGCCTTCATGGTGGGCTGCCACGAGGAGCACTTCGGCGCCGTGGAGGCGGCGCTGGAACCGATGTCGCGGGCGACCATCCGGGCGGGGCTGCACGGGACGGGGCAGGCCGCGAAGATCTGCAACAACATGCTGCTGGCGATCTCGATGATCGGCACCTGCGAGGCCTTCGCCCTGGCAGAGCGGCTGGGGCTGGAACCGGACCGCTTCTTCGAGATCGCCTCGAAGTCCTCCGGCCAGTGCTGGTCGCTGACCAGCTACTGCCCGGTGCCAGGGCCGGTCCCGGCGGCGCCATCGAACCGCGGCTACACCGGCGGGTTCGCCACGGCCATGATGCTGAAGGACCTGAAGCTTGCGCAGGCCGCGGCGGCTCACGAGAGCGCCGCAACGCCGCTGGGCGCCCAGGCCGAGGCGCTCTACGCGCTGTTCGACCGCCTTGGGCACGGCAAGAGCGACTTCTCGGGCATCATCCAGCTGCTCCGCGGGCGCCTGGACGAGCTGCCGGCCTGAGTTGAGAACCACTCTCGATTGGACTTCCGGCGCGGCCGGAGGCAGAGAAACCGCGTGAACGGGATGGATTATACAGCCGCTTTCCAGGCCGCCGTGGACAAGGTCCGCGACGAGGGCCGCTACCGGGTGTTCGCCGACCTGAAGCGTCGGCGCGGCCAGTTCCCGCGCGCGACGTGGACCGGGCCCGACGGTGAGCGGGAGGTCACCGTCTGGTGCTCGAACGACTACCTCGGGCAGGGGCAGAACCCGGTCGTGCTGGACGCCATGCACGCGGCGATCGACGCCTGCGGCTCCGGCTCGGGCGGGACCCGCAACATCAGCGGCACCACCCATTTCCACGTCGAGCTGGAGGCCGAGCTGGCCGACCTGCACGCCAAGGAAGCGGCGCTGCTGTTCACGTCCGGCTACGTCGCCAACGAGGCCACGCTGGCGACGCTGCAGAAGATCCTGCCGGGCCTGATCGTCTACTCGGACGCGCTGAACCACGCCTCGATGATCGCCGGCATCCGCGCCGGCGGCGGCGAGCGGCACGTGTTCCGCCACAACGACCTGGCGCACCTCGAAAGCCTGCTGCAGGCGGCGCCCGCCGGCGCGCCCAAGCTGATCGCCTTCGAGAGCGTCTACTCGATGGACGGCGACATCGCGGACCTGAGGGGCACGATCGCGCTGGCCAAGCGGTACAGGGCGCTGACCTACCTCGACGAGGTGCACGCCGTGGGACTGTACGGCGCGCGAGGGGCCGGCGTGGCCGAGCGCGACCGCGTCATGGCTGAGATCGACATCGTCGAGGGCACGCTCGGCAAGGCGTTCGGCGTCATGGGCGGGTACATCGCGGCCGACGCGGTGCTGGTGGACGCCATCCGCAGCTGGGCGCCCGGCTTCATCTTCACGACCTCGCTGCCGCCGGCGCTGACCGCGGGCGCGCTGGCCAGCGTTCGCTGGCTGAAGTCGCACCCCGAAGTGCGCGACGCGCATCAGGAACGCGCCGCTACGCTCAAGCGCCGCTTCGCCGAGGCCGGCCTGCCGGTGATGCCGTCGGTGAGCCACATCGTGCCGGTGTTCGTGGGCGATCCCGTGCACTGCAAGCTGGTCTCGGACCTGCTGCTGAACGAGCACGGCGTCTACGTGCAGCCGATCAACTATCCGACCGTGCCCCGGGGGACCGAGCGCCTGCGCTTCACGCCGTCGCCGCTGCACACCGACGCGATGATGGACGAGCTGGTCACCGCGATGGACGGCCTCTGGTCGCGCTGCAATGTCGCCCGCCGGCCCGCCGCGGCCTAAGCGCACCGGCGAGGTCATCGTCGAGTTCACCGCCCACGGCGGCTTCCTCATGTGCACGGCGGTGGACGTGGACACCGGCACCGAGGCGAGCGCGACCGGACCCGTTTCGGCGGGGAGGGCGGCGATGGAGCGGATCGCCATGGGCAAGCTGAAGCGTGCCCTCGCCGCTCGAGGCCCAACGCATTGATCCCGCGGCCCTGAGGCGTAAACAGGGGCGGCACGCCCAGGAGCCAGCCTTGCTCGCCGAAAAGAACGCGTCCTCCGCCGCCGGCGGCTTCTTCTCCGCCGACCTCCGTTCCGCCGACCCGGAGGTGTTCGGGCCGATCCAGCACGAGCTGAAGCGCCAGCAGGAGCAGATCGAGCTCATCGCCTCGGAGAACATCGTCAGCCGCGCCGTGCTCGAGGCGCAGGGGTCGGTGCTCACCAACAAGTACGCGGAGGGCTACTCCGGGCGGCGCTACTACGGCGGCTGCGAGCACGTCGACGTGGTGGAGACGCTGGCCATCGAACGGGCCAAGCAGCTGTTCGGCGCGGAATTCGCCAACGTGCAGCCGCACTCGGGCGCGCAGGCGAACCAGGCGGTGTTCATGGCGCTGCTCCAGCCCGGCGACAGCTTCCTCGGCATGGACCTGGCGGCCGGCGGGCACCTGACCCACGGCAGCCCGGCCAACCAGTCGGGCAAGTGGTTCAAGCCGATCGCCTACACGGTGCGGCCCGACGACCAGCTGATCGACTACGACAACCTGGCCGAGGTGGCCGAGCGCGAGCGGCCGAAGCTGATCATCGCCGGCGGCTCGGCGTACAGCCGCGCCATCGACTTCAAGCGCTTCCGGGAGGTGGCGGATTCGGTCGGCGCCTACCTGATGGTGGACATGGCCCACTACGCCGGCCTGATCGCCGCGGGCGTCTACCCGAACCCGGTGCCGCACGCCCACGTGGTGACCACCACGACGCACAAGACGCTGCGCGGGCCCCGCGGCGGCATGGTGTTGTCGAACGACCCGGACCTCGGCAAGAAGATCAACTCGGCCGTGTTCCCCGGTCTCCAGGGCGGCCCCTTGATGCACGTGATCGCGGCCAAGGCGGTCGCCTTCGGCGAGGCGCTGCAGCCGGAGTTCAAGAGCTACGCCGAGCAGGTGGTGAAGAACGCGCGCGTTCTGGCCCAGACGCTGGTGGACGGCGGCCTCGCCATCGTCTCCGGCGGCACGGACAGCCACCTGATGCTGGTCGACCTGCGTCCGAAGAACGTGACCGGCAAGGCGGCGGAGGCCAGCCTTGAGCGGGCCTACATGACCTGCAACAAGAACGGCGTGCCGTTCGACCCGGAGAAGCCGATGGTCACCTCCGGCGTGCGGCTGGGCACCCCTGCCGGGACCACCCGCGGGTTCAAGGAGGCGGAATTCCGCCGCGTGGGCGAGCTGATCGCGCGCGTCGTCGACGGCCTCTCGGCGAACCCGGACGACAACAGCGCGGTGGAGAACGAGGTGCGCAGCGAGGTGCTGGACCTCACGCGCCGATTCCCCATCTACGGCTGAGCTTCGGCGGAGCGACCCACAAGTGCGCTGTCCCTTCTGCGGGCACATGGAGACCCAGGTGAAGGACTCGCGGCCGTCCGAGGACAGCGCCGCGATCCGGCGCCGGCGCTCGTGCCCGGCCTGTGCGGGACGGTTCACCACCTTCGAGCGGGTGCAGCTGCGCGAGCTGGTCATCCTGAAGCGATCCGGGCGGCGGACACCGTTCGACCGGGACAAGCTGGAGCGCTCGATCTCCATCGCCCTGCGCAAGCGGCCGGTGGAGCCGGAGCGGATGGACCGGATGGTCAGCGGCATCGTGCGCCAGCTGGAGAGCCGCGGCGAGACGGAGATCCCCTCGGCCGTGGTGGGCGAGCTGGTGATGGAGGCGCTGCGCGGCGTCGACGTGGTGGGCTACGTCCGCTACGCGTCGGTGTACCGCGACTTCCAGGAGACGTCCGACTTCGCCCGGTTCCTGGGCGAAGAGGGACTGAGTGAAGAGTCGCTCGAGGAGTCCGAGAGTTGAGCCCTGCGCAGAGCGACGCCACCTGGGTCACGCTGAAGCTGGCCAGCTCGATCGACGGACGGATCGCGACCGCCGGCGGCGAGAGCCGCTGGATCACCGGCCAGCTGGCGCGCGAGCGGGTGCACCAGATGCGCTCGGAGCACGACGCCGTCGTCGTGGGCGCCAATACGGCGATCCGGGACGATCCGGAGCTGACGGTCCGGTTGGCCGGTTATGAGGGAAAACAGCCCGCCCGGGTGGTGCTCGACACCCACCAGCGGCTGCCGCTGACATCCTGCCTGGTGCGGACCGCGCACATCTCGCCCGTGGTGGTGGTCACGGCGCTGAAGCCCTCGCAGGACCTCGTGGACGCGGGCGTCCGTGTGATCCAGACGCAGGCACAGGAAGCGGGCATGGACGTGCCGCAGGTGCTCGGGCTGCTGCGCGAGGAGGGGCTCAATCGCCTGTTCGTGGAGGGCGGCGGCCGGGTGGCGGCGAGCTTCATCCGCGCGGGCGTGGTCGACCGCCTGGAGTGGTTCCGAGCGCCGCTGATCCTTGGCGGCGAGGGCAAAGCCGCGATCGGCGAGCTGCACGTTGAGGGGCTGGCGCAGGCGATGCGCTTCCGCCGCGTGGACTGCGCACCCGTCGGCGACGATCTCTGGGAGCGGTACGAAAGGCCGCTCTGAAGAATGTTCACCGGCATCATCTCAGACGTCGGCCGCGTCCGGGCGGTCGGCGAGCGCGACCGCGGGCGGCGGCTGGAGATCGCCACGGCCTACGCGCTGGAGCAGGTGGCGCTGGGCGCGTCGATCTGCTGCTCGGGCGTGTGCCTCTCGGTGGTGGAGAAGGGGGAGGACACCTTCGCCGTCGACGTTTCGCGGGAGACGCTGCTGCGCTCGACGCTGGGCGTCTGGGTCGAGGGGCGGCTGGTGAACCTGGAGCGGGCGCTGCGGGTGGGCGACGAGCTCGGCGGCCACATCGTTTCCGGGCACGTCGACGGTGTGGGCGAGGTGGTGCGGGCGCTGTCGGACGGGGAGTCGCTGCGGGTGCAGATCCGGGCGCCGGCGCCGCTGCATCGCTATATCGCCTCCAAAGGCTCGGTCGCGGTCGACGGCGTGTCGCTGACGGTGAACGAGGTCGAGGGCGAGGTGTTCGGGGTCAACCTGATACCGATCACGCGGACCATGACGACGCTGGGCGATCTGCGGAGCGGCGACCGGGTGAACCTGGAGATCGACATGCTGGCCCGCTACGCGGCGCGCTGGAGGGAGACGAGTTGAGTTTCACCCGCGACAACCCTGGGAAGGAGGCGCCGAGCCTGGCCGCCCGGAGCGGCGAGAGCCCGATCTCCCCGATCGAGGACATTCTGGAGGACGTGCGCCAGGGCCGGCCCGTGGTCATCGTCGATGCCGGGGACCGGGAGAACGAGGGCGACCTGATCATCCCGGCGCAGTTCGCCACGCCCGAGGTGGTGAACTTCATGGCCCGCTTCGGCCGCGGGCTGATCTGCCTGCCGATCACTGCGGAGCGGGCGCGGCAGCTGCGCCTGCCGCCGATGGTCGCCGAGAACGGCACCCAGCACGGCACGCCGTTCACCGTGGCGATCGAGGCCCGCGAGGGCGTCACCACCGGCATCTCCGCCCACGACCGCGCGCGGACCATCTCGGTCGCCATCGACCCGACCAAGGGCGCGGACGACATCGTGAGCCCGGGGCACATCTTCCCGCTGGTGGCGCGCGACGGCGGCGTGCTCGTGCGCGCGGGGCACACGGAAGCGGCGGTGGACATCGCGCGGCTGGCGGGGCTGCAGCCCGCGGGGGTGCTCTGCGAGATCATGAACGACGACGGGACGATGGCGCGGCTGCCGGAGCTGACCGCGTTCGCGCAGTTCCACGGGCTGAAGATCGGCACCATCGCCGACCTGATCGCCTACCGCCGGCGGACCGAGCGGCAGGTGGAGCGGGTGCTCGACCGGCCGTTCGAGAGCGTCTACGGCGCCTTCCGCCTGCTGATCTTCCGCAACGTGATCGACCGGACCGAGCACGTGGTGCTGGTGAAGGGGCGGATCGAGGCCGACCGGCCGACGCTGGTGCGCATGCACCAGGTGGACATGGCCGCGGACATGCTGGGCCACGTGGAGGCGCGGCGGGACTACGTGCCGGCGGCGCTGCAGGCGATCTCGGCGTACGAGGGCGCGGGCGTGGCGGTGTTCATCCGTGACCCGAACCCGGCGTGGCTGTCGGAACGCTACGGCGGCGAGGCGGAGCACCACGAGACGGGCAGCCGGGCGCTGCGTGACTACGGGGTGGGGGCGCAGATCCTGCTCGACCTCGGCGTTCGCGACATGGTGCTGCTGACCTCGACGCCGGTGAAGCCCGCCGCCCTCGACGGCTACGGGCTGCGCATCGTGGGCCGGCGGCCGATGCACGGGGAGACGGAGCATGGCTGACGATCCGCCGCGCGTGCTGGTGGTCGAGGGCCGCTTCTACGCCGACATCCAGGACGAGATGCGCCGGGGCGCGGCGCAGGCGCTCGAGGTCGCGGGCGCGCCGTTCGACGTGATCGTGGTGCCGGGCGCGTTCGAGATCCCGGGGGCGATCGCCTTCGCTGAGGAGGCGGGGCACCGGCCGGCGGGGACGCGTTACGACGGCTACGTGGCGCTGGGCTGCGTGATCCGCGGCGAGACCAGCCACTACGACTATGTCTGCGGGGAATCGGCGCGCGGGCTGATGGATCTGGCCATCGGCAAGCGGCTGGCGATCGGCTACGGCGTTCTCACCTGCGAGAACGACGATCAGGCCTGGGAGCGAGCGCGCGTGACGAGTGGGAACAAGGGCGGGGCGGCGGCGCAGGCCTGCCTCGAGATGATCGCCCTCAAGCGCCGGCTGTCGGGCGGGGCGCGATGAGCGAGGACAAGAGCCTGTCGTCGGTGCGCGAGCTGCTGGAGCAGCGGGCGCGCGCGGAGGCCGAGCAGTCGAAGCCGTTGAGCTCGCCGCAGCGGCGGGCGCGCTCGGTGGCGCGGCTCGCGGCCGTGCAGGCGCTCTACCAGATGGAGGTCGCCTCCATCGGGACGGAGGCGGTGATCCGCGAGTTCACGGAACACCGGTTCGGGCGCGAGCTCGGCGACGCCACGCTGGCGGACGCCGACGAGGCGTTCTTCGCCGAGATCGTGCGCGGGGTGGTCGCCGACCAGGCGGAGATCGACGCCGCCGTGGCCCGGCGGCTGGCGCAGGGCTGGCGCCTGGAGCGGGTGGACGCCACGGTCCGCGCGATCCTGCGCTCGGCGGCGTACGAGCTGACCCGGCGCGCGGACGTGCCGGCCGAGGTGGTGATCGACGAGTACGTGGAGCTGGCCAAGTCCTTCTTCGAAGGGACGGAGCCCGGCTTCGTCAACGGCGCGCTGGACGCGCTGGCGCGGGACACGCGCGGGTGATCGCGAGACGCGCCGGCGGCTGAGGAGGCGGGGCTGGACGAGTTCGACGCCATCGCCCGGCTGTTCCGGCCTCTGACCGGCGGCGCGCCCGAGGCGGCCGACCTCCTCGACGACGCGGCGTTCGTGCCCGCCCGGCCGGGGTTCGACCTGGTGCTGACCAAAGACGCGATCGTCGAGGGCGTCCACTTCCTGCCCGACGACCCGCCTGACCTCGTCGCGCGCAAGCTGCTGCGTGTGAACCTGTCCGACCTGGCGGCCAAGGCGGCCGAGCCGTTCGGCTACCTGCTGGCGGTGGCGTGGCCGGAGCGCTGGGAGGGCGAGGACCGGGCCCGCTTCGCGGCGGGGCTGGCGGAGGACCAGGCCGAGTTCGGGCTGGTGCTGCTGGGCGGCGACACCGTCTCCACCCCTGGGCCCATGACGGCGAGCGCGACGCTCCTGGGCTACGCCCCTGAGGGCCGGGCGATCCGCCGGGCGGGGGCGAGGCCTGGGCAGGGGGTGTTCGTCTCCGGCCCCATCGGCGACGGCTGGCTGGGCCTGCAGGCGGCACGGGGCGAACTGAGCGGCTTGCCCGACGCCTGGGTAGCGCAGCTGGCGACCCGATATCGCCTCCCGAGCCCGCGTCTGGACCTTCGCGCGGCCCTGCTGGAGGGGGCGAGCGCCTGCGCCGACATCTCCGACGGCCTGGTCGCCGACCTCGGGCACGTCGCCCGGGCGAGCGGGGCGGGAGCCAGCCTCGACCTCGAGACCGTCCCGCTCTCGGCCGGCGCGACAGCCTGGCTGGACGCTCAGCCGGACAGGCGCGAGGCGCTGGTCCGCCTCGTGACGGGCGGCGACGACTACCAGCTGGTCTTCACGGCCGCCCGACCCCTGCCCGGCGCCAACCGAATCGGCACCGTCACCGAGGGGGAGGGGGTGCGGGTGCGCCTGGAAGGGGACGCGGTCCCGATCTCCCGCGCCGGCTGGTCCCACGGCTAACCAAGCGTTGACGGCCGGGCGCTACGCTCCCGCCATGCTGCGCGCCCTGATCATCGCCGCCCTACTCGCCGCCGTCCCGGCCGCCGCCCTCGCCGGCGGAGGCAAGAAGAAGGAGGAGGGCGACGCCCTCGGCCCTCACGTGGACCTCGCCGCTGTCGGCGTGCCGATCATCGTGGACGGCAGGATCGTGAACTACGTCTTCGTGCAGGCCCGTCTGAACGTCGCGCCCGGGCAGGACGCAGTGAAGCTGCGCACGAAGGAGCCCTGGTACCGGGACGCCCTGGTCCGCGCCGCGCACCGCACCCCCTTCGTCAAGGCGGACGACTGGAACCACGTCGACGACCGGCGGCTGAACGCCGTCCTGCTGGCCGAGGGCCGCCGCATCAGCGGGCCCAAGGCTTTCAGCAGCGCCCAGATCCTGAACCAGGCCCCGCGCAACCACCGCGCCCCGATTCGGCGGAAAACCGCCGCCCGCTGAGGCGAAAAACCCTTGCGGATGCGCGGCGTTGCTTATCCGCCGCCTTTTTGGCATGACCCCGCGACCGTCCGACGTCCCCTTTTTTCCGGGAGCGCGGGCAAGGGGACACACGCCGGTCGCGCTCCCGCGCTGACCGGCCGAAGGGACGCCGACTAGATGGACACCACGCTTCTGCTGGTCATTTTCGCCAGCCTCCTCGCGATCATCTACGCGGTCGCGCAGACCAGCTCGCTGCTGAAGGCCTCTCCGGGCAACGAGCGGATGCAGGAGATCGCCGCGGCCATCCAAGAAGGCGCGGGCGCCTACCTGAAGCGCCAGTACACCTACATCGCCATCGTGGGCGCGGTCGTCCTGGTCCTCGTGGGCTTCCTCATCGGGGTCGAGGCCGCGGTCGGCTTCGGCATCGGCGCCGTCCTCTCCGGGCTAGCCGGCTGGGCCGGCATGTGGATCTCGGTGCGCGCGAACGTCCGCACCGCGCAGGCGGCGTCGGAGAGCCTCGACAAGGGTCTCTCCATGGCTTTCCGCTCGGGCGCGGGGACCGGGA
>DASVVG010000072.1:0-1867 GCA_036386655.1 Caulobacteraceae bacterium | reverse complement strand
GGCCTCCGCCACGGTCGCGTCGCGTGCGGAGGGCACGCGGTCGATCACGGTGAAGGCCAGGCGCGTCGCAGGCATCGCGGCGTAGTCGAACTCCTCCGGCTGCGCGTGCCATTCGGCGGCGACCAGTTCGGCGAGAGCCTTAGTGGGCAGGCTCAGGGGTCGACCGGCGGGCGTGCGTGCGCGGCGGCCGTCGAGGAGCACGGGGAAGCCCCCCTCCCCCTCGGGACCGGCGGCGGCCTCTTTCCAGAAGCGCTTGGGCTTCAGGACGGCGTCGGGTTTGGCGCGGGTCTGCATGCCGCTGAGATATGCGCGAACAGCGCGGGCGCTAGGCCGCGGCGAAGCGGTCCAAAGCCGCATGCAGCTCGGCGAAGGTTCCCGCCACGTGGTCGGCGCCGGCGGCCGCGATTTCGTCGACGGTGTGGAAGCCCCAGGCGACACCCTGCGCCCGGGCGCCGGCGGCCTTCGCCATGGCGATGTCGTGGGCGGTGTCCCCGATCATCACCGTTCGCCCCGCGGGCGTGGAGAGCGCGGCCATGGCGGCTTCCAGCATCGCCGGGTGCGGCTTGCCCGGGCCGTCGTCGGAGCAGTGGGTGGAGTCGAAGAGGTCCGCCCAACCGTGCATGCGGATGACGTTCTCGACGCCACGTCGGCTCTTGCCCGTGGCCATGGCGATCTTCCAGCCGCCCGAGCGGAGCGCGTCGAGCAGCTCGGCGGCGCCGTCGTAGAGCGGCTCGATGAAGCCCGGCTCGGCGTGGAAGCGCTGGAAGGCGGCCTGGAAGCGAAGGACGAGGCGGTCGAGATCCGGCGGCGGCAGGTCGGGCGCGATGAGGCCCAGCGCCTCGTGCAGCGTGAGCCCGACGATCTGGCGCACCTCGTCGTAGGCCGGCTCCGGCAGCGCGAGGTCGCGGAAGGCGGACTGCGCGGCCTCGAAGATGGTGGCGCGGCTGTCGACGAGCGTGCCGTCGACGTCGAACACGGCGAGCGGCTTCACGCAGGGACCACGTCGAAGGCGATCGTCAGGCGCGGCTCGTCCGTCGTGAACGGCACGGTCCCGTGCCACATGTAGGACGGGAACAGCACCAGGCGGCCGGGCTTCGGGCGGACGTGGTGCTCGGCGGGCAGATCAGGGATGGTCGGGGACGGTGGCCGGCCGAAGCGGATCCAGCCCTGCCGGTCCTGGCTGTCTAGCGCGGCGTCGGGCGTGCGGACGTAGAAGGCCGAGGACAGCCAGCCTTCGGAATGGAAGTGATCGGCGTGCCAGCCTCCCGGGCGCAGCCGCACCGACCAAGAGCCCGCCAAGTCCCAGTCGCGCCCGGCGCGGGCGCGCAGCGGATCGTCTCCGGGCCCGACCGCCTGCATGTAGGCGCGGATCGGCGCGTCGATCGCGGCGAAGAAGCTGCGGACAGCCGGCTCCTGCCGCTTGTGCAGGTGGTCGATGGTCTGGCTGCCCAGCCGGAGCGACTGGTCGAACGGCTGAACGTGGTGGACGTGCAAGGCCTGCAGTTCGGCGGCCAGATCGGTGAGCCACTGCTCGCGGTCGCTCCAGCCGGCGGGCGTCTCGACGTCGTAGGCGCGAACGAACGCGTCGTAGTCGTAGAGCTCGCGGTAGAGCGGGTCGCCGGCCGCGCGCGCGGCCGTGGCCGCCCAGGCGAGCGCGTCCTGACGCCACGGCTGCAGCTCCAGCGCGCCGCGGGCCTCGGCAAGTGCGTCCTCTGCGCGTCCCTGCGCCAGCAGCGCCGAGGCGAGCTGCACCTTTGGGCCGGGGTCGCGCGGCGCCAGCTGGGCGGCCTTGCCGGCGAGGGCGGCGGCGGCCTCGGCGTCGCCCGCCTCCAGGTTGGCCTGCGAGGCGGCGAGCCAGAGACCGACG
>DASVVG010000071.1:0-17014 GCA_036386655.1 Caulobacteraceae bacterium | reverse complement strand
CGCCTGGTCGCATGAAGCCTGGGTCTACGAGCATGCGCCCGCACACCGCGCCACCATGGACTACGCGCTGAGGCGGGCCTTCGCCTACGGCCAGAGCCCCTGTCAGGCCGCCGCGGCGCGCCGCGATCCGCTGGGGATCTTCAAGTGGATGCTGATCGGAGCGGCCCAGATGGCGGTCTTCGGGGCCGCGGCAGTCCTGGCGTGGGCGGTTCGAAGCCCCTCCCGCGCCGAGTTGCTCGACCGGGCTGCCCGTGGGCTGGGCAAAGTGTTGTGGACGCCCTGGTTCGAACCCCGGTTCTACGGGGCGGCGGAGGTCCGGCGCTCCGGCCCGGTGGCGACCTGCAGCGCCTTGGCCAGTACCGCGACGTAGAGCACCCACGACAGGTTGTTCCACTGCATGATCGTGCTCTCGGAGATGCTGAAGAGCAGGAACAGCAGGATGGTTGGGAGCGCGAAGTAGGCTCCCCCGTCACGGCTCCACACGCGAGCGCTCACGCTGAGCAAGCTAACCACGTAGTGGACGGCGAACACGGCCAGCCCGGCCCAGCCGAACCAGAGGAGCAGTTCGAGCCAGCCGTTGTGGGCGTTCGGGACGGGCCAGTCGGCCTCGATGCGGATGTATTCGGCCGGCCCGCCCTCGGCGGACCAGAACGCGGCGTACCCGTGGCCGCCGGGCTCCGCCGCCACGCGCCGCATCGCGGCTTCCCAGATGTCCGTCCGTCCCGTCAGGGTGGCGTCCTTGCCGACCAGGCCGAAGAACAGCTCCGGCGCCAGCAGCATCACCGCCGCCACGACGGTGACGCCGACCAGGCCCAGCCACAGCGCGAGCACGGCTCCCGCCCCGCCGGACCGGAGCAGGCGGATGCCCGCGAGGCAGGCGAGCGCGAGCAGGAGCCCGAGCAGGCCGGTGGTCGAGGTCGAGGCGAGCACCAAGCCCGCGCATAGAAGCGCCGCGCCGGACCAGATCATGCGCCGTTGGGGCGCCAGAATGGCCGCGCAGGCGCAGGCCAGCGTCCCGCGCGCCATGGCCGCTCCCAGCGCGTTCTTCTCCAGCCACAGCCCTTTCCAGGCGCCGGGGTGTACGGATCCGTCCACCCCAAAGCCCGGGAACGCGAGCGCGGCCACGGCGCTGCCGACGGCCAGCGCGAAGTAGAGGGTGGCCAGCACCTCGACCAGCGCACGCCACTCGAAGCGGGCGGCGAGATAGAAGCCGAACAGGGTCGTGAAGGAGAAGGCCACCGCCCGTCGCGTGCTCACGTCGGGCATCAGCGAACCCTCCGCCGAGGCGAAGGCCAGCATCACGAGCGGGAGCGTCAGGAGCGCCGCGGGCCAGACGGAGCTCATCCGCCCCGCTCGCAGGCAGGCGAACGCCGCCAGGCCCCCGTAGACCGGCAGCCACATCAGCCGCATCCAGCCCGGCTCGTCGGCCACATCGGGGCCGGCGAACAGCGGCGTCAGCAGCGCGTTCGACATCAGGAACAGCGCGCCGAGGACGAAAAGCGTCTCCGCCGCCTCCAGCACGGTCGAGCGCGCGGGAGCGGCCGGCGCGCGCGCGTAGGCCACGGGAGCGAAGCTCATCAGACCAGGGACTGCAGGAACGCGGGCGGGCGCGCCTCGGCGCGGTTGAACACGAGGCCGGCGATCGAGCCGCCCGCCTCCTCCACCGCCGCCTTGAGGGCCGCCGGCTCGCGCGCGTCGCCCGCCTCGGCCGCGACCACCATGATGTTGACGTCGGCCAGCGGCGCCAGGGTGAGGGCCGCCGTCGAGCGATCCGCCGCCGGAGCGTCGATCACGATGTACTCGGCGTGCTTGCGGAGCGCGTTCCAGTAGGCGGGCCAGCGCGAGACGGTCACCGACTGCCCCGGCACCAGCGCCTCCGCGTGGAAGCGCGTGACCCACATCCGGCCGCTGGCGGCCGGGCGGGCGGAGAGATAGCGGGACTGCGGCCTCTGCAGGCCCTCGGCGTTGGCCGCCGCGGGCTCGACCGCGAAGAACACGGACCCGTCGGGGCTGGCCGCCGCCGCCGCGCCGAGCTCGCCGTAGCGCCGTGCTTCCTTTGCGACCGCCGCCTGCTGGCCGGCCTTGAACAGGTCGAGGTCGACCAGCCAGACCGGCTTCTTGGCCCGTTGGGCCGCGCAGAAGGCGAACTCGCGGGCGATGGTGGAAACCCCCTCGCCGCCCATGGCGCCGATGAACTGCACCACACGGCCCCGCCCGGGGTTCGCCGGTCCGAGCGAGCGCCAGAGCTCTTCCATCTCGGTCGAGAGATCGACGGGGCCGTTCCGCGCGAGCGGGATCGCCGCGCCGGCGAACGGGGCGCCGGCGAGGGGCATCACCTTGGAGAACCGTCCGCGAGCGAACGAGATCATGCGGGCGCGCCCTTGAGCGGCGCCGTGGTCAGGACCGGCAGGTCCAGCGTGCGCGAGGCCGACGCCGCCGTCGCGAAGCTGCGGCGCAGGAATATCCGGCCCATGCCGAGCGCAAGGGCAGTCGCGGCCGCCAGCAGGAAGGCAATGATCAGCGTCTCGCCGCGCATGCTGGAGCCCTTCACCGCCGGGCTGGCGCGCTGCACCAGCCGGATGTTGTCGGAGGCCGATTGCGCGATCGCGGAGGCGGCGCGCTGCTCCTGTTCGCGGCTGAGGAAGGTGCGGACGCTGGTTTCGAGCGCGGCGCGGTTGCGCTCCAGGTCCTGGTATTTCGGCTCCAGACCGGTCAGCTCCAGCCGGCGATTGGTCACCTCGGCGAACTGCGCCTCGATGGCGGCGCGGCGGCTCTGCAGCGAGGCCTCCTCGGCGCGGAGCTGGATGCGCTCGGTTTGCACCGTCGTGTAGATCGGGTTGATGCCGGTCCGGCGGGCCCCCTCGGTCGAGCCGCGGCCCTCGCGGATCATCCGCTCCATCTGCGCGATCTGGTGCTCGACTTCCTGCACCGGACGCGCGCCGGGCTTGTAGCGCGAGAGCAGTTCGTCCCGCTGGATGCGCAGGTCGCGCAGCTTGTTCTCGGCCGTCGTGTCGATATCGCGGTAGAGGCCCACCTCGGGGCTCAGGCCGCCGGCCTGCCGGGACAGCTCGCCCAGGCGGCCCTGCACTTCACGCAGCCGCGCCATCACCCGGTAGCGCTCGTCGCCGAGCGAGGCCTGCAGCGCGCTCTGGGCCGTCTTCTCGGCCTGGAAGTCGCCGATGCGGTGGACGGTCAGGAATTCCTCCAGCGCCTGCTCGGCGCCGGCGAGGCGGGTCTGCATGGCCTGCCGCTGCTGGGTGACCAGGGGCAGCGTCACGTCGGCGAGCACCTCCCGGCGGTAGACCAGGTAGTTGTCGACCAGCTGGTTCAGGACCGTGGCGGCCACTTCGGGGTTCTTGTGCTCGTAGGTGAGGCCGATGACGTTCGAGCTCGGCCCCGTCTGCACGCCCAGGCCCTGTCCGAGGTTCACGGCGGCCTGGTGGATCATCCGCCGGCGCTGCGCCGGGGTGGCCCCGTCGAAGGCGGCGGTGCGGTTGGGGTACAGCGTCTTGTAGCCGACCTGCTCGACGACCCGCACCCGCAGGGGGGCGCTCTGCAGGATCTCGACCTCGGACTCGACGACCTGGTCGATATCCGGGGTCAGGCCGCGGGCGGCGTCGCCGGCGCGGGGCTGATAGACGTACTCTTGCCCCATCTGCACCAGCAGGCTGGACCGGGCGGGATAGGTCGTGGGCCGGGTCAGGGCATAGACGGCGCCCAGCAGGAACAGCGCGCCGAAGACGGCGGCCATGAGCAGCCGCTCGCGCCACAGCAGGGTGACGAGGTCGGCCGCCGTATAGCGGGGGCGCAGGGTCCAGTCGCTGAGCGGGCCCTTCAGGACCGGCGCCGCGGAGGGGCCGCGAGCCCCTGCTTCGGGCGTCGCCTTGGACTTGGCTGAGAAAGCGCTCGGCATACGGGCCCCGTTGACTCAAGGAGGTCATGCAACTTCGCCCGCTCGATTTAAGGATTAATGAAACAACTGGCGCGACTATGCCCCGCAACTTGATCGGAGCTGGAGTACTCATGTCCGCCGCGCCGCGCGCCTGCGCCCTCTCCGCCCTGCTCCTGCTCGGAGCCTGCCTCCCCGTGGAACCCTTCACGCCTCGCCCCCGCGCGACGGCCGAGTTCCCGAACATCGCCTACGCCGACTGGACCGAGTTCGAGCCGGAATACCGCCTCGCGCCCGGCGACGAGTTCGACCTGGTGGTCCCCTCCGCGCCGGAGCTGAACCGCACCCTGAAGGTGGGCTTCGACGGCCGCGTGATGCTGCCGCTGGACGTGAAGGTCATGGCCGCGGACCGCGCTCCCGAAGAACTCGAGGGCGAGATCGCCGCCGCCTACGCCCCGCACCTGGTCCGCCCGGACGTCGAGGTGGTGGTGAAGCAGGCCCAGCCGATGAAGATCTTCGTGGGCGGCGAGGTGGGCGATCCCGGCATGTACGACATGGCCGGCGACATCGACACGCTGCAAGCGGTGATCCAGGCCGGCGGGTTCGCCCCAGGCGCGCGCCGGGCCGAGGTCGTGGTCATTCGCCGGGGCCCCGACGGCCGGGCGATGATGCGGACGGTGAACCTGCTGCGGGCGACCACCGACGCGTCCCGGGCGGACGCCGTGCCGCTGCGCCGCTTCGACGTGGTCTACGTCCCGCGCAGCACGATCGCGGAGGTGGGGCTGTTCGTGAAGCAGGCGTTCGACGCCGTGCCCTTCGCCAGCGGCTTCAGCTACGTACTGGCCGACCGCCTCGTGAACGACGAGGAGTAGGCGGCCCTCAGGCCGCCCGCTCGGGCTTCTGGTCCAGCCAGCGGCGCGCGGCGCGCTGGGCCTCGGCGACCTCGTCGCTGGCCATCTCCTGGCTCAGCTCCCGCCGGTAGGTCTTGGCCTCTTCCGAGCCGCGGAGCGCGGCCAGGTTGAACAGCATGTGCGCCGAGACCAGGTCGAGCGGCGCGCCGCCCTGGCCGGTGGAGTAGAGCAGGCCCAAACGGAAGAGCTCGTCGCCGGTCGCTTCGAGGCCCGGCAGCGGAAGCCCTTCGGGCGCTTGATCGAAAACCATGGACATGACCGCGTCCCTCTTTTCACAGGTCCGGGCCGTCCGTTCTGGACGACCGCGGCCGGGCTGACGCCCAGTCCACCGCATCAAGCGCCGTGCCATTGAACATAGAGTTAACGCGAAAACACCGTGTATTCGCGGCTAAGTAAATGCCCAATTTACTTCCGTCGCCACAGCGCCGCGCGCCCTCGGCGCACTGCGGCGGGGCCGCCGCTCGGCAGGCGCGGTGAACGCTGACAGAACCGTGAGTCTTCCGGCCCGAGCGACCTTTTTGCACCGCCGCGGGTTCCGGCACGGGCAGCGGACGCAGGCCGCCACCGCTCGGCCGCGGTTCAGGTTCCGTTCAGCCGGGGCGGTCCGAGTTCACCATTCGCGCCGGCTCGGACGGCGAAGATCAGGAGAGACGACATGAAAGCGGTTCTGGCCGCCGTCGCCGCCCTCGTGCTGGCTCCGGCCGCCGCGGCGGCGCAGCCCGCCTTCGAGCAGGGCGCGATCGTGAAGATCGGCAACAAGCACAAAGGCAAGGGCAAGGGCCACTCGAAGCATCACGGCCGGCGCGGGTGGGACGACCGCTACGACTACGACGATCGTGACGACAGGCGCGACGAGCGCCGCGCCTACCGCCAAGGGTATCGGGAGGGACGGCGCGCCGCGTACGGCGGGTACCACCCGGGCTACGAGCAGGGCCACCACCGCTGGAGCCGTGGGGAGGTGCTCCCTTACGAGTACCGCCGCCAGCCGATCTACAACTACTACGACTACGGGTACGGCCCGCCGCCGCGGGGTCACGCCTACTACCGCACGAGCACCGGCGACATCATCCTGGCCGCGATCGCGACGGGGATCATCGTCCACATCCTGACCCGCTGACGCTCCGGAACTCGGGCGCTGAAGGCCCGTTGGGGGACCCGCGGTGGGCCTTTTCCGTTCAGCTTCCGTTCAGCGGGCGAGTCGAAGCGTGCGGTTCAAGCTGGAGTACGCGCGGCCCGTCGACCGCGCCGGGCCGTGGGCCCGTTCGGCGAGGAGAAGGACCCATGAAGAAGCTCATGATCGCAGGCCTGGCCCTGCTCGTCGTCGCACCGACGGTGGCGCAGGCCCAGGATCGTCGCGACCGCCGCGACTGGCGGGACGCGACGCGCGAGTTCCGGCAGGAGCGTCGCGAATTCAGGCAGGAGCGCCGCGACTGGCGCAACGACGACGACCGCACGCGCGACGAACGGCGGGAATTCCGGCAGGACCGCCGCGAGTTCCGGGACGCCCGCCGCGACCACCGCGACGCCCGTCGCGAGTGGCGGGACGACCGGCGCGACCACCGCGGCTACGGGTACGGCTACGGCCATTCGTACCCGCGCAACTACTATTACTACTCGCCGCCGCGGACGACCTACTACTACGCGCCGTCCTACAGCTACGGCTACCCGAGCTACGGCTACGGCCATCCCGGCTACAGCTACGGCCACGCCCCGCGGTGGAGCCGCGGCCAGATCCTGCCGCCGCACTACCGCCGGCACGTGGTCTACGACTACCACCGCCATGGCTGGGGACCCCCGCCGCGCGGCTACGCCTACTACCGCACCGACACCGGCGACATCATCCTGGCGGCGATCGCCACCGGGCTGATCCTGAGCATCATCGGCGGCGGCTGGTAACAGCCTTCGCCGTGGGCGCGGAAAGCCTGCTCCGGTCGCCGGGGCGGGCTTTTTCGTGCCGCCGCCTCCCGAGAATTCCCCTCTGAGGCGAATTGCGAACTTTCCGGGGCGTCGCTGGTTGTCGGCGGTCACCCGCACTCCGGTGCGATCACCCCCAGAAGGACGACCTTCATGAAACTGATGACCAGCGCCCTCGCCATCACGGCGCTCCTGGCCTTCGCCCCGGCCACAGCCATGGCAGGCGGCAGCAGCGGCTTCGGCAAGTCTGGGTACAGCTACTCCTACAGCTACAAGTCCAAGGTCAGCGTGAAGGTGAAGGTGAAGTCGTCGGGCGGGTGCTACTCGTGCCAGCCCTGCGGCGGGTCCTCGTGCGGCGGCGACGATGATCACGACGACGACGACGGCGGCTATGGTGACGACGACGGCGGCCACAAGCATCATCCGGGCTGCGGCCACGGCGGCTACAAGAAGCACAAGGGCAACAACGGCAATCACTACGGCTGGTACAAGGGCGGCAAGTCCTCCCACCACGGCAAGGGCTACAAGGGCGACTGAGCCCTTCCGCAGATTTGTCAAAGACCACCCGGCGCGCCGGACCTCCGGCGCGCCGTTTCGCAATTCGACGCCGAGCCTGCGCTTGAGGATCTCGTTGACGGCCGCGGGGTTCGCCTTGCCGCCGGTCTCCTTCATGATCTGACCGACGAACCAGCCGATCGCCTGGGGCTTCGCCTTCACGGCCTCGGCCTTGTCAGGGTTGGCGGCGATGATCTTGTCGGCGGCGGCTTCGAGCGCGGCGGTGTCGGTCACCTGCACGAGACCGTGTTTCTCCACGATGGCCGCCGGAGCCCCCTCGCCCGCCCACATGTGGTCGAACACCTGCCGGGCGATCTTCGAGGAGATGGTGCCGTCGGTGATCAGGCCGACGAGCTCGCCGATATGCTCAGGGCTGATCGGGCTGTCCTCGATCTCGCGGCCGTCGACGCCAAGGCGGCCGAGGAGGTCGTTGATCGTCCAGTTGGCGACGAGCTTGGCGTCGCGGCCCGACGCCGCCTTCTCGAAGAACTCGGCGCGCGCGGACTCCGCCGTCAGCACGCCGGCGTCGTAGGCCGACAGGCCGTAGCTCCGCATGAAGCGGGCGCGCTTGGCGTCCGGCAGCTCGGGCAGCGAGCGGCGGATGTCCTCGATCCAGGCTTCCTCCAGCACCAGCGGGAGCAGGTCGGGGTCGGGGAAGTAGCGGTAGTCGTGCGCCTCTTCCTTCGAGCGCATGGAGCGCGTCTCGCCGCGGCCGGGGTCGAACAGGCGCGTCTCCTGCTTGATCGAGCCGCCGTCCTCGAGGATCTCGATCTGGCGGCGCGCCTCGTACTCGATCGCCTGCTGGATGAAGCGGAACGAGTTGACGTTCTTGATCTCGCAGCGCGTGCCGAGTTCGCCGCCGGGCTTGCGCACGGAGACGTTCACGTCGGCGCGGAGGTTGCCCTTCTCCATGTCGCCGTCGCAGGTGCCGAGCGCGCGCACGATCGTCCTGATCTTCTTGACGTAAGCCGCGGCTTCTTCCGCGGATCGCATGTCCGGCTTCGACACGATCTCCATCAGCGCGGTGCCGGCGCGGTTGAGGTCCACGTAGGTGGCGTGCGGGTCCATGTCGTGGATCGACTTGCCGGCGTCCTGCTCGAGGTGCAGCCGCTCGATGCGCACGACGAAGGTGGAGCCGTCGTCGCGCTCCACCTCGACCTCGCCCTCGCCGACGATGGGCTCGGCGAACTGGCTGATCTGATAGCCGGCGGGCAGGTCGGGGTAGAAGTAGTTCTTCCGGTCGAAGCGCGAGACGCGGTTGATCTGCGCGTTCAGCCCGAGCCCGGTCCGCACCGCCTGCTCGACGCAGAACCGGTTGATCACCGGCAGCATGCCCGGGAAGGCCGCGTCGACCGTCGAGACCTGCTCGTTCGGCCCGGCGCCGAAGCCCACCGCCGCCCCGCTGAACAGCTTCGCGTTCGAGGCCACCTGCGCGTGGATCTCCAGCCCGAGGACGATCTCCCAGGAGCCGGTGCGGCCTTCGATCAGCTTGGACTCAGGCATCGCGGGACACCTCGGCGGATGCGGAACGGGCGCGCCACGCCTTCACGGCGAGCAGCGCGCGATTGACGGACAGGAACAGGCTGAGGAAGGCCCCGGCGGCGTACCAGCCGACGGCGCCGGTGGTGTTCACGATCTCAATGGCGCGCGGGGCGAAGACGAAAGCGGCGATCAAGAGCAGCGCGACTGCGGAGAGCGCGTGCGACCACCACGGCGTGGCGTAGCGACGGGCGGTCATGACCACCACCGGTCGGGCTTGGCGCGGAAGTTCGCCGCCTGCTCGACGGCGCCGGCGAGCGAGAACAGCGTGCCCTCGTCGAGCGCCTTGCCGATGAGCTGGAGGCCGAGGGGCAACCCCTGCGCGTCAAGGCCGGCCGGCACGCTGATGCCGGGAAGGCCGGCGAGGTTCACCGTCACCGTGAATACGTCGTTGAGGTACATCGCCACCGGATCGGCGGACTTGTCGCCGAGGCCGAAGGCGGCGCTGGGCGTCGACGGCGTCAGCAGCGCGTCGCAGGTCTCCCACGCGCGGTCGAAGTCGTCGGCGATGCGGCGCCGCACCTTCTGCGCCTTGAGGTAATAGGCGTCGTAGTACCCGGCCGAGAGCACATAGGTGCCGATCAGGACGCGGCGCTTCACCTCGCTGCCGAAGCCCTCGGCGCGGGTGTTCTCGTAGACCTCGGTCAGCGACTTGCCGTCGGCACGATGGCCGAAGCGCATGCCGTCGTAGCGCGCCAGGTTCGACGACGCCTCCGCGGGCGCCACGATGTAGTAGGCGGGCAGCGCGTACTTGGTGTGCGGCAGCGACACGTCGACGATCTCGCAGCCGGCGTCCTTCAGCCAGGCGATGCCCTTCTGCCAGAGATCCTCGATCTCCTGCGGCATGCCTTCCATGCGGTACTCGCGGGGCACGCCGATGCGCATCCCCTTCACCGATTTGCCGACGAAGCCGGCGAAGTCCGGCACGTCAGCCGCGATGCTGGTGGAGTCCTTCGGGTCGTGCCCGCTCATCGAGGTGAGCAGGATCGCGGCGTCCTCGACCGACTTCGCGATCGGCCCCGCCTGGTCGAGCGAGCTGGCGAAGGCGACCATGCCGAACCGCGAGCACCGGCCATAGGTCGGCTTGATGCCGACGGTGCCGGTGAAGGCGGCGGGCTGGCGGATCGACCCGCCGGTGTCCGACGCGGTGGCGCCGAGGCAGAGGTCGGCGGCGACGGCGGCTGCGGAGCCCCCCGAGGAGCCGCCCGGCGTCAGCTCCATGTTCGACTGCCCGCGCCAGGGGTTCACCACCGGGCCCCAGGCGGAGGTCTCGTTGGACGAGCCCATGGCGAACTCGTCCATGTTGAGCTTGCCGAGCATCACCGCGCCGTCGCGCCAGAGGTTGGCCGTCACGGTGCTCTCGTACGGCGGCACGAAGTCGCCGAGGATCTTCGAGCCCGCCGTGGTGCGCACGCCGGCGGTGCAGAACAGGTCCTTGATCCCGAGCGGCACGCCCTCGAGCGGACCACCCTGCCCGCGCGCCAGCTTCGCATCCGAGGCGCGAGCCATCTCCAGCGCCTTCTCCGGCGTTTCGAGCACATAGGCGTTGAGGCCGCGGGCGGCGGCGACCGCCTCCACGTGCGCACGCGTCAGCTCCTCGGAGGTGAAGCGCTTCTCCCGCAGGCCGTCGACGGCGCCCTTCAGGGTGAGGCCGGTGAACTCGCTCATTCAACCACCTTGGGCACGACGAAGAAGCCTTCGTCGGAGCGGGGGGCGTTGGACAGCACCTTGTCGCGGTCGCCGCCGTCGGTGACCACGTCCTCGCGCATAGGCAGCGTCGCGTGAACGTTCGACGTGAGCGGCTCGACGCCGTCGGTGTCGACCTCCTGCAGCTGCTCGATCCAGCGCACGATGCCGTCGATCTCGCGGGCGAGCGGCTCCAGCCGTTCTTCGGGCTCGGCGATGCGGGCCAGGCGGGCGACCCGGCGCACGGTGGCGGCGTCGATGGCCATGAGGGGTACTCCTTGAGCCGCGCGGGTTATCCGCCCCCGTTCACGACCGCAAGCGGGAGCCGGAATGTCTCCGCCTGCGGGTGGAGACACCGTGGGCCTCGAAATGGGTGAACAGACGCGGCCGCCGAGGCTCCGGGGAGACGCAGGCGAGACGGCCCTGCCCGCGCGAACGATGGGCGTCCCCGCAGGGGGAGTCGGACTGCAGGAGTGATCGGAGACGTGTTTCATCTCCCATTCTACCCCGCCCTCGAGCAGGGGGATAAGTCCGTCTCCGCCTTCTCTGGTTGTCCCGGATTGTCTCCGGTTGTCGTGTCTCCGGAGACTTGGACGGTCGCGGACGCTATGGAGCCGCCATGGCCGTCGTCGACCTCCTGGAGTTGCCGCCCAAGGGCGCCCTGTTCGGGCTGGACCTGGGGGAGAAGACGATCGGGGTGGCGACTTCGGACGCGACGCGGTTCATCGCCAGCCCGCTGGAGCTGATCCGCAAGACCAAGTTCACGGCCGACGCCGGGCGACTGTTCCAGCTGATGGGCGAGCGCCGGGCGGTCGGGCTGGTCATCGGGCTGCCGAAGAACATGGACGGCAGCGAGGGCCCGCGGGCGCAGTCGAGCCGCGCCTTCGCCCGCAACCTGCTGCGGGTGCGCGACCTGCCGATCGCCTTCTGGGACGAGCGGCTGTCCTCCGAGGCGGTCAACCGCATGCTGATCGACGAGCACGACATGACGCGGGCGCGGCGGGCGGAGGTGGTCGACAAGACGGCGGCCGCCTGGATCCTGCAGGGGGCGCTGGACCGGCTGCGGGCCGCCGGATGAGCGGCATCCTCGCCGGCGTGCTGCCGGTCTTCGCGCTGATCGCGCTGGGCTGGGGGCTGAAGGCGAGCGGCTTCATCCCGGCGGAGACGTGGCGGCCGATCGAGCGGATCACCTACTTCGTCTTCTATCCAGGCTTCCTGATCCCGACGATCTGGGCGGCGAAGTTCGAGGGGCTGTCGTCGGCGCCGCTGGGCGCGGCGAGCATCGCGGCGGTGGCGATCATCGGGGCCCTGGCGCTGCTGGCGCGACCGTTCCTGCGACTGTCGGGCCCCGCGTTCACCAGCGTGTTCCAGGGGCTGGTGCGGTGGAACAGCTTCGTCTTCCTTCCGGTGGTGGTGGCGGTGTTCGGGGCGGATGGGCTGGCCCGGGCGGCGGTGGTGATCGGGGCGCTGATCCCGGTGATCAACATCCTCTGCGTGCTGGTGCTCGCCCGGTGGGGCGAGGGCCAGCGCGGCGGCTGGCGCGGCATCGGCCGGGGGCTGGCCACCAACCCGGTGATCCTGTCGTGCGCCATCGGGCTGGCGCTGAACGCGCTGCGCGTGCCGACCTTCGGCGTGGACAAGGCCCTGACGCTGCTGGGCGGCGGGGCGCTGCCGCTGGGGCTGCTGGTGGCGGGCGCGGGTTTGAACTTCGCGGCGGCGGCGGCGCGGCCGGTGACGCTGGGCGTCGTGTGCGTGATGAAGCTGCTCGTGCTGCCGGTGCTGATGTGGTGGCTGTGCCGACTGTTCGGGGGCGACCCGCTGAGCCAGGGGGTGGCGCTGGCCTGCGGCTCGGCGCCGGGGGCGTCGGCGAGCTACGTCCTAGCGCGGGAGATGGGCGGCGACGCGCCGTTGATGGCGGGCATCGTGGCGTTCACGACGGTGGCGAGCGTGGTGACGATCCCGTTGCTGCTGGTGCTGTTCGGGCTGAGCTGATCATCGGCTCGAGGGCTGCGGCAGCTTCGGCAGCGTCGGTCCCTCGCAGCGCGCCACCGGACCGGGAGCGAACCCCACGTCGATCGTGGCTCGCCGATTGAGCGGCTCCCGGACGCCGTCGCCCGATGCTATCGCCGGTGCCGCCTCCCCGCGGCCCTCCAGGCTGATCCTCTCGCGCGGTACGCCTTCGCGGACGAGCAGGTCGGCCACGACCTCCGCCCGACGCCGAGAAAGAGCCAAGTTGTACTCCGGCGAGCCGGCGGTGTCGGTGTGAGCGACGACGTGCACCCGGTTCGCGCTCGCCTGGCGGGCGTAGCAGGCCGTGTCCCTGGCCATATGCCGGGCCCACTCGGGGTTAGCAGCGTCCGTGCTGTCGTACCGGAAGTAGAAGATGAATTCGTGGGCGCTCGCGCCGACGGGCGGCCCGGCTGCGGCGATGAAGGCGATGGCGAACAGAAGTCGCTGCATGGCTCACCGAAAACGACGCGCGCTCCCGACAGTTGCAAGTCGGCCGGGTGGTTGAGGGTCGCGGCGGCCCCGTCTATAGGCTCCGCTTCCAGCATGAACGGCGCGCCCGACATCGAGACCTCCGGCCTCGAGACGACCATCCGCGAGCACCTGTTCCCGTTCCCCCTCCCCCACCTGCTGGGCATCCAGGGCCTGGCGCCGCCGCACGTGGAGGCGCTGCTCGACCTCGGCGAGGCGTTCACGGGGCTGAACCGGGCGCGGGAGAAGACGCTGGGGCTGCTGCGCGGGCGAACCCTGGTGAACCTGTTCTTCGAGCCGTCGACGCGGACGCAGAGTTCGTTCGAGCTGGCGGGCCGGCGGCTGGGCGCGGACGTCATCAACATGAGCCCGCGCACGTCGGCCATGACCAAGGGCGAGACGCTGATCGACACTGCGGTGACCCTGAACGCGATGAAGCCGGACCTGCTGGTGGTGCGGCACTCCGCGTCCGGGGCCGCCGCCCTTCTCTCGCAGAAAGTGGGCTGCGCGGTGATCAACGCCGGGGACGGCTGGCACGAGCACCCGAGCCAGGCGCTGCTGGACGCGCTGACGATCCGGCGGGCGTTCGGGCGGATCGAGGGGCTGACGGTAGCGATCTGCGGGGACGTGCTGCACAGCCGGGTCGCGCGCTCGAACGTGGCGCTGCTGAGTCTGATGGGCGCGCGGGTGCGGGTGATCGGGCCGCCGACGCTGCTGCCGTCGGGCGTCGACCGCTGGGGCGTGGAAGTGCACCGCGACCTGCGCGAAGGCATCCGCGGCGTCGATGTGGTGATGATGCTGCGGCTGCAGCTGGAGCGGATGGACGGGGGGTTCGTGCCGTCGCAGCGGGAGTACTTCCGGTACTGGGGGCTCGACGCGGAGAAGCTGCGGTCGGCCGCGCCCCACGCGAAGGTGATGCATCCGGGGCCGATGAACCGCGGGGTGGAGATCGACTCCGTCGTCGCGGACGACCCGGCGGTGAGCCTGATCCAGGACCAGGTGGAGATGGGCGTCGCCATGCGGATGGCGATCCTCGCCTCGCTGGCGGCGCGGCTGGAGGGCGGCGCGTGAGGGCGTTCGTCAACGCGCGGCTGGTGGACCCGGCGAGCGGCTACGACGGGCCGGGCGCGGTGCTCGTGAAGGAGGGGCTGGTCTTCGACCTGGTTCAGCGGCCGGGGTTCGAGGGGTTGGCCGAGGACGTGGAGGTCACCGACTGCGGGGGCGCGATGCTGTGCCCGGGGCTGGTGGACCTCAGGGTGAAGAGCGGCGAGCCGGGGGCGGAGCCGAAGGAGACGCTGAAGTCGCTCGCACGCGCGGCCGCCGCGGGCGGCGTGACGTCGGTGGTTGTGCAGGCGGACACGTCGCCGGCGATCGACGAGCCGGCGATGGTGGATTTCGTGCTGCGGCGGGCACGGCACATCGGGCTGGTGCACGTGCATGCGGCGGGCGCGGCCACGCGCGGCTGCCGGGGCGAGCAGCTGGCCGAGATCGGGCTGATGCGCGAGGCGGGCGCAGTCTACGTCGGCGACGGCGACCGCGTGATCGTGAACTCGAAGGTGATGCAGCGGGTGATGACCTACGCGTCCGGGTTCGGCATGCCGGTCGCGCACCGGCCGCGGGATCCGTGGCTGTCGGACGGCGCGTCGACCAACCGCGGCGAGCTGGCGGGGCGGCTGGGGCTCGCGGGATCGCCGGCGGCGGCGGAGACCATCATGCTCGAGCGCGACCTCGCGCTGGCGGAGCTGACCGGCGCGTCGCTGCTGGTGGACCAGCTCAGTGCGGCGGCGAGCCTGGACGGCCTGGCGCGGGCGAAGCGGCGAGGCGTGGACGCGCGGGCGACGGTGTCGATCAACCACCTCAGCTTCAACGAAGTCGACATGGGGGACTACCGCACGTTCTTCCGGCTCGATCCGCCGCTCCGCACCGAGGACGACCGGCAGTCGCTGATCGACGCGCTGGCGGGCGGCGCGATCGACGTGGTGGTCTCGGCGCACAGCCCGGCTCCGGCCGAGGACAAACGGCTGCCGTTCGCGGAAGCCGCGCCGGGCGCGGTGGGCGTGGAGACGCTGCTGCCGGCCCTGCTGGCGCTGCACCATGAGGGGCGCGTGCCGCTGCTGGACCTGCTGCGGGCGGTGACGGTGCGGCCGGCCGAGATGATTGGGTCGGCCGCGGGACGGCTGGGCAAGGGCGCGCCGGCGGACCTGATCCTCGTCGACGTGCACGCGCCAGTGGTGGTCGACGCCGACCGGCTGCTGTCGAAGTCGAAGAATTCGCCCTTCGATGGACGCCGCTTGCAGGGGCGGGTGCTGCTGACGATGGTGGGCGGCCGGGTCGTGCACGAGGCGGCGGAGGGGCGATGAGGAACCTGCTGTTCGCCGACTGGAGCGGCGCGGCGCACGACCACTTCTGGCCGGCGCTCGCGCTCACAGCAGCGCTCGCCTACCTGCTGGGCTCCATCCCGTTCGGAGTGCTGATCACGCGCGCGGCGGGGGTGGGCGACGTCCGCAACATCGGCTCCGGCAACATCGGGGCGACCAACGTGCTGCGCACCGGGCGCAAGGACCTGGCGCTGCTGACGCTGCTGCTGGACGGCGGCAAGGGCGGGCTGGCGGTGTTCCTGGCGCGCTGGTTCCTGCTCGATCTCGGCGAGCGCGACGTGTTCGAGGCCGTTGCGGGCGGCGCGGCCTTCCTGGGCCACCTCTTTCCCGTGTGGCTGAAGTTCAAGGGCGGCAAGGGCGTGGCGACCTTCTTCGGCGTGCTGCTGGTCGCGGCGTGGCCGGTGGGACTGGCCGCGGGGGCGATCTGGATCGGGATGGCGGCGGCCTTCCGCTACTCGTCGCTGGCGGCGCTGACCGCCGCGGCGCTGTCGCCCTGGCTGGCGGTGCTGTTCAGCCGCGCGGTGATGGAGCCGCCGCTGGTCGTGCATGCGCGGGCGGTGATGTACCTGGCCGCCTTCATGGCGGCGCTCATCGTGGTGCGGCACCGGGCGAACATCGCGCGGCTGCGGCGGGGCGAGGAGCCCCGCATCGGCGGGAAGAAGGCTTGAGCGCCCGCGCGCTGGGAGCGGCCGAGCGCCGCGACTGGCTGAGACTGGCGCGCACCGAGAACGTCGGCCCCGTCGCCTTCGAGCAGCTGCTGGCCCGCTACGGCTCGGCCACGCGCGCACTGGAGGCGCTGCCGGAGCTGTCCCGCCGCGGCGGCCGCATCAAGCCGCTGACGACGCCGTCCGTGGAGCAGGCGGACCGCGAAATCGCGGCCGGCGAAGCCTTGGGCGCACGACTGCTCGCGGCCTGCGAGCCGGACTACCCGCGCCTGCTGGCCGCGGTGGACCCGCCCCCTCCCCTGCTCTGGGGGCGCGGTCACGCCGGCCTGCTGAACAAGCCCGCGGTAGCGATCGTCGGCGCGCGGATCGCGTCCGCAGCGGGCCAGCGGTTCGCCCGCGAACTCGCGGCGGATCTCGGCCGCTCGAGCCACGTCGTGGTATCCGGCCTGGCGCGTGGGATCGACGGCGCGGCGCACGAGGGCTCGCTCCCGACCGGCACCGTCGCCGTGCTCGCCGGCGGGGTGGACGACGTCTATCCGCCCGAGCACGCCGACCTCTACGAACGTGTCGCGGCGGAGGGCTGCGTCGTCTCCGAGCGCGAGATCGGGCAGCGGGCGCAGGCCCGCGACTTCCCCCGCCGCAACCGCATCATCTCCGGCCTGTCGCTCGGCGTCGTCGTCGTCGAGGCGGAGCTGCGGTCCGGCTCCCTGATCACCGCCCGGCTCGCGGGCGAGCAGGGCCGCGAGGTGTTCGCCGTCCCCGGCTCCCCGCTCGATCCACGGGCGCGGGGGACCAACGACCTGATCCGCCAGGGTGCGATCCTCTGCGAAGGGATCGAGGACGTGCTGCGCGGCCTCGAGAAGCCGCTGATCGCCCGCGAGGGCGAGCGGTCCCGCTACAGCGGCCGCGCCGACCTGCAGGACGCCGAGGTCGACCGCGTGCGCGAGCGCGCCGCCGCCCTGCTGTCGCCGACACCCACGCCGCGCGACGAGATCGCCC
>DASVVG010000070.1:0-28362 GCA_036386655.1 Caulobacteraceae bacterium | reverse complement strand
ACGCAGGCGCGCTGAAGGGGGCGACGGTGGTGTTCTCGCCGCTGGCCGTCGACGTGTCGGTGATCATGGTCGTCTACATGACCGGTCCGGCGCTGTTCGAGAGCATCGGCTTCGTGCTGAGCGAGCCGGCCGTGGGCGAGTTCGTCATCGTCGACAACGGCTCGCCGCCCGAAGACGCCCAGCGGCTGAGGCGGCTCGCGGCCAGCGAGCCCAAGATCAAGCTGCTGACGGGCCACGGCAACGTCGGCTTCGCACGCGCCTGCAACATGGGCGCGGCCGCGGCGACGGGCCGCAAGCTGCTGTTCCTCAACCCGGACGCCTTCCTCCAGCCCGGTTGCGTCGAGGCGCTGGAGGAAGCGCTGGCGCGTTGCCCGGTTCGCCCCTGCATCGTCGGGGCACGGGTGATGAACGCCAACGGCACCGAGCAACGCGGCGGCCGCCGGGGGGAAGTGACTCCGGCGACCACCCTCCTCAGCTTCACCCGCCTCTCTCATCGCCTGCCGTGGCTGCGGAAGTTCGAGATCCACCGTGAGTTCGAGCCGATGCCGACCCAGCCGGTGGAGGTGCCGACCATCTCCGGCGCCTGCTTCTTCATGGCGCGTGAGGACTTCGCCGGCGTCGGGGGCTTCGACGGCGGCTTCTTCCTGCACGTCGAGGACGTGGATCTGTGCTGGCGCGTGCGTGAGCGAGGGGGCCGGGTGCTGTACCAGCCCACCGCGCGCATCATTCACCTCGGATCGACGAGCAACGCCTCGCCGGTGGTCGTCGAGTTCTGGAAGGGCGTGGGTCTCGCGCGCTACTTCCGCAAGCGCGCCGACACGCTCTGGCGCCGCGTCGCCGCCTGGATCCTGGGACCGATGGTGATCGCCGTGTCCGTCGCGCGCCCGGCCCTTCGCGCAGTCACCCGGCGCTAGGCCGCGGGAAGCCTCCCGCGCGGGCCAGCGCCGAGGGCGCTCGCTTGCCGAGCTTCTCCTCCACCCAGTGCGTGGTCTCGATCAGGGCGTCGAGGTCGTAGCCCGTCTCGAACCCGGCGCGCTCCAGCATGTAGACGAGGTCCTCGGTGGCGATGTTGCCCGTCGCGTTCGGGGCGAAGGGGCAGCCGCCGATCCCGCCGCAGCTGGCGTCGAGCACGTCCACGCCCGCCGCTACGCCCGCATAGGCGTTCGCCAGCCCGGTGTTGCGCGTGTCGTGGAAGTGCAGCCGGATCGTCGCCTCTGGCGCGACGGCGCGCACCGCCTCGACCCGCCGGCGGACCGCCCACGGGTCCGCCACGCCGATGGTGTCCGCGAGGCCGATCTCGCGCACGCCCATCCCGGCGATCTCGCGCGCCATTGAGACCACGGTCTCCTCCGGCACCTCGCCGTCGAAGGGGCAGCCCCAGACCACGGACAGCGTCGCCGACAAGGACGGTCCGCCTTCGCCGCCCGTGCCCATGTTGTGGGCGCGCTCCACGATCGTGCCGAGCATGCCGAGCTGCTCGGTCATGGTCAGGCCCTGGTTGCGCGTGCCGAACCCGTCGCTGGCGGCGAGCGACACGTTGACCTCATCCACGCCCGTCTCGACCGCGCGGTCCCAACCCTTCACGTTCAGCACCAGCCCGATGCGCGAACGCCCCTCGGCGGAGGGGAGGGCCGCCATCACCTCCTCCGCGCCCGCCATCTGCGGCACGCGCTTGGGGTTCACGAACGACACCGCCTCGATGCGGCGCGCGCCCGCGGCCTCCAGCCGGCGCACGAACTCCAGCCTGTCCTCGACCGAGAGCACGGCCCGCTCGTTCTGCAGTCCGTCGCGCGGGCCGACCTCGACGATCTCGATCGGACGGCTCATCGCCCGGCCTCCGGACGCGGGGGCGCGAAGCGGTAGATGACGAGCACCGTGTCGTCCCCCTTCGAGTAGTTGAGGCCTTCCACCTCGGCCACCTCCTGCACGTTCACCCCGAGGCGCTCGGCCGCGGCGAGGAAGTCGGCCTCGTCGGCCCGCTCGACCACCGCCGGCCGCCCCTCCGCCACTGCGCGGGCGGCGTCCTCGGCGCTGCCTGTCCCGGTGCCGGTGCCGAGCGCGAACACGAGGCTGGGCTCGGCGTAGCCGGAGACCTCGACCGGGCCCGGCGCCACCCCGTCGCGCGGGTTCAGGCCCGCCCGGCTCAGCGCCTGCGCGGTCCGCTGCGAGAGCCACAGCGGCTCAAGGCTCGGCAGCAGGCCGGCCACGATCACGCCGTGCGCGGCGACCCCGAGGCCGCCCGCCAGCGCCAGCGCAGCGCGGCTCGACCGCTCCATCAGCGCCACCGCGCCCGCCACCCCCGCGGCCAGCGCCAAGCCCGCGCCGAGCGCGGCCCAGGTGGTGTCGCCCGGGTCTCCGTATTCCGACACGGCGTAGAAGGCGGCCCCCGCGAACGCGACCCCCGCGAGGACGGACAGCGCCGCGCCCGCCCAGCGCGCCCACAGCGCCTTCCTGTCCCAGAGCGCCGCGCCGATCAGCCACGCGATGCCGCCGTAAAGAGGCAGGGGGTAGTGGACGAGCTTGGTCGGCAGCAGCTCGAACACGGTCCAGCTCGGCAGCACCCAGGCAATGGCGAACCGCACCCCCGGCTCCCGGCGCTTGCGCCACGCCAGCACCAACGCCGCGGGCACGAGCAGGGTCGCGGGGAACAGCATCAGCGGCGCCAGCAGCGTGTGCGTGCCGGGCGGCGCGCCGTGGGTCTCGTGGCCGCCCGCGATCTTCGGGGCGAGGTCGCCGCCGAGCGCCGTCCCCCAGAAGGCGCCGTCCGTGACGATGGTGATGGCGAGCGCCCATGGGCCGACCATGGCCAGCACCGCCACCAGGCCCCACCACCAGCCGATGCCCTTCAGCCAGCGCAGGTTCCGGTCCCAGGCCCACAGCGTCAGCAGCGCCAGCCCGGCGATCATCGGCCCGATCGGACCCTTCACCAGGATCGACAGGCTGATGCCGAGCCAGAACAGGGCGCGGGTCGCACGTTCGGTGCGGATTCCCTCCTGGTTGCGGGCGTAGAGCCGCCCCAGCGCCGCCATCGCGAGCGTGATCGCCCCGCAGAGCACCGCGTCAGTCTTCGCGATGTTGGCTTCGGTCGAGAGCAGCACGCTCGCCCCAAGCACCGCGCCGGACACGAAGCCGATCCCCGAGCCGAAGAACGCCGCCGCGCCCCACGCGCAGGCGGCGGCGGCCAGCATCGCCCCCAGCAGCGAGGGGATCCGGTAGGTCCAGATCTCGCGCTCCTCCGGCTCGGAGAACAGCTCGACGCTGACGGCCTGCATCCAGTGGATGCCGACAGGCTTCTTGTGCCGCGGCTCGTCCTGGAAGTTGATGTTGATGTAGTCGCCCTGCTCGAACATCTGGGTCGTCGCCTGGGCGAAGCGGGACTCGTCGCGGTCGAGCGGGGGCAGGGCGAACACGCCCGGCAGGCCCGCCACCATCGCCACCAACGCTGCGAACAGCGGTCCGCGCCACCGGCGCGTCCAGCCGTCCCACTGGTCAACCATCATCGATTCCACATAGCACGCGCCGCGAGGGGCGCGCCCTCCCGCCCGGCGTCGAATGCCGCTAAGGGGGGATTCCGATGCCGCAGATCTCCATCGTCGTCCCGGTCTTCAACGAGGAAGGCGCCGCCGTTCCGCTGGCGGAGGAAATCGCCACGGCCTTCGCCGGCCGCGACCACGAGATCGTCTTCGTCAACGACGCCAGCCGCGACGCCACCCTGGAGCGCCTCGTGGCGCTGAAGCAGCGGCTGCCCCAACTGCGCGTGCTCTCGCACCGCAAGAACTCCGGCCAGAGCCGGTCGGTGCGCACCGGCGTGCTGGCCGCCCGCGGCGACATCGTCGTCACCCTCGACGGCGACGGGCAGAACGACCCGGCGGACGCTCCGCGGCTGGTCGACCGGCTGAGCGCCGGGAGCGAGCGGCTCGGTCTGGTGGGCGGCGAGCGCCAGAAGCGCCAGGACACCGCGGCCAAGCGCTGGGCCTCCCGCACCGCGAACAACATCCGCAAGGCGATGCTGAAGGACGAGGCCAACGACACCGGCTGCGGCCTCAAGGTGTTCCGGCGCGAGGCCTTCCTGCGCCTCCCGTACTTCGATCACATCCACCGCTACCTGCCGGCGCTCATGCTGCGCGAGGGTTACGAGGTGGCGTTCGAACCGGTCTCGCACCGTGCGCGGACGACGGGGGCTTCCAAGTACACCAACCTCGGGCGCCTGATGGTGTCGGTCTCCGACATGCTGGGGGTCATGTGGCTGAGGAATCGCGCGCGTAATCCGGAGGGGGCGGACGAGGCATGAACGAGCGGGCGAACAACTGGCTGGCGGCCTTCCCGCTGCTGGCGCTGCCGGTGGCTTTCTACAACGTCGCGGCGGCGATGCTGGCCGACGGCGGCCTCAACGGGCCCGGGGCGGCCGAGCGGATGGCCACGCCGGCCACGAGCGTCACCATGGCTTCGGGCGCGGTGTGGACCATCAGCTTCGGCGACATGATCCTGATCACCGCGCTGGTGGTGCTGTTCGTGGAGCTGCTGAAGTCGGCGGCGCCGCGCGGCACCGCGATCGTGAACCACGGCCTGTCGATGCTGCTGTTCGTGATCTGCCTGATCGAGTTCCTGCTGTTCGACGCGTTCGCCACCTCAACTTTCTTCCTCATCACCTTGATGGTGCTGCTGGACGTGCTGGCCGGCTTCATCGTCAGCATCGTCTCCGCGCGGCGGGATTTCGGCGTCGAGCACGAGTGAGCGAGCTCCGCGTTGCGCTGCTCCGCGCCGTCAACGTCGGCGGCCGCAAGGTCGTGATGTCGGAGCTTCGCGACATGCTCGCCGGGATGGGCCTGGAGGAGCCGCGCACGCTGATCGCCAGCGGCAACGCGATCTTCCGCAGCGACGACGACCCCGCTGCACTGGAGACGGCCCTGGAGGCCGCGATCCAGCAGCGCTTCGGCCTGTTCAGCGACGTCATTGTCCGCACGCCGGAGGAATGCGCCGCCGCGCTCGCGGCCGGCCACTTCCAGGTTGAGGCGAAGGCGGCGCCCGCCTTCACCTACGTCATGTTCCTCAAGGCAGCTCCCGACGCGGCCGCTGTGCAGGCGCTCCAGGCGGCGGTGGAGCCGATGCCGGAGCGCGTCGCCGTCTCCGGACGCGAGGCCTACCTGCACTATCCGGACGGCGCGGGGCGCTCGAAGCTGACCAACGTCGTGATCGAGAAGAAGCTCGGCGTCCGAGGGACCGCCCGTAACTGGAACACCGTCGGCAAGCTGGCGGCGCTGGGCGCCTAGCCGAGCGCCAGGAACAGCAGCGCCACCGCGGAGACGTCGAACATCCTGAGCGCGAAGGCGGCCATGGCCGCCCTCCAGCAAGGTTCAGGCCGTGCCGGCCGCCCCCGGCGGCGGAGCCTCCACGGCGGTCCGAAAGGCGTCGTGCAGCTGCTCGGTGAAGCCGCGGTCGAACACGAAGGCGTACGCCCCGCCGTCCGCCGCCTGCACGCTCAGCACGTAGTCCCCGGCGTCCGTCCCGCTGAGCGAGAAGCTGGCCAGCGGGAACGCCTCGACCGGCGCGGGCAGCCCGGGCTGCGGCAGCGGCTGCTGGTTCAGCTGGGCGGCGTGCGACAGCAGCTTGATCACCTCGGTGCGCGAGAAGGCCACCACCAGCGGCCCGTCCTCGGTGTCGAACTCGAGCTCGGCCCGCTCGCCGTCGGCGGCGATGCGGCCGGTCAGGGCGTGGGCGACGACGCTCCGCGCGACCATGGCGGCTCCTGCTCCGGCCACGGTTCTACCCGCGACCGGCGCAGCGCGCCACGCGTCAGACCTCCGTCTTGGTGATCCGGCCCTTGCGCGGGCGGCGGTCGTGCGGCCCGGCGTATTCGGTCTGCAGGTAGGTGGCCCGGGCCTGCTCGCGCACCTCGTAGCCGGCCCGCAGGCCGCGCCGCTCGCGCTCGCCCATCAGCTGGGCGGCGACGCCGGCTTCCGTCGGAGGGCCGTCCGGCCGCGCAGGGACCTCGCGCACGACCTCGCGCTCGGGAGACGCGGCGTGCTCCTCCATGCGCTCGCGCGCCAGGAACAGCTGCAGTCGCCGCCGGACGCTGCGGGGCTTCGCTACAGGGCTGATCGGCTTCACGGGGCCCGTCATGGTCCCGAACCTACCCGCGCAGCCCTGAACAGACCGTCACCGCCCCTAGGGTCTCTCCTCAGGGCTTGGCCGCCAGACGCTCGATCTGGCGGCTCATCTCCTCGACCCGCTTCTTCAGCTCCGACAGGTCGTCGCCGGGAGCCTCGGGCGTCGGAGCCGGGGAGGGCGCGGCCTCGCCGCGGCCATAGGGGATGGGCGTGAACATCTGCATGGCCCGCTCGAACATCTGCATGTTCTGGCGCACCTGGTCCTCGAAGGCGCCCGCGCCGGGCGTCCGCCCGAGCCCGCCCGAGAACGCCTCGCGCAGCTTCTCCTGCTGGCGCACGAAGGCTTCCAGCGACATCTCGAGGTAGCTCGGCAGCGGGGAGGGCCCCTGCCCGGGCACGCCGTACATGCGGATCAGCTGGCGCAGGAACTGGACCGGCAACAGGTTCTCGCCCCGGCTCTCCTGCTCGACGATGATCTGCGTCAGGATCTGCCGCGTCAGGTCCTCGTTGGTCTTCGCGTCGTAGACCACGAAGTCGGTGCCCGACTTCACCATCTCCGCGAGGTCGTCGAGGGTGACGTAGGCGCTGCTGGACGTGTCGTAGAGCCGGCGGTTGGCGTACTTCTTGACGACGACCGGCTCGCCTGCGGACGCGGACTGTTGCTCCGACACGTGGACTCCTCGGTGACCCGGCCTGTATTACCCCCGAAGGCCTGAGGGGCGCCAGCCGCGCGCGGGGACGCGGGCGGCCTCCTCCCGCCCCTGCAAAACCTGCTCCAGGAGCCTGCGCCCGTGCCTCAAGCCAGCCACTCGGCCGACATCGTCATCGCCTCCGCCGCCCGCACGCCGGTGGGTTCCTTCCTGGGCGCGCTCTCGGGGCTGCAGGCGCACGACCTCGGCAAGATCGCCATCACCGCCGCGCTCGAACGCGCCGGCGTGGCCGCGGCCGAGGTGAACGAGGTCATCCTGGGCCAAGTGCTGCAGGCGGGCGCCGGCCAGGGCCCCGCCCGCCAGGCCGCGGTGAACGCCGGCATCCCGGTCGAGGCCCCCGCGTGGAGCCTCAACCAGCTGTGCGGCTCCGGCCTCCGCGCCGTCGCGCTCGGCATGCAGCAGATCGCCCAGGGCGACGCGGCGATCGTCGTCGCCGGCGGTCAGGAGAGCATGAGCCAGGCGCCGCACGCCGCGCCGCTCCGCAACGGCCAGAAGATGGGCGACCTGCAGTTCGTCGACACCATGATCAAGGACGGCCTGTGGGACGCCTTCCACGGCTACCACATGGGCCAGACGGCGGAGAACATCGCCGAGCGCTGGCAGATCACCCGCGGCGATCAGGACGAGTTCGCCGTCGCCTCCCAGAACCGCGCCGAGGCCGCCCAGAAGGCCGGCAAGTTCGACGAGGAGGTGGCCCCCGTCACCATCAAGGGCCGCAAGGGCGACACCGTCGTCGACAAGGACGAGTACATCCGCCACGGCGTCACCCTCGACGGCATCTCGGGCCTGCGCCCCGCCTTCAACAAGGCCGGCTCCGTCACCGCCGCCAACGCTTCGGGCCTGAACGACGGCGCCGCCGCGATGGTGCTGATGACCGCAGAGGAGGCGCAGCGCCGCGGGATCACGCCGCTCGCCCGCATCGCCTCCTGGGCCAACGCCGGCGTCGAGCCGGAGATCATGGGCACCGGCCCGATCCCAGCCTCCCGCAAGGCGCTGGAGAAGGCGGGCTGGTCCGTCGCCGACCTCGACGTCATCGAGTCCAACGAAGCCTTCGCGGCGCAGTCCATCTGCGTCGTCCGCGAGCTCGGCCTGGACCCGGAAAAGGTGAACCCCAACGGCGGCGCCATCGCCATCGGCCACCCGATCGGCGCGTCCGGCGCCCGCATCCTCACCACGCTGCTCTACGAGCTGAAGCGCCGCGGCGGCGGCAAGGGTCTGGCGACCCTCTGCGTCGGCGGCGGCATGGGCGTCGCTCTCTGCGTGGAGAGCGCCTGACTCCACCACCTCTCTGATGGACTGCCAGCGAGCCTGCCGGTGCTTTCGATTTCGCTTGACCACTAATTAGCGAACACGCTAATTAGTCGGCTTGTGAACAAGATGTATCACGCGCTCGCTCATCCAGCCCGCAGGCAGATCCTGAAGCTCCTCGGCTCGGGCCCGATGTCGGCCGGCGACATCGCCGACCGCTTCGAGGTGTCGAAGCCCACGATGTCGGGGCACTTCAACGTGCTGAAGGACGCCGGGCTGATCCAGGCCGAGCGCGACGGGACCACCATCCGCTACCGCCTCAACGCGTCGGTGCTCGAGGAGGCGGCCGCCGCCATCCTCGACCTGATGGGGACAGGGAAGGGCGTCCGCGAGCAGAAGGGAGACGAACGATGATCCGCAAAGGCCTGCTTCTGTCGCTGGTGCCGCTCGCCGTGATCGGCGGCCTCGCCGCGTGGGGCTACGCCTCGACGGAGCCCGGGGTCCTTCTGCCGGTCCACTGGGGCCTGGACGGCGAGCCGGACCGCTTCGGATCGAGGGAGGAGGCGTTCCTCGGCCTGCCCGCCGTCGCGGCGGGGCTCACCCTGCTGATGGCCGTCCTCCCTTACCTCGACCCGCGCGGCACCAACCTCCGCCGTTCGGAGCAGGCCTATCTGACCGCATGGATCGGATCGCTCAGCCTGCTCGCGCTGGTCCAGGCGGGACTCACGATGACCGCGCTGGGGGTCTGGGAAGCGGACGCGAACTCCCCGTTCCACCGGCTCCTCACCGCCGGCATAGGCCTCTTCATCGCCGCGATCGGCAACGTGCTCGGCAAGGCGCGGCCGAACTGGGTGTTCGGCGTGCGCACGCCGTGGACGCTGTCCTCGGACCTGACCTGGGAGCGGACGCACCGGTGGACGGGCCGGCTGTTCGTCCTCGTCGGGCTGGCCGGCGTGGTCGCCGCCTTCGTGCTGCCGCCCCCGGCGTCGCTGCTGGCGCTCGTCGGCGGCCTGATCGCGGCGGGGGTCTGGTCCTCCGTCTACTCCTACCTCGTCTGGCGGAACGCGCCGGACAAGCGCACCGGCCCGCAGGCGGTCGATCCCTGAAGCTGCGGGGTCCGCAACCGGCGGCGGCCTTCGGCGGTTTCGGCTTCATGACCACACGCTCCGATCTGATCGCCGAAGCCCTCGCGGGCGCCTGCGCCGCCGTCGTCGCCGCCATCGTCCTCGACAAGAGCGACGTCGTGAAGCGCGCCGCGAACCACGTGCCCCGCCTGGGCTGGAAGACCAACGACCGTGAGAACCCGCCGCTGCTCGCGCGGATCGTGGGCACGGTGGTGGCGAGCATCGTCTTCCGCTCGACCTTCAGCGCCACGCGCAACCTGGCCAAACAGGTCGTCTGACGATCGCTCCAGGCTTGTCCTCGAGGGCGAGCCGCTGTAGCCATCGCGGCCTTCAACAGCCGAGCTTGAAGGAGCTGTCGGGACGGACGCCCGCCGTTCGTCCTTTGCGCGCCGACAGCAGGGACCGCGATGACCGCCGAGATGACCGACCGCACGCGCTGGCTCGCCTTTGCGACCCTGTGCCTGGGCGACCTGATGATCGTGCTCGACTCCACGATCGTGAACGTCGCCCTGCCGTCGATCCACGCCAGCCTCGGGTTCTCCGAGGCGGGGCTGGTCTGGGTGGTGAACGCCTACCTTCTGACCTTCGGCGGCTTCCTGCTGCTGGGCGGGCGCCTGGCCGACCTTTACGGGCAGCGCCGCCTGTTCCTGATCGGCACCGTCGCCTTCACGGTGGCCTCGCTGGTCTGCGGCCTCGCGGCGTCGCAGGGCATGCTGATCGTGGCGCGCGCCTTCCAGGGCGTGGCGGGCGCGGTGGTCTCCGCCGTGGTGCTCTCGCTGATCATGCGCCTGTTCCCGGAGGGGCCGCAGCGCGTGCGCGCGATGGGCTACTTCGGCTTCGTCATGGCCGGCGGCGGCAGCGTCGGCGTGCTGCTGGGCGGGGTGATCACCAGCCTGCTCGACTGGCGCTGGATCTTCCTGGTCAACCTGCCGGTGGGGGCCGCCGTGGTGTTCGCGGCCATGCGCCTCCTGCCCGGCGGGCGGGGCATGGACGTCCGTCCGAAGCTCGACATCGCCGGGGCGCTCACGGTCACCGCCTCCCTGATGCTCGCCGTCTACGGCATCGTCGGCGCCGAGCAGGCGGGCTGGGGCTCGCCCCAGACGCTCGCGACCATCGCCGCGTCGGTGGTCCTGCTGGGGCTCTTCCTGCTGATCGAGTCGCGGGTGAAGGAGCCCCTGATGCCGCTGGGGCTGTTCCGGCATCGCAACGTCTCGACCGCCAACGTGGTGAGCGTGCTCTGGGCGGCGGCCATGTTCGCCTGGTTCGTGCTCTCCGCGCTCTACCTGCAGCTGGTGCTGGGCTATTCGCCGATGCAGGTCGGGCTGGCCTTCCTGCCGGCCAACCTGATCATGGGCGCCTTCTCCTGGGAACTGTCGGCGCGGACAGTGAACCGCTTCGGCATTCGCGGACCGCTGGCGGCCGGCCTGTTCATCGCGGCCGCCGGTCTGGCGCTCTTCGCGGTGGCGCCGGTGAACGGCAGCTTCTGGATCCACGTCCTGCCGCCGATGCTGCTGCTGGGCTTCGGCGCGGGCATGGCCTTCAACCCGGTGCTGCTGGCGGCGATGAGCGACGTCGAGCCGGAGCGCTCGGGGCTCGCCTCGGGCGTCGTCAACACCGCCTTCATGATGGGCGGCGCGCTGGGCCTGGCCGTCCTCGCCAGCCTGGCCGCGGCCACCACCAACGACCTCGCCGCCGCCGGGGCCGACCCGCGCAGCGCGCTCACCGGCGGCTACCACGCAGCGTTCGTGGCCGGCGCGATCGCCGCAGCCGCGGCCGGGCTCATCGCCGCCGTGTTCCTGCGCCCGAAGGCCGGGGCCGCCGCAGCCGGAGCACCGGCGACGGCGCACTAGCCGCCTGTCTCCGGGGACAGGACAACCGCAGACAACCGCGGACATCCGGAGCGAGCGGGGACATCACGTTGTTCACCCCCGCCGCGGCGGACGTACAATGGAGGCTCAGGGCCGTGGCCGGCCGGCCTCCGCCCTGCGGGTCTTTGAAATCGTGAGCGAGAGACGTCGCATCCGGCCGCCTCCGGCGCACGGACCGAGCGCGATCTATTCACCCCTCGCAGGCCGCTTCGGAGCCTGAGTTTGTCCTCCACCGCGATGGAGACACTCCGCTGGACGGGAGCGGCTGGCGGGCCTAGGCGTTCAGCCTCAGAGCGGCGCCGAAACCATGAGCGCCGCCAACGGGATGAGGAGGGACGTCAATGGCTCGAGTGGCTCTGGTCACCGGCGGCACGCGCGGCATCGGACGGGCGATCGTGGAGCGGCTGAAGGCCGACGGCTTCAAGGTGGCCGCGGGCTATTCGGGCAACGACGAAGCGGCCAGGAAGGCCGCCGACGAGCTCGGGATCATGGTCGTGAAGGGCAACGTCGGCGTCTACGAAGACGCGCAGCGCGCGGTCCGCGAGGTCGAGGCCGAGCTCGGCCCGGTCGAGGTGCTGGTCAACAACGCCGGCATCACCCGCGACGGCTTCTTCCACAAGATGACGCCCGAGCAGTGGTCCGATGTGATCCGCGTCAATATGGACAGCCTCTACAACATGACGAGGCAAGTCATTGAAGGTATGCGCGAACGCAGCTTCGGCCGGATCGTCAACATCAGCTCGATCAACGGCCAGAAGGGGCAGGTCGGCCAGACCAACTACTCGGCCGCCAAGGCCGGCATGATCGGCTTCACCAAGGCGCTGGCCCTCGAGACCGCCAAGAAAGGCATCACGGTGAACTGCGTGGCGCCGGGCTACATCGGCACCGAAATGGTGGCCGCCGTGCCGGAGAACGTGCTGCAGGGCATCATCGGCGGCATCCCCGTCGGCCGCCTCGGCGAGGCGGAGGAGATCGCGGCCTGCGTCGCCTTCCTGGTCCGGGACGACGCCAGCTTCATCACCGGCACCGTTATCTCGGCCAACGGCGGCCAGTACATGTCGGGCTAGGGTCCAAAAAGCGCCCCGATCCCCCGGCATCAGCGCCCCCATGACGGGACGTTCGACGGTTGTTGCCGCCGCCCTCGCGCTGGTGGCGAGCGGATGGTGCGCGCCCGCGCTGGCGCAGTCGAACGCCGCGGGCCTAACGGGCCGTCCCGGAGCGGTCGCGAACGCCGCGCCGCCCGTGGCCAAGTACGTCGCCGGCGACGACCGTGAGTTCACCCTCGACCGCACCGGTCCGCGGCCGCTGCTGAAGTTCGAGGACGACCCCGAGGTCCTGGTCCTCTACCCGTCGCCCGGGCCTCGCGGAGACGTGATCTACCGCGACGACACGGGCCGCCCCGTGGTCCGCGCCACCCGGCTCGGCGGCCTCACCGTGTTCACGCCGGACCGCCCCGGCGGCCTCCCGGCCGCCCTGGCGGGGCAGACGACCCGGATACGGATGGCGGCGATCAGCGCCGTGCAGCTGCTCCGCCACATCGCCCGGCAGAGCCTGCGGGCGAGCCAGGCCGTGGGCCGCCGCGTCGTTTTCGAGGCCCCGGAGATCCGGCGGGGCGAAGAGACGGTGTACGCCGAGGCGGCGACCCTGACGGCGGAGGCGTTCGAGGAAGCGTCGCGCCGCGAGCGCACGCAGCGGGCCCTTCGCAACGTGCGACGGGTCGAGCTGACCACGGGCCAGCGTCCCGACGTGGCGCTCGCCGGCGACACCGTGCGGGTGACCGTGACCCCGCAGTACGGCCACGCCGGGCGCCCGTCCTCCCGCCGGATCCTGAGCCGCATCGGCGGACGCTAGCCGCGGAAGGCGTCCTTGGCGGCGCGCCGGGCGGCGAAGTCCGCCGCGTCCCGTGCCCTCAGGAACGGGTTGGTGGCGACCTCCAGGCCGATGCTGGTCGGAACCGTCGGCTCGCCCGCCGCCCGCGCGGCGAACACCGCCTCCGCTCGCCGCCGCACCGCCTCGTCCGCGTCCACGCTGAGTGCGAACCGCGCGTTGGCCGCCGTGTATTCGTGGGCGCAGTACACGCGGGTCTCGGGCGGCAGCGCCGCCAGGCGCGAGAGGCTCGCCCACATCACCTCGGGGGTGCCCTCGAAGAGCCGGCCGCAGCCGAGCGCGAAGAGGGTGTCGCCGACGAACGCCACGCCCGCGTCGGCCGCGTGATAGGCGATGTGCCCCAGCGTGTGCCCCGGCGTCTCCAGCACGTCGAAGCGGGTGGCGCCGAGCTCGACCACGTCGCCCTCCCGCACGGCACGGTCGACGGGGCCGATGCGTCCCGCCTCGGCGGCGGGGGCGACGATCCGGGCGCCGGTGGCGGCCTTCACCCGCGCGTTGCCGCCGGCGTGGTCGGGGTGCCAGTGCGTGTTCAGGATCAGGTCGACGGGCCAGCCGAGGCGGGCGGTCTCCGCCAAGATGACCTCGGCGTCCGGGGTGTCGATGCAGGCGACGCGGCCGCTCTCCTCGTCCCGCGCGAGGAAGCCGTAGTTGTCGGAGAGGCAGGGAAAGAGGCGGACCTCGAGCGGCACGGGGTTTCCCGGACTTAACGGATCGGCCGTATATCGGCCGGAGCAGGGCGGGACACCAGCGCATGCGGCGCGACGTACTCGAGCTCCGGGAGTTCTACGCCTCGCGTCTGGGCTACGCGGCGCATGAGATGGTCGCGCGCAAAGCCTGGGAAGCCTGGGGCGACTGCACCGGCCTCGACGTGCTGGGCCTCGGCTATACGACCCCGCACCTGGAGATGTGGCGCAAGACGGCCCGCCGGTCGGTAGCCGCCATGCCCGCGCAGCAGGGTGTGGAGGTGTGGCCCGCCGACGCGCGGCCGGCGGCCTGCCTCGTAGACGAGCGCGCCTCGCCGTTCCCGAACGCGCTGTTCGACCGGGTCCTGGTGGTGCACGGGCTCGAGGAGAGCGACGATCCGGAGGCGTTCCTGCGCGAGGTCTGGCGCGTGATGGCGCCGTCGGGGCGGGTGATCGTCGCGGCGGCGGCGCGGATGGGGCTGTGGTCGCGGACCGAAGCGACTCCGTTCGGCCATGGGCGGCCGTTCACGCGGCGGCAGCTGGAGCAGCTGGTGCGCAGCGCCGAACTGGAGCCGACAGCCTGGTCGCGGGCGCTCTACGTGCCGCCCCTGCGGATGTTCACGCCGTGGGCCGACGTCTGGGAGCAGGCGGGCTCGCGCCTGTGGCCGCCGTTCGCGGGGCTGATCCTGCTGGAGGCGGTGAAGCAGACCTTCGCCGTCAAGCCGATGGCGGCCAGGAACCGCGCCCGCGTGTTCGCGCCGGGGGGCGTCCTGCAGCCCTCACCGACGCGCGGCGTGGTCTAGGCGGTCACCGCCGCCAGCGCCTCGACCACCGCGCGGTTCTGCCCTTCCGTGCCGACGCTGATGCGCAGGTGGTCGGGCAGGCCGTAGTTGCCGACCGGGCGGACGATGACGCCGCGGGCAGCGAGGCCGGCTTCCACCTCCGCCGCGGTGCGGCCGGGCGCGTCGGGGAAGCGGACGAGCACGAAGTTGCCGGCGGAGGGGAGCACCTCGAAGCCGAGGCCGCCGATCTGCTGCGCCAGCCAGGGCCGCCATTGCTCGACCAGCTCGCGCGAGCGGCGCTGGAAATCCTCGTCCGCCAGCGCGGCCGCCGAGGCCTCCAGCGCCGGGATCGAGACGTTGAAGGGCGCGCGGATGCGGTCCATCGCCGAGATCACGGCCTCCGGCCCGTAGGCCCAGCCGACCCGAAGGCCGGCGAGGCCGTGGATTTTCGAGAAGGTGCGGGTGCAGACGACGTTGGGCGCCTCGCGGGCGAGCGCCAAGCCATCCTCGTAGCTCGGGTCGGTCACGAACTCGGCGTAGGCCCCGTCGAGCACGAGGATCACGTGCTCAGGGAGCCCCGCGTGGAGGCGGCGGACCTCCTCGCCTGTGAGCCACGAGCCGGTCGGGTTGCCGGGGTTGTCGAGAAGGACGACGCGGGTGCGCTCGTCCACCTCCGCCAGCATGCAGTCCACGTCGGGGCGCAGGTCGCGCTCGGGCGCGAAGCGGACCTCGGCGCCGGCGGAGCGGCCCGCGATGCGGTAGGCGAAGAAGCCGAACTCCGGCTGGATGACGTTGTCGCCGGGCTCGCAGTAGGTGTTGCAGAGCAGGCCGAAGATCTCGTCGGACCCGAGCCCGAAGATCAGCCGCTCGGGCTCGAGGCCGAACCGGCTCGCCACCGCCTCGCGCAGTACGGTCGCGCGGGGGTCGGGGTAGAGGTGCAGGCGGGAGGCCGCCGCGGCGTAGGCCTCGGACGCCGCCGGGCTGCAGCCCAGCGGGTTCTCGTTCGAGGACAGCTTGATCGGGTCGGCGAACCCCTGAGCCTTCGCCTTGCCCGCGACGTAGGGGCTGATCTCGAGGATGCCCGGTTTCGGGCGCGGGGCGGTCATGGCGGGCGGCATAGCCGCGGGGCCGCCGCCCGACAAGCTCGGCTCAATAGACGCGGGGAGCGTCGCCCAAGCGAACGGGACCGATCGTCATCACGCCCGCCTCGAAGGACAGCGGCAGGGCGGCGTTCGCACCTCGCGCCTGGGCGATGGCCCCGGCTGTCGCAGCGGCGTCCGGGCTGGCGCCGTCGAGTTGCGTCAGCGCGGTGAGCGCCTGGAGCGGTCGGTTGAGCGCCAAGTCGAGCCGCCCGCGCAGGCGACCGTCCCGACCGACAGATAGCCGCGCGTCGCGCGTGCGGACCGACACGTCGCCGGCGAGGAAGGACGCCTGGTTCACCTGCATGTGGCCGCCGCGCTCGGTCCACGCGGCCACGGCGGAAGCCCAGTCGCGGCCCTTGAACGCGTCGAATCGGGTCAGCCGCGAGTCCCAGACGATGTCGGCGGCGCGGCCCGCCGACACGAACGAAACCAGTCCTGCGGGGCGGGGCGCGGCCTGCTTCAGGCGTACGACGAACTCGGCGTCCTCCTCAGCGCCCGAGGCCGCGCGAAGGTGCAGCTCGAACCGCTCGGCGGCGGCGAAGGCGAAGGGTTCGGCGCCGGGGCCGGGCGCGAAGCGCAGGTCCACGCCCTCCACCGCGATCCGGGGCGGATTCTGGTCCGCGCCGGAGACGCTGGCGCGCAGCACGCGAGCGTCGATCCTCACGGCGCCCGCCACAGGGCGGACGATGGTGAGCCCGCGCGGCGCGGAGCCCACCCAGTGGGTCAGGCGGTATGCGTTGGCCTGCGCCTCCAGCCGCGGCGCCTGCACGGCCCAGCCGCCCGGGGAGGCGAAGCGGAGGTCCTCGAAGGTGACTTTCAGGCGGAAGGGGAAGCCGCTCACGCGGCGGGAGCGCCACTCCAAGGTGCGGCCGGCCTCACGGTGCGCGCGGGCCGCCTCGTCGATCCCGGCCTGCAGGCGGTTCGCGGCCACGAACCACCAGGCGCAGAAGGCCACCAGCACGATCCCCACCAGCGCGAAGGGCAGGATCAGCCAGAGGCGGGAAGGGGGGCGCGGGGCCGGCGCGGCGTCGGACATCGTCAGCTCAGAAGCGCGGTCGAGGCGGTTTCAATCCGCTGCTGCAACTGCTGCATGAAGGCGGCGCGTTTGAGGCCCGCGGGGATGGGCTCGAGGAACTCGAACACCACCACGCCGGGGCGGAAGCCGAGGCCGTGCGGGGGCCAGTGCAGGCCCGAGTTGGTGGCCATCGGGACGCAGGGGATCTCGAGGTCACGGTAGAGCGCCGCCACCCCCGGCTTGTAGTCGGGCGGGGCGCCGGGGTCCTGCCGCGTGCCTTCGGGGTAGATGATGAGCTGGCGGCGCTGGGCGAGTTGAGCCCGGGCGTCGGTCACGAGCTGGCGCAGCGCCTTGGCGTGCGCCTCGCGGTCGACGGCGACCATGTCGGCCTTGCGGGCGTACCAGCCGTAGACCGGCAGCGAGAGCAGCTGCTGCTTCAGCACGAAGCAGGGGTCCGGAAGGAAGCGCCAGGGGGCAACGGTGTCGAGCATGCTCTGGTGCTTGGCCGCGATCAGCGCGGGGCCGCCGGCGAGATGGTGCAGACCGCGCACCTCGATGCGGACGCCGCAGAGCAGGCGGAGGCCGCCCAGCACGAGGCGCGTCCAGAGGCGAACGCCGAAGAGGGTGATCCCGCGCCGCGCCAGGAGCGCGGGCAGCCACAGCAGCCCCATGACGAGCAGCAGCCCGTACATCCACGCCACGAACAGGAGGGCCCGAAGGCGGCTCACGTCGCCCGCTGCGGCTCCTCGCCGCCGAGGCTGAGGACGATCTCGCGGAAGAGGACGACCAGGTACTTGCAGTATTCGAGCGTGATCCGGCGCGCGCTCTGGCCGCTGCTCCACCAGCGCTGCGCGTCGATGTCCGTCTCGACGGGGTAGGGGTGGAGCTCGGCGCCGGGGAGCGCGGCACGCAGCTCCACCAGGCTGCGGGGCATGTGGTAGTCGGAGGTGACCACCACGAGGCTATCGAAGCGGTGGCTGCGGGCCCAGTCCGCCGTCTCCTGCGCGTTGCCGAGCGTGGTCTCGGCCTGGAAGCCAAGGTCGACGCAACAGTCGAACAGGACGCCGTAGCCCCGCACCACCTCACGGATATCGGCGCGCGTGGCGCCGCGGTTCACGCCGGAGATCAGCATGCGCCGGCCCTTGCGGGCCTCCAGCAGGCGCATGGCCGCGCCGAGGCGCACGTCGGAGGCGCCGGTGAGCGCGACGATGGCGTCGGCGCGCGGGGGCTCGGGCGCGGGGGCGTAGCGGTCCACGCGCGCGGCGAAGGCCAGCAGGCCGACGCTCCAGATCATCAGCAGCACGAGGAGGGTGGCGAGACTCTTCAACCGCGCGCCCTCATTCCATCGCCGTCAGCAGGTCCATGGACGTCCTGCGCGCGGCGATCGCCGCGATGCCGCCCGCCAGCAGCGGACAGAGCGCCAGCCAGGGTAGGTCGGTCCACTCCACCGGCAGGATCGGAAGGAAGCCCTCGGCGCCGCCGAGGCTGCGGATCAGCCCGGCCACGAAGGCGGCGGAGCCCGCGCCGATGACTCCGGCCATGAACGCCAGCTTGGCGAAGCGGGCCTGGAACAGGCGAGAGAGCATGCGGTCCTCCGCCCCGGACAGATGGAGCACCTCCAGCACCTCGCGCCGGGCCGCCATGCCGGCGCGGGTCGCGAAGGCGATCACGGCGGCCGCCGCAGTGGCGATCAGGGAGGCGACGCCCACGGCGCCCCCGCGGGCGACGGAGCCGGCGCGGCGGACCTCGTCGAGGTATGCGTCGTAGTCGTGCACCTCCGCGTCGACGCCCGCTCGCTTCAGGGCCGCGCCGAGCATGCCGGGGTCGGCCGGGCCAGTGGGGTCCAGCTCGACGATGACCAGGTGGGGGACGGGCAGGTCCTGCATGTTGCCCTGACCCAGCCAGGGTTCGAGGAGGTCCTCGGCCTCGCTGGCGGGCAGCGCCTCGGTCTGCACCACGCCGGGCACGCCGGCGAGGACGGCGGCGGCGCGGGCGGCGGCGGCGGCGCTGGTCTCGTCGGGCAGTGGGCGGGCCTGGACCAGCACCTCGCCGGCGAGCTCGCCGCGCCAGCCGGAGGCCGCGCGGTCGGCGGCGACGGCGGCCAGCGCCGCCACGCAGGCGAGGAAGCAGAGCACCGCCACAACGAACACCAGGGAGCCGTCGCGCTCGTCCTCCTTGGGCAGGAGGGGCGCGGGACGCCAGCGGGCGCGGCCGGGATCGAGCGCCTGATCGCTCACGCGACCGTCGCCGCGCGCGAGCCGGTGAGATGGCCCAGACGGCCTTGCTGCAGGTGGAGGACCGATGCGCCGGTCCGTCGGATCAGGTCGAGGTCGTGGCTGGCGATCAGGACGGTGGTCCCGAGCCGGTTGAGCTCGATGAACAGCTTGAGAATCCGGAGCGCCATCTCGTGGTCGACGTTGCCCGTCGGCTCGTCGGCGAGCAACAGGTCCGGCTTGGCGACCACGGCGCGGGCGATGGCCAGGCGCTGCTTCTCGCCGCCGGAAAGCGTCGCCGGCATGGCGTGCATGCGCTCGCCCAGACCGACCCAGCGGAGCAGGTCCGCCACGTCGTCGCGGTAGTCGGCGGGCCGGCGGCCAGCCAGGCGCAGGGGGAGCGCCGCGTTGTCGAACGCGCTCAGGTGCTCGAGCAGCCGGAACTCCTGGAACACCACGCCGATGCGCCGGCGCAGGAACGGCGCTTCGGAGCGGGGGAGCGAGCCCACGTCGCGGCCGAAGGCGGTGATCAGGCCGCGTGACGGCTTGAGCGCCAGGTAGATGAGCTTGAGCAGGGACGTTTTGCCGGCGCCCGAGGGGCCGGTGAGGAAGGTGAGGGAGCCCGGCTCGAGCGCGAAGCTGGCGTCCTTGATGACCTCCGGCGAACGGCCGTAGCGCAGGCCCACGCCCTCGAACCGGACGACGGGACCTTCGAACGCGTGTGGGGAAGCTTGGCCGGCTTTTCTGGACATGGGGGCCGGAATCGGCGACCTCGGACGAAGGCGAGCGGAGCCTGCGATTCGGCGGCCATGATACTGACCTGCCCAGAGTGCGCCACCCGCTACTTCGTCCCTGATGAGACGTTGGGAGCCGCGGGACGGACCGTGCGGTGCGCCAGCTGCAAGGCGTCGTGGCACGCGACGCCTGAGACGCCGCTGGAGCTCGTCGTGGACGAGGAACAGGGGGCGGTCGCGGCGGCGCCGGCGCCTACCTACGAACTCGATGACATCGAGGCGGCCTCTCCGGCTTCGCCGGCGGACCTGCCCGGCGAGGAACTGCCGAAGCTCTTCCGCGATCGGGTCAAATCCCGCGAGCGGATGCGCAAGGCTGCAGCGGCAGGCGCGGTGTGGGGCCTGATCGGCGCCGCGATGGTGGCGGTGCTGCTGGCAGCGGTGCTGTTCCGCGGCGACGTGGTGGAGGCTTGGCCCAAGGCGGCGAGCGCCTATGCGGCGGTGGGGCTGCCGGTGAACGCGACGGGGCTGGTGATCGAGCGCGAGCAGGCGGACCTCGAGTTCGAGGACGGGCGCCCTTCGCTGGTGGTCCGCGGCGCCATCCGCAACGTGCGCGACAAGGCCGTGCGCGCGCCCGCGCTGAAGGTGACCCTCCTCAACAAGGACGGGCGGGAGGTGAAGACGCAGATCGCGCGGCCGGAGGAGCCGACGATCCCGGGCGGTGCCGCCCGGTACTTCGCGGTAGACGTGCTGGATCCGCCGAGCACGGTCACCGACGTCGAGGTGCGCTTCATGATCGACCGCAAGGGCGGGAAGGCCGCAGCGCCCGAGCTCCGCAAAGGCCCGGGCGAGCACGCGGCCGCCGAGCACCGGAAGGACGAAGCCGCGCTGAAGGGCACCGCCCACTGATGGCGGAGGGGCCCGTCCCGATCCTGCCCGCGGCCGAGATCGCGCGGCTGGTCGAGGCACAGGCGGAAGAGATCGCGCCGCGGATCGACGACGACACCGTGGCGGTGTGCCTGCTGACGGGCGGGCTCTGGTTCGCCGCGGACCTGACGCGGGCGCTGGGCCGGCTGGGGCGGCATCCCGCCTTCGACGCGATGTGGCTGGCGTCCTACCACGACGAGCGGGCGAGCACCGGGACGGTGCTCGTGCGGGCCGGGCTGCAGCGCTCGGTGGAGGGCCGGCGCGTGCTGCTGCTCGACGACGTGTTCGACTCCGGGCTGTCGCTGCGCGAAAGCGTGCGGCTGTGCTCCGAGGCGGGCGCGGCCGAGGTGCTGTCGGCGGTGTTCGCACGCAAGCCGTGGCCGAAGCCGCGACTCATCGAGCCGGACTTCATCGCCTGGGAGGCGCCGTCGCGGTACCTCGTCGGCTACGGCATGGACGCAGGGGCGCGCTACCGCGGCCTGGCCGACATCTGCACGCTGGACTAGCGGGGGCCGGCACCGCCGGGGCGTTGCGACCGGGTCTGGCTCGGGCGGGGACCAACAGGATCGTTCGACCCTTCGATCGGCTCGCTGGTGGCCGGCACGTTGCGGGCGGCGGGCTCGAAGCGGTCCGCGGGATCGGGCACGGGGGCGCGCGAGTCTTCCTCCTCGCCCTCTTCCTGGGTCGTCTCGCGCTGAGCCGTGCCGGCGCGCTGCGCCTCGTATTCGGCTCGGGCGCGGTCGCCGAACAGGGGCGGGGGCTGCTCGAGATCGCCGCGGCGGCCGCAGGCGGAGAGACCGGCCGCCACCGCGAGCGCCAGAACCAGGAGACGAGGGGTCATCGGAGGCGATCCTTCCATCGAGCGATCTGGGCGCGCACCTGATCGGGAGCGGTCCCGCCGTAGCTCGCACGGCTTCTAACCGAGGCGGCGGGCGTCAGCACGTCGTAAACGCCCGGGTGGATGCGAGGTTCGAGGCCCTGCAGTTCCTCCAGCGGGAGCTCCGCCAGGCCGACGCCGAGCGCCTCGGCCCGCTTCACGGCCGCGCCGGTGACGTGATGGGCGTCGCGAAACGGCAGGTCCAGCTCGCGCACCAGCCAATCCGCGAGGTCGGTGGCGGTGGAGAAGCCGTCGCCGGCGGCTTGCGCCATGCGTTCGTGGTCGGGGCGGAGGTCGGCGACCATGCCGGTCATGGCGGCCAGCGAGAGCTCGAGCGCGTCGAAAGCCTCGAACACGGGCTGCTTGTCCTCCTGCATGTCCTTCGAATAGGCGAGCGGGAGGCCCTTCATCACCACGGTGAGGCCGGTGAAGGCGCCGAGGCAGCGGCCGACCTTGGCGCGCACCAGCTCGGCGGCGTCGGGGTTGCGCTTCTGCGGCATGATCGACGAGCCGGTGGTGAAGGCGTCCGACAGGCGCACGAAGCCGAACTGCGGCGTCGTCCAGAGCACGATCTCCTCGGCCAGGCGTGAGAGGTGGACGGCGGCAATCGAGGCGGCGGCGAGGGTCTCCAGGGCGAAGTCCCGGGCGGAGACGGCGTCGAGCGAGTTCGCGGCGGGGGCGTCGAAACCTAGCGCGTCGGCGGTCGCGTGGCGGTCGATGGGGAAGGGGGAGCCGGCGAGTGCGGCGGCGCCCAGCGGGCTCTCGTTGAGACGCGTGCGAGCGTCGGTGAAGCGGCCGGCGTCGCGGCCGAACATCTCGACGTAGGCGAGCAGGTGGTGGCCGAAGGTGACCGGCTGGGCCGGCTGCAGGTGCGTGAAGCCGGGCATCAGAGTTTCCGCCTCGGCCTCCGCCTGGGCGAGCAGGGCGCGCTGGAGCCCGCCGAGCTGCCCGATCGTACGGTCGCAGGCTTCGCGCACCCATAGACGGAAGTCGGTGGCGACCTGGTCGTTGCGCGAGCGCGCGGTGTGCAGGCGGCCGGCGACGGGGCCGATCAGTTCGCGGAGCCGGGCCTCCACGTTCATGTGGATGTCCTCGAACTCCTCGCGGTAAGGAAAGGAACCGTCGGCAATTTCGGCCTCGATCCTGACAAGCCCCTCGTGGATCGCGCGCGCGTCTTCCGCCGACAGCACGCCCTGCTCAGCCAGCATGGCGGCGTGCGCGCGAGAGCCGCGGAGGTCCTGCGGCGCCAGCCGATGATCGAAGCCGATCGAGACATTGATCGCCTGCATCAGCGCGTCCGGCTTGTCGCTGAAGCGGCCGCCCCATAAGGCCTGACCTGCTGGTTTATCGGGAGCGTCGGTCATGAGCGGGGCGGAACCTCCGGCGGAGCGCCGCGGCGGCGGGCTGCTGCGGCTGGCCCTGTGGGCCGTGATCGCCGTGGGCGCGGCCGCGGTCGTATACGTCATCGCGGCGTCGAGCATCAAACCCGGTGCGGGCCAGGGACTGGAGCGCTTCGCCCGTGGAGGCATGGAAAAGCTGCGCGTGCCCGAGCAACCGGGCCGCATCCCGACTGTGGTGATCCAGGACGACGCAGGCGTCTCGCTGAACCTCGCGGAGATGCCCGGCGAGATCGTGGTGGTGAACCTGTGGGCGACCTGGTGCGCGCCCTGCGTGACCGAGATGCCGACGCTAGCGGGGCTGCAGCGGGCCTACCCGGGACGGGTGAACGTCGTTCCGGTGAGCATGGACGTGACGTCCAAGGTGGACGAGGCGAAGGCCTTCATCGCGAAGCATCCGCCGCTGCGGTTCTTCCACGACGAACGGTGGGCCGTGTCGGTGGCCGCAAACGCGCGGCGCGGGCTCCCCACCACGATCATCTACGGTGACGACGGCGTGGAGCGGGCGCGCGTGGTCGGGATCGCCGAGTGGGACTCGCCCGACGCGAAGCGGTTGTTCGACGCGCTGCTGGAGCCCTAGCCGGGGCCGCTGTTTCCACCTTCGCCGCCGCCTTCCCCGACGGGAGCCGGAGCGGGCGCGCCGCTCTCACCGCCGCCTTCACCGCCTTCGCTCACGGGAGCGGGCACCGCGTTCGCGTCGCCGCGCTGGCCGCTGGCGTCCTCGAGGGACCCGTCGCCGCGGCGGTTGGCGCTGGTGGCGCCGCCCTCCTGCCCGCGCTCCCCGGAGGTGGCGGCGGCGGACTCGGGCGCGGCGGCGTCGGTGTCGGCGGCGTTGTCACGGTCGCCGCAGGCCGAGAGGCCGAGCAGCACGGCGGCGCCGGCTGAGGTCCAGAGCTTGGGTCGGAAATTCGTCATGAGCGGCCTCCTGGGCGGCCAGACTAGCGGGAAAGCGTCGAGTTGCCAGAGCCCCGCGAGCGTGCACGTTGGCGCCATGCTCACGCTCGTGGACGTGCTGGACGCGGAGGAGGCCGCGCGCATCAGCGCCGCGCTGGCCGGGGCGCCGTTCCGGGACGGGAAACTCACTGCGGGTCCCGCGGCCCGCAAGGTGAAGTCGAACGTGCAGGCGGACGGCTCAGACGAGCGCGTGCGGGCGCTGGCGGCGGACGTGCGGAGCGCGCTGGAAGCCAGCGACGTCTTCCGGCTCTACGCGCGCCCGGCCCGCTGGTCGAAGCTGCTGTTCTCCCGCTACGGGCCGGGGGACGCCTACGGCATGCACGCCGACGATGCGACTATGGCCGCGGAGGACGGGGGGCGGCTCCGGACGGACCTGTCCTTCACGCTCTTCCTGGCGCCACCGGAGACCTACGAAGGCGGCGCGTTGGTGGTGGACGGGCTCGACGGTGAGCGAGAGGTGAAGCTGCCCGCCGGCGGCGTCGTCATCTACCCGACGGGCGCCCTGCATCGGGTGCAGCCCGTGACCGCGGGGCAGCGCGTTGCGTGCGTAGGCTGGATCCAGAGCCTGGTGCGGCGGGAGGACGAGCGCGAACTGCTGTTCGACCTCGGGCGGGTCCGCGCCAGCCTGCCGGACGGCGAGGCGCGACTGCTGCTGGACAAGTCGATCGGCAACCTGCTGCGGCTCTGGATCGCGCCCTGACGCTTTGAACCGAAGCGACCGCCGGCGGTTCAGGCGGCATGGACGATGTTCTCGACTGCCTAGTGGTGGGGGCTGGCCCCGCTGGCCTGACGGCGGCGATCTATCTCGGCCGCTTCCGCCGGCGGTTCACCGTGATCCACGACGGCGACCCGCGCGCCGGCTGGATCCCGGTGAGCCACAACCACCCCGGCTTCCCCGACGGAATACCGGGCCGCGACCTGCTGGCGCGGATGCGGACGCAGGCTGAGTTGTACGGGGCGCGTATCCTGATCGGCGAAGTCGGCGGGCTGACCCGGAGCGAGGACGGGACCTTCCTCGTGCAGACCGGAGGCGGCGAGCTCCGCGCGCGGAACGTGCTGCTGGCGACGGGGGTGAAGGACAAGGGATCGGAGCTGCCGGATATCTACAAGGCGGTGCAGAAGGGGCTGATCCGCATCTGCCCCATCTGCGACGCCTACGAGGTGATCGATCAGGCCGTCGGCGTGATCGGCCGCGGGGACAAGGCCGCGCGCGAGGCGATGTTCATCCGCACCTACACGGCGGACCTCAAGGTGATCCTGCTGGGCGGCGAGGACCGCATCTCGGACGAGAACCGGCGTACGCTGGCGGACGCGGGCGTGGAGGTGATCGAGAGCTCCTTGAGCCGTATCCACCTGGAGAACGACCGGATCGCGGCGCTGGAGTTCTCCGGTGGCGTCAAACACCGCTTCGACAGCGTCTACTCGGCCTTGGGGACCTCGCCGCGGACGGAGCTGGCGCGGCAGGCGGGCGCCCTCACCGCCACCGACGACCGGCTGTGGGTCAACGACCACCAGATGACGTCGATCCCCGGCCTCTATGCCGCGGGAGACATGGTGCGAGGCCTGAACCAGATCTCGATCGCGCAGGCGGAAGCGGCCATTGCGGCCACGGACATTCACAACCGGCTGCGGGAGCGAGACGCGGCCTAGCGCGTTGGGACGGGCGTCTCGCCGCGATAGTCGTAGAAGCCGCGGCCGGACTTGCGGCCCAGCCAGCCGGCCTCGACGTACTTCACCAGCAGCGGGCAGGGGCGGTACTTCGAGTCCGCCAGCCCCTCGTGCAGCACGTTCATGATCGACAGAACCGTGTCGAGGCCGATGAAGTCGGCCAGTTCGAGCGGGCCCATCGGGTGGTTGGCGCCCGCCTTCAGAGCCGTGTCGATGGCGTCCACGGTGCCCACGCCTTCGTAGAGGGCGTAGATCGCCTCGTTCAACATCGGGATGAGCACCCGGTTGACGATGAAGGCGGGGAAATCCTCGGCGTCCGCCGTGGTCTTGTCGAGGGACTGGGCGAAGCTGCGGGCGAGTTCGTAGGTGGCGGCGTCGGTGGCGATGCCGCGGATGATCTCCACCAGCTTCATCACCGGCACCGGGTTCATGAAGTGCAGGCCGATGAAGCGCTCCGGCCGGTCGGTCGCGGAGGCGAGGCGGGTGATCGAGATCGACGAGGTGTTGGAGGCCAGGATGGTGTCGGGGCCGAGCTTCGGCGACAGCGCCTGGAAAATGGCCTTCTTGATCGCCTCGTTCTCTGTGGCGGCCTCGATGATCAGGTCGGCGGGGCGCAGCGCGTCCAGGCTGTCGGCGGCATGGATGCGGCCGTAGCCCACCTCGGCCCGGGCCCGGTCGAAGAGGCCGCGGGCGACCTTACGGTCCAGGGCGGTGTGGATCGCCTCCAGGCCCGCCTCGACCCGCTCACGCGACACGTCGGTGAGCAGCACGTCGTAGCCGGAGAGGGCGACGACCTGGGCGATGCCCGTCCCCATCTGGCCGGCGCCGATCACTCCGACGGTCCTGATCTCGGTCATGAGGCGATCACTCTTACTGTAACGCTTGAGCGGTCTAGCATAGCTGTGGCCCGCCGCCAGATGCTGCGCTGCAACAAGGCGCCGCGATCACGCGGCTGACGCGGCGGCTTCCTCGAGGATCCAGTCCTTGAAGCGCTCGATCAGAGGCAGCTTGCGGCTGTCGGGCCGCCAGACGAGGAAGTGCGAGAATTCGGCGCCGATCTCCATGGGGATGGGGCGGACCAGCCGGCCGCTCACGAGCTCGGGCTGGATGAGCGTGCTCCGGCCGAGCGCGACGCCGAGCCCGTTGGCCGCCGCTTCCGCCAGCACGCCGGAGTCGTCGAAGGTCATCCCGGTGGCGGGCTCCTCGTACTCCAGGCCCAGCGAACGGAACCACAGCCGCCAAGGCCAGAAGCTGTGGCGCAAGAGGGGCACGTGCAGCAGGTCGGCGGGCGCGGCGATCGGGTAGCGGGCGAGGAACTCCGGGCTGCAGACGGGGAAGAGCGTCTCCTTGAATAGGGGCTCCGCGTGCACGCCCGGCCAAGCCCCGCGGCCGTAGCGGATCGCCACGTCGATACCGTCGGTCTGGAAGTCGGCGAGCCGGTCCTCCGTACGCACGTTGATCAGGACGTCGGGGAAGCGGGCGGAGAACGAACCGACGCGCGGGGCCAGCCAGCGGGTGGCGAAGCTGGAGACCGTGCTGATGGTCAGCGAGGCCGGACCGTGAGCCGCCCGGATCTCGGCCACGACGCTCTCCATCAGCCGGGTGGCGTCGGCCACGCGGCGACCGAGGCGGAGCGCTTCCTCGCTGGGCAGCATGGCGTTGCCGTCGCGGCGGAAGAGACGCGTGCCGAGGTCCTCCTCCAGCGCGCGGATCTGCTGGCTGATCGCCCCGTGGGTGACGTGCAGCTCCTCGGCGGCGCGCGTGTAGCTCTGCAGCCGGGCGGCCGCCTCGAGGGCGCGGAGGGCGGTGAAGGGGGGCAGCCGCTGCATCAGCAGAGATGTTAGCGCAACTCACAACTAGAAGCAAAAAGCATCGTTCGCTTCCGAAGCTCGGCGGGACCATCTTCCCAGCACCGGACGCCGCACCGGCGGCTGACGAAAAGACGAGGAGAGTCAACAATGAAGGTAGTTCTCTTCACCATAGCGGCGCTTTTGGTGGCCACCGCGGCGGCGGCCGAGCAGCCCCGCCACGTGCAGCGATGGGTGGACGGCGCCCGTGAGCAGATCACGCAGGCGGCGGCCGCCGAGGCGACCGCGCCAGGCACGGCGGTGGTGCGGTTCAGCGTGAGCGGCGACCGTCGCGTGAACGGCGTCCGGATCGTCGACAGCAGCGGCCTGACGGCGGTGGACCAGGCGGTCCTCCGGGCCGCGAAGAAGGTCCGCGCCGACCAGTTGCCGAGCGAGCTGCTGGGCCGCGCCGTGACGCTGCAGATCGCTGTCGCGCCGGCCGGGACGGTGCAGGCCGCGTCGACCACGACGCAGGCCCGCTGACGCAGAGGAAGGAGGAACGGAGATGTCGAAGACAGAAGCCGTCCAGGCGCTGGAGCACGCGCGCGTGCCGGTGCACCGCTTCGTGGGGGCGCCGGACGGACTGCCGCAGCGGCGGGCGCACGGCAGGTTGGCCGTGCTGCGGGCGCTGGGCCGGCGCGCCGGCCGGGAGCTCGCCGCCTACGGCGAGACCTTGGGGCGGCTGCAGAAGCCGTTCTGAGGGCGAGGGGTCGGCCGCGTCAGCGGCCGACCGCCTTCAGCTCCTCCATGAGCTGGGGCACGATGGTCTTGTAGTCGCCCACCACGCCGTAGTCGGCGACCTGGAAGATCGGCGCGTCGGCGTCCTTGTTGATCGCCACGATCACCTTCGAGTCCTTCATCCCGGCGAGGTGCTGGATGGCGCCGGAGATGCCGATGGCGATGTAGAGGTCCGGCGCCACCACCTTGCCGGTCTGGCCCACCTGGTAGTCGTTGGGCGCGTAGCCCGCGTCCACGGCCGCCCGGCTGGCGCCCACCGCCGCCCCGAGCACGGAGGTGTCGGTGCACAGGTGCAGGGTCCGGGGCACCGGGACGTCGGTGCCCCCGAGCGCCGAGATCACCCGGTGCTCCCGGGCCATGTCGTGTGCCGTGGCCAGCACGGCGCCGGTCGGCGGCCGCCGCAGGATCACGGCGGCGTCCCCGTCCCGGCCGGCCGGCCCTTCC